>CAZITQ010000321.1:0-7226 GCA_964542165.1 uncultured Rickettsiales bacterium
TGGTCCTGGACCGCCGCGACGGGGACGACGCGACCGGGGCCAGCTCCCGGCTGATCCCCGTGGAGGGCGGGTGGCACCTGGAGGCGACCCTCCCCCCGGGGCTGTGGCCTCCGACCCGCCAGGCGCCGGTCACCGCGGTCCGGGTGCTGGTCGACCTGGTGGACAACGACCGGGGGCACGAGGGCCAGGAGTCCTTCCTGTCCTCCTCCGCGGACCGCGAGTTCGGCGAGCCCTCGACCTGGAACGCGCAGGAGATCTCCCCTCCGCTGACCTTTCCCGCCCGGCCCGGCTTCGAGATGCTGGCCCACGAGCCGGGGCTGAGGTGGTTCTACCGTCCAGGCGCCGAGGTGGACACGCTGCTGCGCTTCGAGAACGAGCCCGATGGTTACCAGTACGCGCCCGGGCAGCCCAGCCCGAGGGTGGTCACCATGGCCCTGCCCACCGAGCCGGAGGTGGCCGCCGGTGGTGCGCAGGCCTACCTGCTCAGGGATCCCACCCGAGGGCCCTTCCTCCTGTGCCGGGGCGCCGAGGCCAGGACCACCGTGGAGCCGCACTGGTACGACTCCCGGCTCGAGGTGCACTCCGTCGAGCGCGGGGGGACGGCCCACCTGGTGGTGGTGGCCGAGGGCACCTACAAGTGGCTGGGAACCGGGGCCTGCGGGGCCTGCCCCGTCCTGTCGGCCACCGCCCACCGCCTGGATCCGGACGGCTGTACCCAGACCGCCGTCCTCGGCCTGTCCAGCCCCCCCGAGGGCTGGTTCATCGGCCGTGCCGTGGCCCCGGACGGCGCAGGTTTCGGTTTTCGGGTCCGCCGCGGACTCGACGACGACGACAAGACCCACGAGAGTCGCTACCTGATCTGGAGCGACGGGGAGCGGGGCTTCGTGGTGTCGCCCACGCCCCCGCCTGGGCTCGGGGAGTGGTACGGCGAGGACGACTGAATCGAGTCCTCGCGGACGAGCCCGGTTTCGGGGGACTCAGCGCCCCTGCTTCTCGACCTGGCTCTCGATCTGCTGGACCTGACTCTCCAGCCCGACCACCTGCTCGACGTCCAGCACCATGGCGATGCCGCCGCCGGGCTCCGCGAAGCGGCCACTCTCGTTGATGGCCTCGAGGACGGGCTGGGAAACCCGCTCCTCGACCAGCAACAGGATCACGTCGGTCTGGGCGTCCAGGCTCAGACCGAAGAACGACTTGGCCTCGTGGACCCCCGTTCCCCGGGCCGGGATCACGGTGGCCCCCGTCCCCCCGGCGGCCTTGGCCGCGTCGATGATGCGGTCGGTGTCGCCGTCTTTGATCATCGAGACGATGAGCTTGAACTTCATCTCATCCCTCCCTGAGTTTCTTCTGTTTCCGTCGCGTGAGCGCCTGGGCGATCTGGGCGTAGGCCATGACGCTCATGACCGGGAACACGCTCGCGAACGCGATCAGGCCGAAGCCGTCCAGTGCCGGGTCCCGCCCGGGGATCGTCTCGGCCAACCCCAGCCCCAGCGCGGCGACCAGCGGCACGGTCACCGTGGATGTGGTCACGCCGCCGGAGTCGTAGGCCAGCGGGATGATCTGGCGCGGCGCCACGACCGTCTGGACCAGCACGATCACGTACGCGACGAGGATGTAGAGGTACAGGGGCGTCCCGGTCACGATCCGGAACGTCCCGATGGAGATCCCCACGGCCACCCCGGCGGCGACCGCAAGCCGCAGCCCCCACTGGTTCAGGCCTCCCCGGGCCACCTTCTGGGCCTTGAAGCTCACGGCGATCAGCGCCGGCTCGGCGATGGTCGTCGAAAAACCGATCAGGGCGGCGAAGAGGTAGACCCAGCCGAAGGCGTACCACGCGGGTTCGGTGGCCGCGGCGGCCGAACCGTGGACGAACTCGGGGTCCGACAGCTGGCGCGCCATGGCCTTGCCGATGGGGAACAGGGCCGTCTCCAGTCCGTCGAGGAACAGCGTCAGCCCCAGGAGCACGAAGAAGAACCCCAGCGCCATCCGCTTCCAGTCCGGGAGGCGCCGGCGCAACACCACCAGCTGGAAGAACACCAGCAGCCCCATGACCGGCAGCACGTCCTTGCACATCATGCCCAGCGTCCGGACGAGGTCGGCGTACAGCGTCAGCATCGCCCCCTCCTACCCGAACACCAGCATGCCGTAGCCCATGACGAACACCATGGGCAGCAGCGAGGCGAATGCGATGAGCCCGAAGCCATCCACCAGCGGATTTCGGCCCCGGATCGTGGTGGCCAGCCCCACGCCGAGGGCCGTGACCAGGGGCACCGTCACCGTCGACGTGGTCACCCCGCCAGAGTCGTAGGCGATGCCCACGATCTCGGTGGGCGCGATGGCCGTCATGCCCATGACGCCCAGGTACCCCCCGATGATGAGGAAGTGCACGGGCCAGCCCCGGATGATGCGGACCAGGCCCACGAGGATCGCGATGCCCACCGAGAGCGCGACGGTCACGCGCAGGCCCATGGCATAGGTGTCCATGGCGGCCTGTTCGCGCTCGATGAAGCCGCCGTTGGCCGCCACCACGGCCGCCTCGTCGGCGATGGCGATCAGGGCGGGCTCGGCCACGGTGGTCGAGAAGCCCAGCCCGAATCCGAACAGGAGCAGCCACACCAGGCTGCCCTTGCGGGCGAAGGCCTCGGCCATGGCCTCGCCGATGGGGAAGAGCCCCATCTCCAGGCCGAGCACGAAGAACGCCAGCCCCAGGACCACGAAGACCAGGCCCACGATCACGCCGAGCAGGTCCGGGAACGGCTGCCGCAGGACGACCAGCTGGAAGAACACCACCACGGCGATGATGGGCGCCAGGTCCCGGCAGGCACCCAGGACGTGGACCCCGAACCCCTGCAGCGCCGTGGCGATGGGGGTGAGCTCGCCGCTCCAGGCTTTCATCAGCGGGTGGTCCTCTCGGTGGAGAGCTGGCGATCGAGCCAGACGCCTGAATCTAGCCCAGTTCGCGCCCGCGCCCAAGTGCCCCCGCGGTGGGATTCCCCGATGTGGCACACTTCCGCGCAGGAGGTTCGTCTCACCATGACCAGGTCCCCCTGCCTACTGCTCCTGCTGGGACTGCTCGTCTCCGCAGGCGGCTGCCCCTCCCCGGTCCCCGACGACGACGACGACGATTCGGGCGCCGGCGACGACGACACCGCGGACGACGACACGTCGGGAGACGACGACACCGCGGCGTCGCCCTGCGACGACTTCTCGGTGGCCGCCGCCCAGGTCGACAGCGAGCGGCTGATGGACACGCTGCTCTACCTCACCTCCTTCCCCCGCCGGGACGGCTTCGACGAGCAGGACGAGATCCTCGACGCCCTGGCCCTCGAGCTGGAGGAGGCCGGCGCAGCGGTGGACTTCCACACCTACACCCACGCCGCCGAGAGCCACCGGAACCTGATCGCAACGGTGCCCGCGGACGCCGACCCGGATCCCGAGGTTCCCCACCTGGTGATCGGTGCCCACGTGGACTCCACCTCCGAGTGGGGCGCCGAGCTGGCCCCCGGGGCCGACGACAACGCCAGCGGGGTGGCCGCGGTGCTCGAGACCGCGCGGATCCTGGCCGCCTGCGAGCTGCCCACCCGCATCGACTTCGTGCTGTTCACCAACGAGGAGATCGGCACCGTGGGGTCCGAGGCCTACGCCGCGGACGCGGCGGCGGCGGGCGAGGTCATCGAGGGGATGATCGCCGTGGACATGGTGGCCTACGGCCCGCCCGGAGAGGACCTGGACCTGGCGACCAAGACCTCGATGGCCTGGCTCGCCGGGGCGTTCGCGGACGGCGTCGAGGCCTACACGGGGACGGAGGTCGTCCTCAAGATCGACGACCACTGCGGGTGAGGCGACGAGGGCCCCTTCTGGTCAGAAGGGTACGACGCCATGTTCATCATCGAAGACTACGAGCTGGAGAACCCCCACTGGGACAGCTCATCGGACACCCTCGACACCCTCAACCTGGACTTCCACCACCAGGTGACCCAGGCGCTGGTCGCCGGGGCCGCCCACCTGGCCACGGAACAGCCCTGGAACTGACGCGCGCCGACCGCCCGGAGAGACCCATGCGATATTCCCTGTTTGCCCTCTTCGCGAGCCTCGCCCTCCTGCTGGCGGGCTGCCCTCAACCTGCAGACGACGACACGGCCGATGACGACGACAGCGCCGATGACGACGACGCGGCCGATGACGACGACACCACCGGCGACGACGACGACGCCACCCGGGTGCGGATGGAGACCTCCCTGGGGACGATGATCATCGAGCTGGACGAGGAGCTGGCGCCCATCACCTCGGCCAACTTCCTGACCTACGTGGACGAGGGGTTCTACGACGGCACGGACGGGCTCGGGGCGACCATCTTCCATCGGGTGTTCGAGGACTTCATGATCCAGGGTGGAGGGCAGACCGCGGCAGGGGCGGGCAAGGCCACCCACGATCCCATCGTCAACGAGTCCTACAACGGCCTGTCCAACCTGCGCGGGACCATCGCCATGGCCCGCACCGACGTCCCCGACAGCGCCACGTCGCAGTTCTTCATCAACCACGTGGACAACCTGTTCCTGGACATCGATGGCGACTACCCGCCGGGGTACGCGGTGTTCGGCGAGCTCGTCGAGGGCTTCGAGGTTCTGGACGCCATCGCCGTGGTGCCCGCCAACGCCAACGGCCTGCCCGACGAGCCGGTGGTGATCCTGGCGGCCGAGCGACTCTGATCGTCGGCGGTCAGACCGCAGGCAGCTCGAATGGGGCTCCCCGCGCCGTGGCCAGGAACCAGCCGCCCCCCGGCGCCGCGCGCTCCTCGACGACCTCCAGGCCCGCCTCGCGGAGCATCGCGCGCCAGCGGCGCCGGGTCGGGAAGGCCAGGCCGACCAGGCCGGGGTAGGCGATGTTCATGGCCAGGTCGGGGAGGATCACCATCAGCAGCAGCTGGCCGTCGGGTTTCAGGACGCGCCGCACCTCGGAGAGCGCCTGCGGGATCTCCTTGCCCAGGTGATCCAGGGCGTAGGAGCTGACCGCGCCGTCGAAGGTCCCGTCCCCGAACGGAAGGTCGAGCATGTCCCCGCGCTGCAGGGTGAAGCGATCGTCCACACCCGCGATCCGCAGGTTTCGCAGCAGCCGCTCCTCTCCGTGGTCGCGGATGTAGCGAGCGCTGAAGTTGTCCAGCCCGGTGATCCGGACGCCGGGTCGCGCCTGACCGACCATGATCGAGGTCCGGCCAGAGCCGCAGCCCAGGTCGACCGCCTCCCCGTCGCCGGCGTCCATGAACCCCGGACAGGGCAGCGCCATGGGCAGGTGGGCCCGGAACACGAGGCGCATCAGCGCGTACCCGGTGAAGGCCCAGATGGCCAGGATGGCGAGGACGGTCGCGGCCGCGGGGGACGCGTCGAGCAGCGCACCCGAGACCAGGGCCAGCACCATCGCCACCACGGCGTGGCCGTGACTCCAGATCCAGGAGTAGCCGAAATCGAATCGTGAACCGGAGTCCGACTTCATGGGCCCGCTGGCTCAGGCCACGAAGGCCACTCCCTTGTAGGCCGGCTGGGCCGCGCAGAGGTCCCCCTCCACGAGCCATTCCTCGACCTCGGCGTAGTCGTCTCCGAATCCCCCCATGTCACAGCAGTCGATCATCGACTCCAGGGCGCCGGCGATCTCGTCTTCGCTGCCGTTCTCGAACAGGTTCGTCAGCCCCTCGGACCAGTCCTGGTTCAGGTCGGCCATGCAGGCGCAGAGGAACTCCTTGGTCCCGTCAGAGAGGGCCGACTCGTCCAGGGTGGTCCACATCACCGAGGTCGATCCCAGCCCGCACTCCAGCACCTGGCCATCGTCGTCGTCGTCGTCGTCCGCTGGGGGGATCATGTCGCAGCCTGCGGCGGCCAGGCCGAGCAGGAAGAACCCGATGGCGGCCGTCGCCGGCGCCCCCGTGGCGAACCGCCGAACCGCCGCCAGCCCGCCCGGCGTCCCGTCCCCGGGCAGCGCCTCGCGCACCGACCGCAGCACGTCGTCGAGGGCATCCGGAGACAGGAGCTCCGCCCCGGGTGCCGGCAACCTGTCATCGTCCCGGGCCGCCTCCCCGATCTCCCGGAGCAGACCGGACAGGGGTGCCCAGAACGCCGGATCGTCCCGGCGGTCCTTCAAGCAGCGATAGAGCGCCGCGTAGGTCTCGTCGAGCCCCGACCAGGGCTGGAGCACCACCCCCTGGCTCGCCAGGAAGTCCCGCACGCGGTGGGTAGCGGTGGGTCGAATCGCCGGCTGTTCCATGGTTTCCTCCTCCGTGGCTCGTGCCCTGGAACGCATCCTACCAAGGACGGCGACACGCCCGTTCGGGCACTCCCCGGCCTATCCTCCCGGTCCGGGTGAGGAGCCGTCAGATCCGCTCCCAGGTCTGGACCAGGGTGAACTTGCCGCAGATGTCGCCGGGGTTCTCGTTGGTGAACGTCAGTGTGTCCCCTGTGACGACGAAGGTCCCCTCGCCCGTGGACTCGCCCGCCCCTTCGCCCACCACGCAGGGCGCATCTTCCTCGGTGAAGGTGCAGGCGTCCGGGGTGCAGCTGATGATGCCCAGGTCTTCGCCCGACATCGTGTCCTCGCCCACCTCGTACAGGAACTGCTTGACCTCGACACAGGAGTCGCTGGCGTTGGTGAGCACGACATCGCAGCCATCGACGCCGGCACTGGCCTCCAGCACGGTACTGGGGATCGCAGCCAGCCAGTCGTCGGTGATGTCGTACTCGCCGCACTCGAAGCGGGTGAGCTGCCACGCGCCCACCAGGGCTCCACAGGTGCCGCCGTCGGTCGTGTCGTCATCGCCTGTGTCGTCGTCTCCGGTGGCGTCGTCGTCGCCGTCGGCTGTGGCGTCGTCGTCGTCTGAGCTGGTGTCGTCGTCGTCCGCGCCGGGGCAGCCCGCCAGGGCCAGGGCGAAGGTGAGCAGAATGCCGAACATGTCCACGGGGTTTCGTCGCATGGCGCCGACGGTAACATAGGGCGCCCACGAGAGCCGGCCCGCGGTTCGAGGGGGGGGGGATGCTAGTCTGGACACCGACCACAGGAGGGGCCTCATGGTTGCATACCGACATCTCGCGATCGTCTTGGCGGGCTCGTTGGCGTTGTCGGGGTGTCCATCCGACGACGACGATTTCCCGGAGGGGGACGACGACGTCTCGGACGATGACACCGCTGACGACGACACCGGCGACGACGACACCGGCGACGACGACACCGGCGACGACGAC
>CAZITQ010000322.1:0-7195 GCA_964542165.1 uncultured Rickettsiales bacterium
GCCATGCCGAAGAACGCGGTCACCCACATCCAGAACAGCGCGCCCGGGCCACCCCAGTGGATGGCGATGGCGACGCCGGCGATGTTGCCGATGCCCACCGTGGCCGACAGGGCCGTGGACAGGGCCTGGAAGTGGTTGATGTCGCCCTCGTGCTCCGGGTCGTCGAACTTGCCGCGGACCACGTCCACTGCGTGGCGGAAGCGGCGGACCTGGACGAAGCCCATCCAGAGCGTGACCGTGACCCCGGTGCCCAGCAGCAGGGCGATGAACCAGGGGAACTGGTCCGGCGTACTCCAGACGAAGTCGTTCCCATGGTCGACGATGAACTGCAACCACTCGAGCATCCGCTCCACCTCATCCTCGTGATGGCGGCCAGCCTATCCGCGCGCGGGAGGGCACTGCAAGCGCGCGCGACGTGGCCCCGGTGATATGGTTCCGATCCGATGAAACGCACGACGAGTCCCGGATCGGGATCTGGATCGAGTGCCGCTGTGGGGGCGAATGTCGGGTGCCACGGCGGGCTCGTCCCGCCGTGCTGCCTGGGCGCCGGGATCCACCGAGCGAGTCCGACGGTCCTCCTGGTCTCCCTCGCCATCTTCGCGGGGCTCCTGCCCCGGTCGGCCGGTGCCGAACAGACCCGCACCGTGGCCCAGGATGGCAGCGGGGAGTTCACCTCGATCCAGGTGGCCATCGAGGCGTCGGCGGACGGGGACCGGGTGGAGGTCGGCCCGGGGACCTACGAGGAGGCCCTCGACTTCTGCGGCCGGGACGTCCACGTGTACTCCACCCACGGCATCGAGGCGACGGTGATCGACCCGCCACCGGGGGTGCCGGCGGTGTCCTTCGTGCACGGCGAGGGGCCGGGGGCCCGGCTGTCCGGATTCACCGTCACCGGCGCCGAGACCCACGAGATCTTCGACGAACCGCCGGGGGCGGGGATCCAGATCACCTATTCCTGCCCCACGCTCACCGACCTGGTCGTGGAGGGCAACCACGCGTACCTGGGGGGTGGGATCAAGATCAAGTACCACTCCTACCCCCTGCTGCAGCGCATCGTCGTGCGCGACAACGTCGCGGACAGCTGCGGCGGCGGCATCTACCTGTGCGAGTCCGACCCGACGCTGATCGACGTGGAGGTGCGGGGCAACCACGCGGCGACCATGAACGGGGGCGGCATCATCATCGGCAAGGGCAGCTACCCCCACCTGCACCGTGTTCTGGTGGAGGGCAACCTCGCGGCCACCCACGGTGGGGGCATCTACGTGCTGGGCGAGCCCAGCGAGGGCAAGCCGGTGGACGCCCTGCTGAGCAACGTGACCCTGGTCGGCAACCGCAGCAACCTGGACGGCAGCGGCGGCCGGGGCGCGAACCTGTACCTGCAGCTCGGCACCCGCGCGACCCTGGTGAACGCCGTGGTCGCGGACGGATTCGGGGCCGAGGCGATCTACACCATGGACTGGGACCCGGCGAACCCGGCGCTGCAGGTCACGTACTCGGATTTCTGGAACAACGCCTTGGGCGACGTGGTGTCCGAGGAGTACGGCGGGCTCGAGGACGTGGTCGGCGACGTGGGCAACCTGGCCGACGATCCACTCTTCGCGGACCCGGCCGGCGGTGACTACGGCCTGGCCGAGGGCAGCCCCTGCATCGACGCGGGGGATCCGGACGACGCCTGGGCCGACCCGGACGGCAGCCGGGGCGACCTGGGGGCCTACGGCGGGCCCTGGGAGGTGGTACACGACACCTCCGACTGCGTGGAGGGGCCGGCGGGGGATCCCTGCGGCGAGGAGGGGGACGACGACGACAGCGCCGACGACGTCGTCTACAAGAAATGTGTGTGCACCGTCGACGGAGCGCCGGCCCCCCCCTGGGGGCTGCTGGGGCTCGCGGCGATGCTGATCGGTAGGGGATTCGTGCGGCGCGGGCGCGCCGTGGAGGACCGCTGATGTCGAACCTGGACTGGCTCCGCGTCCCCGTGTTCCTGGGGGTGACGACAACGCTGTTGTTTCTCTCCGTCGGCTGCCGGCCTCCCCTGGAGGAGGCGCCGGAGCAGATCGACGACCCGATCCAGTACTTCTTCGTCCACTTCGCCGACGAGGATCAGGAGGGTCTGATCCAGGCCCTGGCGACCTACACCGAGTTCCTGGAGGAGTGCGAGGAGACCGCCTCCGACGGCGGGGGCAACGAGCGCCCCGAGTGTGACCTGGAGCAGGGGCTGTCCACCGAGATGATCACCGACGACGACCTGACCATGCTCATCGACGACGGCACCCTGGCCGACTACCCCACCGCCGGGGAGTGGGAGCAGGCCGTGTCCATCGTGGTGGCCCGCGAGATGGACATGGAGGCCGAGGTGGTCGAGGGCGTGCTGATGCTCCCGAACCAGGACGAGGTCTTCCCCCAGTTCGAGCAGTACGACCGGACCTTCTTGAGCTCGGAGGACGACTACCTCGACGGGGCGGAGCGCTTCCTCCACACCCGCAACGACGTGGTGAGCAACTACGTCCTCGACGTGACGGCCGAGTACCGGCTGTACCTGGACTTTCAGCAGATCGAGTGGGACGACGGCGAGCAGGTGCGGCGGGTGGTGGTCATCGCCAGCTGGTTCCACGACAACGCCGTGCTGTCCCTGGGGGGTGCGACCTTGGGGTTCACCTTCAGCATCGAGATCCTGATCCCGACCAGCGACGATCCGTCGAAACACTGGCGCACCCAGGGCCTGTGGAGCCACGCCGACCTACCCCTGGACGGGGACGATCACGCGTTCTGGGAGAACCAGCTCCGGGACGGGACCATCGACGGATTCGACCAGCTGCAGGACTGGGTCGACGCGCACTGAGTTCGGGGGCCACGGCGGTACAGAAGGCGACTACAACCCTGTTGTAGGCTCGTTCATCCGCTGAGGTCCACGTCGTCGGCGCTGCGGACGTACCCCGATGCCGTCCCCACGAAGCGGGCTCTCCCGTTGAGGTTGTCGAATCGCGGATCGAGCACCCGGTGGCGCCGGGGATCGTCCGGGTCGTAGCCGATGCGGAAGGAGGTGCCCCGGGTGAGCTCGTCGTACCACTCGGCCGGATGATCCCCGTAGAACCGGTGAAGCTCGTCGTAGGGAGTGAGGTAGACGAACCCGTACCCCACGCCATCCACCTCGTAGGTGTAGGGGATGTAGGTGTCCTCGCCGCTGGAGACCCAGGCCATGGCCGTGGCGACCGTCTCGGTCTTGAGCAGGGCGTCCCCGGCCGGCTGGATCTCGCGCAGCGAGCGTCGCTGCTCGGCCTTGCCGATCACGCCGCAGTGGAAGCACTCGAACCGCAGGCGCTGGCAACGCCAGCTGGACAGGCGCTCGATCCCCACCCGCAGGCCCAGGTCGCCTAGGACCTTCTCCACGTCGTCGACCGTCATCGGCTCCTGGGACCACCGCAGGAACAGGCGCTCGCGGATGCCCGGGGGGGCGTGGGTGTCGCAGACCACCGGGTGATTGTTGGCGGCCCAGAGCATCCAGTGCCGGAGCTTGTCGAGGGTGTCCTCGTCGGGATTGAACGTTCGCTCGGCGGTGCGGACGACGCCCAGACTGAGGTCGGCCTGCTGGGGCGCCATGGACACGATCTCGTCGGGGGTGAGCACACCCTCGAGCAGCAGGGCGACCAGGGCCGCGTTTCGGGCCCGGTGCCACTCGGTCTCGCCGAACCGGGCGCGCCGCAGGTGGACCCGTTCGGCACCGCAGAGGCGGGAGTCGGGGGCCGAGCGCATCTCGGGGTGCAGCTGGGGGAGCTGCTCGCGGGCGGTGGCCGGGCCGTCGGGGAGCTCCAGGGGCTCGTAGGTGTGCTCCTCGAGCCAGCTGCGGTAGCCCGGACGGGTGATCAACTCCGAGAGATCGGGCCAGCCCGGCTGCAGGGTGTCGCACCAGCGCAGGGTGGTGTAGGCCTCGTCGGGCCGGTCCAGGGCCAGCAGGATCCTCGCCCGGGTGTCCTGGTTCGGCAGGAAGTAGGGCCAGAACCCCAGGGAGGTCTCCACGTCCTCGAGTGCGCCCTCGAAATCCTCCCGGGAGCCCCCGTGCTCCACCACGTCCCAGGCCCGGGCGTTGAGCAGGCGGGAACGCTCCCAGGCGTGGGCCCACACCTCACCGCCCTCGCCGTCGTCGCTGGCGCCCAGCAGCTCGGCGCGGAGGGCCTGCTGGCGCTCCGCGAGTTGCTTGCGACGGCGTTCCTCCTGGGTCTGGGCCTGCATCTTCGCCAGGATGGTGTCGAGCAGAGACAGGCCCCATCGACGATCCGTGCCCTCGCTCGCCAGGAAGTTCTCGGTCAGCTGTTCCGCGCGTTCCAGTTCGCCCTGCTGCAGTGCGTCCTGGGCGCGCTTGGCCAAGGAAAGAAGTTGTTCACCGGTTGCCACGCTCACCTCCTGCGTATGTAGGGGAGCAATCGGCGTGCCAGCGAGTGATTCCAGGGGGTTACGAGGTGCGTCGCCGTGGGGTGGTCCATTTTGGATCAGTCCGTGTCGGGAGTGGCTTGGTGTAGGCTGGTCCCCATGCGAAAGAACGCGCTGGCGTCGAGCCTGGTGGCGGTGGGGATGATGGCGGTCGCCTTCATGGTGGTGGCCTTTCTCAGGACCACCCGGGTCGAGGAGCCCGAGGGATCCGAGGCCGGAGTGACCTCCGATCCGGGCAGCGGAGGTCGCGCCGCCCGGGGCAGCGAAGGGGCAGCCAGGGAGCGCTCGGACGGCCGTCCGTCGGGGAGGGGATCCGTGGGGGAGGCTCGTTCGGCGAATCGCCGGGGTGGCGTGACCCGCGGGGCTCCGGCTACACCGCCGGAGGCGCTGTCCGATGGCGGCGAGCCCCGAATCGACGTCGAGGAGCTGCAGACGGAGCCCTGGCCGTTGACCGCCGAAGGCATCCAGGCCGCCGTGAACTCGCAGATCGAGCACATCAAGCACTGTTACGACCAGTGGCTCGAGCTCGAGCCAGACATCGCCGGCAGCGTGGTGGTGACCTTCACCGTCGCCGAGGGCGAAGGCGGAGGTGGCGAGGTGACCGGGCTGGAGCTGGCCGATTCGGAACTGGACCATCCGTTCATCGAGGGATGTGTCCTCAACGTGTTCCAGGAGATGCCCTTCGAACCGCCGGCGGATGGGGGGCAGGTCGAGATCGACTACCCGCTGATGTTCGACAGCCAGGGGGACGAGGAAGCGACGGAGGAGTAGCGACCCATGGGTGGACAGCGATGGATCTTGGGTCTCGTCGTCCTCTCGGTGACGTGTGGATCGCCCGGGCTCGAGGCGCTTGCCTGCGAGGCCGGGGTTTGCCTGCACCCGATCTGGCCAGAAGACGGCGCCGTGGACGTGCCCACGAACGCGCGGATCTGGATCCACTACGACGTGGCGGGGACCTTTGGGGTGGACGCGATCCTCCGGGACGACAGCGGCGCCGAGGTCGCGGTGACCAGCGAGGTGATCGACGGGGGTAAGCTCGAGCTGGTCTCACCGTTGCTGTTACTGCTGACACCGGAGGCGCCGCTGGTGGCGGGGGGTGAGTACACCCTCGAACTGATGCCGGAGATGAACGTCTGCGCGGAGCCGGAGTTGATGACCTTTTCGGTGGGGAACGGGGAGGATGGGACCCCACCGGAGTTTGGCGGCATTCAGTCGGTGGACGCCTGGTTCATCGAGGGAGCCGGCGCCACCGGTCCCTGTGATGTGGGCCCGGACCGGCACCACTACGAGGTGATCGGCGCCGAGACGTCCGGAGTGGCGGCCTACCGGCTGTACGAGCAGGGCGAACTGGTGGGCGTGTCCTGGACCCCGACGCTGGTGTCCCAGGTGACCGGGTCCGGAGATGCCCCGGACCGCTGTTTTGTGATGCGCGCCGTGGACCTGGCCGGGAACGAGGATCCCAACGACGATCTGCATTGTCTGGTCCCGGCCGAGGGCGATGACGACGACAGCGCGGGGGACGACGACTCCGGGGGTGGGGACTGTACCTGCCGGCACGAGTTCCGGACGCTGGGAGCCGGATGGGTTCTCGCTGCGCTCGCGGGGCTGTACCTGGGCTGGAGGCGGCGGAAACGTCTGGGGGACTTCGCGGAATGAACAACGAGTCGACAGGCGAGACGTCAGGCGCTGAGGCCGAAGCTACAACAACGCCGTTCGACCCCCTCGGGGCCGCGCTGCTCCTCGTCCCTGGGGTCGGGTTCCTGGCGTCGTTCTTCACCGACATCCCCGCCCTCCCCGCCTTCCTGGGGGCCTTCGTCTCCGCCCTCCTGATGGGGATCGACGCCGGGCGCCTGCGCATCGGCAGCCGAAAGGGGGAGTTCCCCGCCCCCCTGTGGTGTGCCCTCGCCCTGGTGCCGATCCTGTGGTTCCTGGTGTTCCCCGCCTACATGGCCGTCAGGGCCAAGAGCCGCGGCAAGCCCAACCTGGTGGTGCCCGCGGTGATCGTCGCCGCCGCCGTGTTCGGGACAGTCTTCATCCGTGGCGGTTAGTGGCTGGTCATCTGTTCGTGGATACGCCGGGCCAGGTCCCGGAGATCATCCGCGGCCTCGATCTCGATGTCGGGAAGTTTCGAGGCGCCGTTGGCGATCCCCCACAGTGAACCCGCCATGGCCCCGATGGTGTCCACGTCGCCCCCGCAACGAGCGATGAACGTGGTTAGATCCCCAAAGGGAAGATCCCGATGACGTAGCGCCAGGTACAACGCTGTTGCACAGGACGTGACAGCGGTCATGCCGTTGCCGAGAGTTCTCGCTACCTCCAGGGGGGATGGGACCGCCTCGGCCGTCAGCCAGGACGAGGCTTTTTCGAGTCGCGAGGTCATCTCGGCGTCCCGTGACACCCTCCGTGCTCTGGAGATCACGGCATCGGATTCACGATCCAGTAAAAGACCACGGGCACTGGTGGCCAGCAGCACGGCGCCCTCGATCCCCTGGGGATGGGCGTGCGTGATCACGGCGGACTCTTCCGCTGCCCGCACCAGCGCCTCGTGATCGTCGGGGTGGAACAGCGCCAGCACACCCGACCGCATCGCGGCCCCGTTGCCGAACGATCCGTCCGGAAACACCGCGCGGGAGGCGCTCTGCCAGGGTTCGCCGCGCCGGATGCGGCGGAGCACCTTCGCCGCCCCGGGGCCATACCCACGGCTCCAGCGGTAGCTGGTCGCGAACCGCCTGGCCAGGTCGTCGCGATCCAGGGCCCCACGGTCCAGAAT
>CAZITQ010000323.1:0-7194 GCA_964542165.1 uncultured Rickettsiales bacterium
GGTGCCGCCCAGCGGCGCGGCCCCGCCCCGGTAGTCGGCGGCGCCCGCGAGGTCGACGAGGAGTGCGATGGCCGCCCGGGCGGCGGGCGGGTCCCGGTAGCTGTCATTCCCACCCAGGTCCAGGGTCACGCCCAGCCGCGGTGCGAGGGTGGCGCCCGGATACAGGTCGTCCCCTCCGGGATCGATCACCGCCCATCCGGGGGGATCGAAGACATCGGCCCCCGGGCTCCCGATCCAGATCCGTCCGTTGGCGGTCTGCAGGCTCGTGGCGTGCTCGGGCCAGGCGTCGGGCTCGCGGGGCAGGGTTTCCCCGGCCTCGAGCAGGATCGCGAGGGCACGCTGGGACGCCCCGGCGAGGGCGTCCTGGAGGGCCGGGGAGGCTGCCTCGGCCTGCGCCGGATCCAGGCCGATCTCCGCCACCTCGCCCGCGGC
This sequence comes from uncultured Rickettsiales bacterium, assembly GCA_964542165.1. Lineage (GTDB taxonomy): Bacteria > Myxococcota_A > UBA796 > UBA9615 > CAYRNR01 > CAYTBN01. The sequence goes on from CAZITQ010000323.1 coordinate 433, forward strand.
GCGATCCAGGCGGGCCAGGACCTCGGCGATCCTCGGATCCAGGCGCCGGACGACGCGGCGGTCCGAGCGTCTCGCGACCCGGGTACGCAGGTCGCCATCGGCGGCCAGCGGCGCGGCTGGCGGTCCGGTGCGGCCCAGGGCCGTCCAGGCCCATCGCAGGAGATCCAGGGGGTCGGCGGCGACCAGCTCGGCGGCGAGTACCTCCGCTCGTTGCGGCAGGGCCAGGGGATCGGCGGCCAGCTCCACGGCCAGAGCGGAGCCGCCGACGGGGACGGCCACGGAGAGGTCGTCGGACTCGACCCCCACCCGGGCCAGGGCCGCGCGAATCTCGCCCTCGTCGTCGTCCGGAGCCTCCCCGGCAAAACAGGGGAGTGCACGGAGTGCGAGCAGCGCTACAATGAAGGAACAGCGCATGCCCGCATGGTAGCGCCGGGGGGGGAACGGGAACAACGGAGGGGCCCGTGATCGGTACCCGCTACACGACCCAGGAACGCGCGCGGCGAATCGAGGCGATCGTCCCCGTGGAGTTCCGCGAAAAGGGCCGGATGCGGATCAAGCAGCAGGGCAGGCTGGTCAACGTGAGCATGACCGGACTGTACATCGGCTTTCTGCACCCGCCCCATCTCAACGAGATCGTCGAGGTCTGGATCACCGGAGATGCCTGGGATGGGCGCGACGGCAAGATCCGGATGCGCGGCCAGGTTCGCTGGTGGCGCGCGGATCCCAAGGAGCGCGCCCTGCCCCGGGGGTTCGGCGTCAAGATCCTCGACTTCGCCTCGCCCGAGGCCCGGGACCGCTATCGGGCCGTCGTGGCCCAGATGGAAGAGCACGCGAACGAGGACGAAGAGGCAGCCGAGCGCGAGTTCGAGGACGAGGACGAGGACGGGGTAGACGAGGACGACGAGGAGACGATCGTCGACTGATCCGTCAGTTCCAGGTCGCCGAGGGGGGTGACCATTCCGCAGAGTCGTCGTCGGCCGGGGCTCCGGGGCCCTCGGGCGGGTCCGTCTCGTCGCCGGTGTCGACCGGTTCGTGGGGTGGCGTGGCCTCGGTCTCCGGGGGGTGGGGGCCATCGTCGCCGGATCCCCGTCCTCGGAGACGTCCTCCTCGGTGGGCGTCATCGGCGGCGGAGTGGCCAGGGCGGGATCGAAGCCACCGGCCTCCTCCCAGCGGTTGATCAGCACCCTCACCTCGGCGTGGAGGACGCCCTCGGGGTGCTGGGCGGTGGCCGATCGGTAGGTCTCCACCGCCTCCTCGCGGTGCCCGGAGGCGTACAGCGAGGCCACGTAGACGTAGATGTCGTCCCCGAGCCCCTCGCCATCGTTGAGGCGCATGGCCTCCTCGATGGTGCCGAGCGCGCCGTGATGGTCGCCGGAGAGGTAGAGACCCCAGGCGAGGGTGTTGAGCATCACCGGCTCCTCGGGGAAGTCCTCCAGCGAGCTTCGGGACAGCTCGAGACCGTGGGAGATCCGGTCCAGATCGCCCGGATGTGCCATGAACAGGGCCCAGGCGTAGTCGTTGAGGGCAAAGGGATCGCCGTGAATCGCCCTCGGCTCCTGCGCCTCGACGATGGCCAGCTGCTCACACGCCAGGGCCCAGTGGTCGGTGGTCATGGCGCTGTACGCCAGCACCTGGCGCAGGGTGAGCAGGTGGGGGGACTGGGGATCGTCGGCCGCGGCCTCTGCCAGCGCGGCCGCGGCGTCCTCCCAGCGCTGCTCCGCCAGGGCCGCCTCGATGGCCGCGGCGGCCTCCCGGTCGAAGCCCAGGGCACGGGGCAGCACCATGGCCACCGACACGATCGTCAGCGCGCCCGCCAGCGCGGCGGGCAGGTAGACCCACCCGGCCTGCTTGCCCTCCCGCAGCATCGGCGAGGGCATCACCAACCCCAGCAGGGCACCCCCCACCGCCCCGCCGAAGTGGCCCCAGCCGTCGATGCCCGGGATCGCCCCGATCAGCAGGATGATGGCGGCGTAGATGTACAGGGTCGTGCCGAACAGACCCCGGAGGAACCCGGGGATGTGCCGTCGGTGACGCAGGCCGAAGGCGATGCAGGCGCCCACGAGGCCCATCACGGCCCCCGAGGCACCCACGCTCATGTTGCCGCCCACGAAGGCCGAGGCGGTGGTACCCGCGACCGCCGAGCCCACCAGGATGACCGCCAGCCCCGGCCGCCCGAACAGGTTCTCGGCCAGGCGGCCCAGCTGGTAGAGCATGAAACAGTTGACTGCCAGGTGGAGCAGCGAGCCGTGGAGCAGGGCCGCGGTGATCAGGCGCCACCACTCCCCGGCGACGACTCGCTCGGGCTCCAGGGCGCCGAAGGCCACCGCCAGGGAGTAACCGACGCGGGAGGGGAGCAGCGGGGTGAACTCCCAGCCGTTGGCCAGCATCCACAGGTAGATCAGGCACAGGGCGACCACGAGGACGGCGGTCATCACCGGGAAGCGCAGCAGATCCCGCACGAACTGCCGGTTCTCCTGGGTCAGATCGCGGTAGGGATCCCAGCGGCGCAGCCGAAGTCGGGGGACACCGTCGTCGTCACCGATCCCCGGGGGGCGATCCCGGCCGTCGATCAGGGTCCCGGGGGGGGCGGAGGCGTCGTCGACCCACGAGCGGGGCGGTTCGCGGTCCTCACCCTCGTCGGGTGGCTCGCTCCCCCGCGATGGCTCTCCGGGCGGACTCGAGCCGCCCGCCAGCTCGTCCGCTGGCTCGGGCGCAGCGGGCTCTTCCAGCTCCCGCCATCGCGGCCCATCCGACCCGGACGAACGCCAGCCGTCCCCGCCACTCACGGGCCGACTCCTTCGGTGCCGGGAAGGCCACCACTCATCGCGTCGACGGGGTCCCTCTCCCTCCCATCACGGTCACGGTCACGGTCACGGTCACGGCCAGGGCCACGGCCATGGTCAGGGCCCCGCCCACGCCCAAGCCTCCCCCACGGCTGAGCATGTATAGCGACAGACCCCCGCCTACGCAATCCGATTCCCGCGGGCGGGCGTGACATCCGGGCGCCCGCGTTCGTGGTACAACCGGTGCACTCGCCATGGCCATCGTGGGACCCCTCAACCCGGATCATCCGGGGCGCTTGATGCTCATCTTCGCCCTCTCGGTGGGGCTGCCGGGGCTGGTGCTGTCCTACTTCGCCTTTCGCTCCGTCCGATCCGAGTCCATGGCCGAGCAGGCCCACTTCCAGCAGCGCTGCGAGTCGGTGGCCGGCGTGCTCTACGGGGAGGTCCAGACCCGCTTCGAGGAGCTGGAGGGAACCCTGGCGCGGGGCATCGACCAGGGTGCGGACGCCTGGTACCGGGAGCCGGAGGCGCCGGTGGATCGGTTGCTCGAGCAGGTGGAGGAGCTGGAGGGGATCCTCATCCTGGACGAGGCCGGGCGACTGGTCTACCCGGTGGACCGCGCCCGGAGCCTGGCCGCGGAGCGCGACCTGCTGGGGGTGGAAGAAGACCTGCTGTCCGTCATGGGGCGCCGCTTCCAGACCGCACTCGAGGTGGAGCTGATCCAGGGAGACTACGTCCGTGCGGCGAGCCTCTACCAGGCCGCACTCCCCACCATCCCCGGCTACCGGGGCCAGCTCATCGCCCGCAACGCACGGGCGCGTTGCCTGTTCAAGGCCGGCAAGTCCGCCGAGGCCCTGCGCATGTACCGTGACCTGGCGGCCGAGGCCTCCAGCCACCGGGACCTCAACGGCTTCCCGCTGGGCATGCTCGCCGCCTACCAGGTCGCCCAGTGCCAGCTGGCGACCGGGGACGCCCCCGGCCCGGCGGGGCGTCTGCGGGAGCTCCAGCGGGCGCGGACCGCGAGCCGCTGGTGCTACGGCGGGGTGGGGGCGGCCGTGCTCTCGGCCAAGGTACTGGCCCAGCTGGGGGACGACTCCATCCGCCGCGAGCTGCCGGGACACCAGCAACCCGACCTGCAGACGGCGCGGAGCAACCTGGAGGGGCGTCGGGACCGCCAGGGCACCGAGTCCCGGGTCCTGGCGCTGATCCCCGCCATCGCCGCGACACCGCCGGACAGCTCGAGGTTCTCCGGGCGCTTCGTCTATCAGCGAGTCCGCCGCACCGAGGATCCCTTCCTGTTCGCGCGGACCACCTGGCGCGGACCCGGGGAGCAGCGGACGCTGCTGTTCCACCTGGACGAGGACCGCCTCCTGACCGGGCTGCACCAGCGGCTGGACGGCATCCAGCAGGCCAACCCCGAGCTCGCGGTCTCGCTCGGCAGCGTCACGTCGGGCCCGGCCCCCCTGTCGGCCCCCGCCGAAGGTGTGGTCTACCCCCTCGAGCCCTGGCTCCCCGGGCGCACCGTGGTGGTCTCCCGGGGAGATCCCACCAGCGTCAGCGCGACGCTCGCCTCCGGCCGCCGCTGGCGGATCCTGACCGTGGTGGCCTTCACGATGTTGATCGCCCTGGGCCTGGGCATGTCCTACCGGGCCGTCCGCCGGGAGATGGAGATCGCCCGGATGCGCACCGACTTCGTCAGCAACGTCAGCCACGAGCTGCGGACTCCGCTGGCGACCATCCGCATCTCCGCCGAGATGCTCTCGCTGGGCATGGTCCCCCCCGGGGCCAAGCAGCAGGAGTACCACGACACGATCCTCAGCGAGACCGAGCGGCTGAGCCGGCTGATCGACAACGTCCTGGACTTCGCGCGCATCGAGCAGGGCCGCAAGAAGTACCGCTTCCGGGAGGGGTCGGTCATCGAGCTGTTCGTGGAGGTCCAGCGGGTCACCCAGGACTTCCTCAACAGCGGGGGCTTCCAGCTGGACGTGGAGGTCCAGCGCGATCTGCCAAGGCTGGAGTTCGACCAGGACGCCCTGGTCCAGGCCGTGCTCAACCTGGTCTCCAACGCCGTGCAGTACACCAGCAGCGAGGACCCGGAGCGCCGGGTCATCACCCTGTCGGCCTACCGGGAGCGTGATACCATCGTGTTCGCGGTGCAGGACCGGGGCGACGGTCTCGATCCGTCGGATCAGAAGCGCGTGTTCGACAAATTCGTCCGCGGGGGCGATCCCCTCACCCGTACCGTTCGCGGGACGGGGCTGGGGCTGTCGATCGTGCAGCACATCGCCGAGGCCCACGGCGGAGAGGTCGGGCTGACCAGCGAGAAGGGAGTGGGCAGCACCTTCCAGCTGTCCATCCCCCTGGAAGCGCGAGGTAGCGGATGAGCAAGCGGATCCTGATCGTCGAGGACGAGGAGCGGCTCCGTCGCTCGTTGACCGATTTCTTCACCCTCGAGGGTTACCGGGTCACCGGCGCGCCCGATGGGGAGGCCGGGCTGGCTGCGGGACTGGACAAGCGGCCCGACCTGATCCTGCTGGACATCATGCTCCCCGGGATGCACGGGTTCGACGTGTGCAAGGGGCTGCGGGACGGGGGGTACCGCGGGCCGATCCTGTTCTTGACCGCCAAGGGTGAAGAGGTGGACAAGCTCACCGGCTTCGACATCGGCGGCGACGACTACCTGACCAAGCCGTTCTCGCTGCTGGAGCTGCACGCACGGGTCAAGGCCCTGCTGCGGCGCAGCGAAGGGGTGGCGGACGAGGACGAGATCCACGAGTTCGACGGGATCCGGGTCAACTTCACCACCTACGAGGTCGACGTCCGCGGTGAACCGGTCCGGCTGTCGGCCAAGGAGATGGAGCTGTTGCGGTTCCTGATCCGCAACCGGGGCAAGGTGCTGTCCCGGGACCTGCTGCTGGAGGAGGTCTGGCACTACGACTCGGATCTGAGCACCCGCACCGTCGACACCCACATCCTGAACCTGCGGCGCAAGCTCGGCGATCCCACCGACCGAACCCGCTACATCGAGACGATCCATGGGGTGGGCTACAAATTCGTGGGCTAGCCGGGCCGCCGGCTTGGCGGCGCTGCTCGCGGTGCAGGTGGCCGCGGCGGACACCGGTGCGGACACCTGGCAACAGGCTCGCTCCCTGATCGCCGAGGGCATGTACCTGGAATCCGGGCTGGGCGACTACGCCGGCGCCACCTCCCTGTACGAGAAGGGTCTGGCCCTCGATGGGCTCTCGGCGGACATCGAGGCCGAGCTGCTGTTCCGACTGGCCGAGGGACGGGAGCGCCTCGGCGACCTGGACAGCGCCGCCACCACCTTCGACCGCCTGCTGGAGAGCCACGGCTCGCAGGAGCCCTGGGGGCGCCTGGCCCACGCCCACCTGCTGAGGCTCGCCGAGCACACCCACCGCATCCTCGAGCTGCCCGTGCAGCACGCCTTCGACGGCAACCAGACCGCATGGCTGCACGCCGGCGGGTACAACCGGCAGGGGGCGCTGGAGTGGACGTCCGAGGTCGGGCACCAGGCGCTGGGCGCGATGGTCTGGAGCAGCCCGGTGGTGGGCCAGGAACCGGACGCGATCTACCTGACCTTCGCGACCCCGAGCCCGCGCATCGCCGCCGTGGAGATCTGGCTGCGGGCCGTCGATTTCCCGGCCCATCTGATCATGCTGATGGTGGAGGAGGACGGCACGCGCTTCGCCAGCGGCCGGTACGTGATCGAGCCGGTGGACGGCTGGATCCGCATCCGCTCCGAGCTCGAGGATTTCTACCTCTTCCCCGGCGAGGACGTCACCCGCCACCCGGATCCGCGCCGGGTCGAGTTCCTGATCCTCGAGGACGCCACGTCCACGTACTCCACCGACCGGGGGATGAACCGGATCCTGGTGGACGACGTGAGGTTGGACTAGGAGCCTTTCGGGCATTGCCGCCACAGGCGGCGAGCCAGACGGCTCCTCCCGTGCCCGTGCCC
>CAZITQ010000324.1:0-7058 GCA_964542165.1 uncultured Rickettsiales bacterium
GGGGGGGGGGGGGGGGCGCCCCCCCCGCCGCCGGCGCGCCCCCCCGGGGGGGGGGGGGGGGGGGGGGGGGGGGGGGGCCGCGGCGCCCCCCCCCCCCCGCCGGCCTGACGAGTTACGTATCGATCGCCTTCTTGCGCCCTTTGGCGGCGGAGCGGGCGGGGCGGGCGGTCGTGGCCGGGTTCCCCGAAGACTTCACCGACGACTCTGTGGCCGTCCTCGAGGGAGCCAACATCATCATCTGCCGCAGCGGCGACCGATTTTTTGCGTTCTCGACGCTGTGCCCCCACCTGGGGTGTGTGGTGCGGTGGCTGGAGTCGGAAGCTCGCTTCCACTGCCCATGTCACGGTAGCCAGTTCGAACGGGACGGCAGCGTGCTGAACGGACCCGCGAGGAAGGACCTGGTCGCCCTGGCCGTGGGGATGGACGAACAGGGGCGAATCGTGGTCGTCCCCGAGGGAGAGGATGGGGCCCTTGTCGGCTGAGCGACGGGACACGGCCGCTTCCCCCGAGGCCCCCCCGGGGGTCTGGGCGCGGTTCTGGCGCTCGCTGGTGCGCCACCCGGCTCCGGACACGGACGTGGGACGAGCCCGCACCGTGCTCGGCAACGTCGTGCTGCACCTGCGGCCGGTCAAGGTCGACCCCGCCGACTACAGGTTCACCGCCACGTTCTGCCTCGGAGGGCTGTCCGCCTTCCTGTTCCTCCTGCTCACGGTGACCGGCGTGTTCCTGATGGTCTATTTCCGCCCCACGGTGCCAGACGCCTACCACGACATCGAGGACCTGATGCACGCGGTCCCCGGCGGATCCTTCATGCGCAACCTCCACCGCTGGGCGGCCCACGGGATGGTGATCACGGTCCTGCTCCACATGGTGCGGGTCTTCCTCCGGGGGGCCTATCGGCCACCGCGGGAGTTCAACTGGGTCGTCGGCGTCGGGCTCCTGGTGCTCACCCTCGCCCTGAGCTACACCGGGTACCTGCTGCCCTGGGACCAGCTCGCCTTCTGGGCTGTCTCCGTGGGTACCGAGATGGCCGCATCCGTTCCCTGGCTCGGGCCCGCGCTCCGCCGCTTGTTGCTGGGGGGAGACGAGGTCGGTGAGAGCGCCGTATTGCGATTCTACGTTCTGCATTGCATCGCACTGCCCCTGGCCGCCCTGGGGCTCATGGCGGTCCATTTCTGGCGCGTGAGGAAGGACGGGGGGCTCTCCCAGCCCCTGTGAGATCATGGAGCGAAGGGACAACCGGATGACACCGCATCGGGGGGAGCGAGCGCTGCTGCGCTCCCGCGGCCGCGGCTCGTCCTGGACCGATCGCGATCCCCGCGCGTTGCAGCTGTGGTTCCCCGGCTTCTTCCTGCGAGAGGTGGTCGCGCTGCTGCTGGTCACCGCCGGTCTGACGGCGCTCGCCCTGCTCGTGGACGCTCCACTGCTGGCCATCGCGGATCCCGCGTCCACCCCGGATCCGAGCAAGGCGCCGTGGTATTTCGTCGGCTTGCAGGAGCTGCTCCACTACTACCCGCCCGTGGTCTCCGGCGCCCTGGTGCCCGCCGGCGCGGTGGTCCTGCTGGTCCTGCTGCCCTACCTGGGCCGCCCGGAGCGGCGCGTGCCCCTGTGGACGGACGACACCCGCCGTGGGGTCCGCCTGATCCAGATCACCGCCGGCGTGGCGGTGGGAATCGCCCTGATGGTCCTGCCCGCTGCCCACCTCCCCTGGGCGCTGCTGGTCCCGACACTCGTGGTTGCCGCAGGGATGGCCGCACCTGCGGTCCTCGGCACGCGGAGCGGGGTGGGTCGTTGGCTCTCCGCGACGACCCTGCGGGGGTGGTTGGTGTCGTGGGGCGCGACGACCGCCGTCGTCCTGTCGATCATCGGGGCCCTCTTCCGCGGCCCCGGCTGGTCCTGGACCTGGCCCTGGCTGGACGGGATCTTCTGAGATGGCGGTCGTCTCGCGCCGGCTCTCCCGCAGCTTCGCGCTGGCCGCAATCGCGACACTGGTGGCCGTTGCCGCGGTGACCTGGCAGGTCGCCCGTCCCCCGTGGCGGGCGATCCAGGCCGAACGGGTGCAGGGCCAGGTCGACGCCGCCCGGGAATCCCTGGCCGACGAGGAGGCTCGATTCGCCCTCGTCGAGGCCTCGTTGGAATACCGTCGAGCCGAGGCCAGCGCCGCGGAGGCAGCTCGGATCCGAGAGGAGGGCGCCGACCGCCTGGGGGAGATCCGGAGCCGGCGAGGGGAGATCGACGATCGACTCGCGACGATCCAGCGCCGGCTCCGGGAGCTGGAGCAGGCGGCCGCCGAGGATCCGCGACGCGCGGCGTTCGTGAGGCTCTCCGGTAGTCCCGGCGTCCGGGAGGAGCAGCTCGGGGCCTGGCTCGAGGAGCACGGCGCCCCGGCCGAGAGTCGGATGGAGCCGCAGAGGCTGGCCGACGAACGCGACGCCCTCTCCGAGGAGCTCGCGGGGCTGGACGCCGAGGAGGAAGAACTCGCGGGGCCCGATCGCAGGGCGTCCGAGAGCCTGGAGGCGTACAGGGCGCCGCTGGAGCGGGCGCGGTCCCGACTGCAACGGCTCGAAGGCTGGACCCCTGGGGTGCGGGAGATCGTGACCGACGCCGGCGGGGTGGAACGCTGCGTGACCTGCCATCCCGGCATGGACGATCTGGCTGCGACCCACACCTACCCGTCGCCGGGCGGACCCTACGAGGGATGGGGTTGTACCGTGTGCCACGGCGGCAACGGACGGGCGCTGTCTCCCGAGGAGGCGCACCGGTTCCTGACGTTGCGGCCCCGGAGCCGGGGGGACGACTACGACCTGATGCCGGTGATCGACCTCCTCGAGAGCGCCGACAAGGAGGAGCGCGCCGGGGCGGCGGCCTTCTTGAGGAAACTCACCGGACGCGAGTTCGGCTTCGTGTACCACGCACCGCCCGAGGAACGCGCCGAGGCGGCTCGAGCCTGGCGGACGTGGTGGCTCGCTGCCCGGGGGTACTTCCGTCCGCCCTATCCTCCGGGGTTGCAGGCCTTCGGGTACGACGCCGCGGGGAGGCCCGAGTCGTTCACGGGTTCAGGGACCTGCCTGCGATGTCACGAGTCGCGCCAGCGTCGCCACGTGGAACGCTGGCGCAGCACCAAGTTCGCTTCCTTCGACCGCCTGGCGGGGGTCGAGGACACCGTCCCTTGCCTGCCTTGCCACACCACGGGTTACGATCCCGACAGCGGCGAGTACGTGCAGCCCGGGGTCACCTGCGAGGGCTGTCACGGTCCGGGAGCGGGGTACGCCGCGGCGATGGAGGGCGCTGTCCGGCTCCAGTCCACGGGCGCGGTGGAGCGGGGCGAGCGGCTGCTGGACGAGGTCTCCACCGAGCTCCGGCAGCGGATGGCGCAGGGAAACGTGTGTATCGAGTGCCACGACCCGTTCGGGGTCAAGGACCTGGCGTTCGAGCACCTGCAGTGAGGGCCGAGCCATGGCTGTGCAGCGGTTGATGCGGAGTTGGATCGGCGCGGTTTGTACGATCGGGTTCGCAGCGGGGCTTGCCTGCGGTCCGGCCGAGGAGCCCGACCCGGCGCCTTCCCCCCCCGAGAGCGATCTCCTCGCGCCCCCGGGCAAGAGCCCGGAATTCCTGGAGATGGAGCTTCCCCCGAACCACTTCACCCACAGCCAGGGGGTGGGCGACCGGTTCGCCGGCCGGGACGCGGGGCACGTGGCCGATCTCTGCCTGAACTGCCACACGACGAGCCAGACCTCGTTTGCCACCGAGGAGTGGGCGGCCAGTCTGCACGCACTGGTCGGCATCGGCTGTGAGGCCTGTCACGGGTCCCACGAGGCGGGCTTCGTGCCCCACCCGGGCCCGGATCGCTGTCGTTCGTGCCATCCCCAGCAGGAGCACGAGCTGAGGACCGGTCAACACACCGACGCCGATGGGAGCGGCGTGCGTTGTGATTCGTGTCACCGAGCCCACCGCTTCGACGTGGCGGAGGGCAAGGACCCCGGGGCCTGCGTCAGCTGTCACGAGGACTCGGCACACGTGCAGACCTGGGCTCGGTCCAAGATGGGGGCGGTCTTCGCCCGCGATGGGTACGACGAGGACGGGGTGCCGGGCGCGGCAACCTGCCACATGTGCCACATCCGCCTCTCACCGGTGCACGACAAGACCAGCGATTTCCGCTGTGACACGGTGCTCGACCACGACGTGAGCGCCTCCATGACACGCCTCCCCGCGAACGACTCCACCCTGGACGAGGAAGCCCGGGAGGCCTTTGTCGAGATATGCCTGCAATGTCACGCCCGGTCGATCTCCGAGCACCGGTTGCTGTACGCAGATCCCATCCTGACCCGCTGGACGGCGGGCGGGCGGTAGGGGGAGGACGATGAGCCACGCGATGTCCCGCCGCCACCTGCTCCAGCTCGGCGCCTGCGTCGGGGCCGGCCTGGCCTGCCCCGCCCTGGGGCAGCCGATCCACACTCCCGAAGGGGCGCTCGATCGCTGGCACCGAGGAATCTGTGGCCAGTGCGGCCTCCTCGATCCGGTGTCCACAGGCGTCCAGGACGGCATCGTCAGCACCCTCAAGGGAGATCCCCTCTCCCCCACGAGCCTGGGGCGACTGTGCACCCGGGGCATGACCCTACCCGCGGCCCTGGTTCCGGACCGCCGGGTCACGATGCCCCTGTTGCGCAAGGACTCCTCCACCAAGGGAAGCGATGGAGGCCTATCACCCATCTCCTGGGAGGAGGCGTACGCCTGGCTGGACGAACACCTCGGCAGTCGACTGCGGGGAACCCCGGAGCGGATCGCCACCCTGCTGGACGCGGACCTACCGTGCGAGACCCAGTACACCGCGAGCCGGCTGCTCCAGGGGTTCTTCGGCTGTGCCCATGTGGACTCCTCCCTACGTCTGGATGGGGCCGCCGGATTGCGGGCGTCGACCGACGCGACGGGACTACCCGCGCCCACGGGGTCGGTCGCCGACGTGGACGGGGCCGATCTCTTCCTGATCGTCGGCGCGGATCCCGCCGAGAGGCACTCGACGTTGTTCTACCGCATGGTTCAGTGTCAGCGGCGGGGGGGACATCGGACGGTCGTGCTGGATCCGCGGCGGACGTTGACCTGCGGCCTGGCCGACGTGTTCGTCCGCCCCCGTGTGCCGGGGACCGACGCCGCGGTCTTGCGGGCCATGACCCACGTTCTGCTGTCCGAGGGCATCGACCGGGCCACGGGCCTGGAGGGGCACGACGCCATGGTCGCCGCCGCCCGATCCATGGAGCCCCGACGTGCGGCTGAACTGAGCGGAGCCAAGGTCGAGGACATCGAGGCCGCCGCCCGAGCCATCGGGGAATCTGCGGGGACCTTCACCGCGTACGGACGTGGCCTGATGCGGAGTGGCGCGCGGGCCGTTCGCGCCCTCTACGACCTGCTGGCCGTGGCGGGCAAGCTCCAGGGTGGCTCGTCCACGGTGCTCCCGCTGCTCGAGGGCGCCAACGCCGCCGGTGCCTGGCTCATGGGAGCGCCGGCCGGGGGTCTGCCAGCCATGCGGCGCCTCGACAGCGCGGATGACCGTCGCGCGATGGCATCCCTGTGGGCTTGTGCGGAGGACCGGATCCCCGAACAGGTCGGTCTTCGGCTGGGCGAGTGGTTACCGGCCCTGGAGTCGGGCCGCCTCGACGCCATGCTCTGGCTCGGCGGCAATCCCCTCCCCCGCCTTCCCGCGAATGTCCGCTGGCGGTCCGCGCTGGAGCGATCGGTCCTCGTCCACGCGACGCCGGTCCATCCCGTGGAGACGTCGGCGTGGGCCGACCTGGTCCTTCCCGTGGCCCTGCCCTGGCTCGAGGAGCGGGGCAGCTTCATCGCCTGCGACCGCCGCGTACAGCTCACGGCTCCCGCGGGCCCACCGGAGGGGATCCCTACCTCCCTGGGTCTGATCGCGGACCTGGCGGTCCGCTGGCTCCAGGACGACGCCGAGCGGGCCCCCTTCGCCGAGATCTCCGAGATGGGACCCGAGCTCGCCTGGGATCACTGTCGGGCCGCCTCGGAAGGCCGTCCCTGCGATCTGACCGGTCTCACCTACGAGATCCTGGACCGCGAGCCCGGCGTTCTGTGGCCATTTCCCACCGACACCGAATTGGGCGATCCCACCGAACCCGCGTCCGCCCACGTCCAGGCCCCCCGCCTCTCGCTGTCCTCCGACGCGGGCGCCCCTTCGGCCGAGGGTGATACAGGCGGCGACCTGTGGTTGATCCCCACGGCGACCTCCCACCACACCTTCGCCCGGGAATTGACGGGCTTCGTACCCGAACTCCACTACGCCAGTCCACGGGCCTGGATCGAGATATCCGGACGTGATGCGAGCAAGCGCAAGATCCGCGACGGTTCCTGGGTCGCGGCCGAATCGAAGCACGGCGTGCTGGTCGCCAGGGCGTGGATCACCGATCGCGTCGTGAGGGGTGTGATCGCCGTGCCGGAGCACTTCGGCTTCGTCTCGGATCTGGAGGGTGGAACCGACGGTCGCGGGGAGGCCGAATCGCTGGTGGCGTCGGTACTCCCGCTGTCCGCTGACCCCGATTCCGGCCAGCTCGGCGTCACACCCGTCCGGGTCTCTCTGCGAGAGCCCACCGAAGCGGAACTCGCAGCACGCGCGCTCCGTCGAATCTGACCGGTCGACCGCGGAACCCAACCGTAGAACAAAAAAAGCCCGCCAAGGCGCGAGGCCTTGGCGGGCTCGTATCAAATAAATGCTGGCGACGACCTACTCTCCCACAGGATCGCCCCTGCAGTACCATCGGCGCTAGAGGGCTTAACTTCCGTGTTCGGAATGGGAACGGGTGGAACCCCTCTGCAAAAATCACCAGCAAAACCGGTGCAATCGCACAGTCCATAGAGGGCTGAATGTTCTTTCAAGTAAAGGTGATCAAGCCGCACGGGCAATTAGTACCGGTTAGCTCCACGTGTTGCCACGCTTCCACACCCGGCCTATCAACCTCGTCGTCTTCGAGGGCCCTTTAGGTCGGTTAACCCGACGGGATACCTAGTCTCGAGGTGGGCTTCCCACTTAGATGCTTTCAGCGGTTATC
>CAZITQ010000325.1:0-6924 GCA_964542165.1 uncultured Rickettsiales bacterium
GTCCGATTGCGACGACAACGACCCCCTCGCCTTCCCGGGCAACCCCGAGGTCTGCGACGGGGTGGACAACGACTGCGACGGGGTCGTGCCCAACGACGAGTACGACGTGGACGCCGACGGTCAGATGGGTTGCGAGGGGGACTGCGACGACGCGGATCCGCTGAACTTCACCGGCAACACCGAGGTCTGCGACGGCCAGGACAACGACTGTGACGGCCTGGCCGACGACGCCGACCCGGACACGCCGGACGCGGACGGCGACGGCGTGCAGCTCTGCGCCGACTGTGACGACACGGATCCCCTGAATTTCCCGGGCAACGACGAGATCTGCGACGGCCAGGACAACGACTGTGACGGCGTGTCCGACGAGCCCGAGGCCGTGGACGCCACCACCTGGTACGCCGACAACGACAACGACGGCTACGGCAACCCCGCCGACAGCATCACCCAGTGCGAGCAGCCCAACGGCTACATCGAGGACGGCAACGACTGCGACGACGCCGACGCCACGGTCAACCCGGCCGCCACCGAGGTCTGCAACCACACCGACGACGACTGCAACGGCCAGGTGGACGACGGCCTGCCGATGTACGACTGGTACCCGGACTGGGACGGTGACTCCTACGGCGACGCCGGCGCGACGCCCGAGGAGGACTGTCAGCTGGTGCCGGACCACGTGCTCAACGACGACGACTGCGACGACACCGACGCGGCCATCAGCCCCAACGCCACCGAGATGTGCGACGGGGTGGACAACGACTGCGACGGAGAGGTCGACGAGGACGACGCCGCGGACGCGGTGATCTGGTACGGCGACGGGGACGACGACGGCTACGGGAATCTCTACACGATCCACATGGCCTGCGACGCCCCGGACGGCTACGTGGACAACGCCGACGACTGCGACGACACGATGGCCGACGTCTACCCGGGCGCCGCCGAGTACTGCAACAACATCGACGACGACTGTGACGGCGTCGAGGACAACGACGCGGTGGACGGCGACTGGTACTACATCGACTTCGACATGGACGGCTACGGCGCCGCGGGCAGCCTGGAATGGTCCTGCGACGGCGCGGACAACGAGCTGGACTGCGACGACTACGACGCGGGCGAGCCGGTGGTGGCCGACGCGGTCAACGGCAACGCCAACGGCGCCGGCACGATGGACGACCCCCTGGACCTGGTCCAGAGCGCCATCGACCAGGCCTTCAGCTGCGTGGTCGCGTACGCGGGCACGTATTACGAGGTCATCGACTTCGGCGGCAAGGACCTGGAGGTCATCGGCCCCGACGGCGCCGAGGCCACCATCATCGACGCCACGGGGATCAGTGACGCGGTCGCCACCTTCGCCGGCGGCGAGTCGAGTGCAGCCCTGCTCCGGGGCTTCACCCTGGCCAACGGCGAGGGCTACCTGGAGGAGGACAGCTACACCTGGGCCTGCAACTCGATGTACGACTGCACCGAGTACTACAACACGTACTGCGGTGGCGGCATCTACATCAGCGGCGGCAGCCCCCGGCTCGAGGACCTCGTCGTGCGCGACAACGTGCTCCCCGAGACGGACAGCTACCAGGACGGCTACGACACCTACTACACCTACTCCTACGGCGGCGGTATCTGCCTGCTGGGGTCCGACTCGGTCATCGACCAGGTCGAGGTCTGGTCCAACTACGCCGACCAGGGCGGTGGCATCTACGCCGACGAGACCACCACCGCCGACTTCGGCCAGGGATGGATCATCGCCAACACCGCCACCGAGGGCGGAGGGGTGCAGATCGAGGGCGGCAGCATGGCCTTCGCCAACACCGGGTCGACCTGGAACATCGCCGACGACTACGGCGGCGGCATACTGGTCATCGACGGCACCCTGGACGAGCTGAACGTGACCCACGGCGGGGAAGGTGCCGCCTCCGGCGGCGGTATCTACCTGTCGGGGAGCAGCACCGCGACCGTGATGAACACGATCATCTACGGCACGGGCACCGGCGAGGGCCTGCTGGCGGACGGCGGCGCCACCTTCGACGGGACCTACAACGACGTCTACGGCAACGCCGGCGGCAACTACTCCGGAATCACCGATCCCACCGGGACCTACGGCAACATCTCCGAGGATCCGTTGTTCACCGACGTCACCGCCGACGGCGATCCCTTCAACGACGACTGGACCCTGGCCGTCGGCTCGCCCTGCATCGACGCCGGCAACCCGGATGCCGCGTACGACGACGCGGACCTGACGCGCAACGACATGGGCGCCTTCGGCGGTCCCGACAGCGAGTGGGACGACTAGCAGTCACCGCCCCGGGGCGCGCCTCTCCCCGTGACCACCTCCGCTGAGCACCCCCCTGCCCCCGCCCGGGGCCGGGCGCGTGTGCCCGCTCCCCGTGACCGATGGCTGCTCGCGGTGGCGGCGGCCGGGGTCGCCGTCGCCGCCGTCGTCCTGCTGGTTCCCAGCTTCGCCAACTGGCACATGGAGGACGATCTCCGGACCCTGCGGTGGGTCCTCGAATACCGGGATCGGCCCTGGGTGGCGCTCACCGAACTCCACTCCCTGCACGACCACGTGCGACCGGCCACGTTGCTGGCGACCTGGGCCGGCGCCACCCTCTCGGACGGTGCGTGGTGGGGGCCCCATCTGGTGCTGCTGGCCCTCCAGCTGGCGGGACTCGGCGGGCTCGCCGTACTGGCCGCTCGCCTCGCGCACAACCCCTGGGCGGGGGTCGCGGCTGCGGCGCTGGCCCTGACGTTGCCGGGCTACGAAGCCATGGCGGGCTGGAACGCCTGGATCTGTACCGCCGGAGAGGTGGCCTTCGGCCTGTGGGGTCTGGTCGCGCTTCACCGGGCGCTCGCCGGGGGGCGCTGGCCCGTGCTGGGCCCGGTCCTGCTGCTGGTCGCCGGTCTGTTCAAGGAACCCGGCTGGGTCGTCTACCCCCTCGCCGCGGCGGGGCTGGTGTGGCTGGCGTGGCGCGCGGGGCAGCGGGGCAAGCACCTCGTGGCCGGCCTGATCCCCCTCCCGGTGGGGCTGGTGGGGCTCGTGGTCACCTGGCACCCCGCCAACGTCTACCGGACGGCGGAGGCGCCCACACCCTGGGCCGCGAGAGCCCTGCTGGGGGTGCTGGAGCAGGGGCGGGCGATGGTCGACCTCTGGCCGGCCGCCGTGGCTGACGGGCATCCGTGGTGGTCGGGTCTGTCCCTCCCCCTGCTCGCGCTGGCGGGCTGGGGTCTCTTCCGGCTCCCCCGCAGATCGGCCGCCGGAGCGGTGATCCTGGCCACCGGGGTGGGGGTGATGCTCCCCTTCGAGTCGGTCAACGCGGTCCAGGTGCTCGCGGCGGGCTACGGCCTGTGCCTGCTGGTGGGACTGGCCGCCTCCCGGGGCCGGCGCCTCCCCGTGGCCCTGCTGGCGCTGCTCGCCGTCGGCCTGGTCCACGAGGGCATCGAGCTCGGCCTGCGGCTGGCGGATCCAGCCCCGCGGGAAGCCTGGCTGGCCAACCGCGCCCGCGGGGATCGCTTCGGGGGCACGGCGGCCTTCGTCCGGGCTGTAGGCGCCGAGGAAGCCGTTCTCGACGGCCCCCTCGACGACCTGGTCCTGGCGCCCCTGTTCGGGCTCCGGCTCCGGGAGGACGGGGACCGCCGGGGGGTGTCGACCACCCTCGACGGCCGGCTGCAGCTGGTGGCCGACGACCGGGCGCTGACCGACGCCCTGCTCGAGGACGACCGGGTCGCGGGGCGGGACATCCCCCTGTTGCGCCCAAGGGAGGAGGGCCGTCGGAGGCCCGGCGGGCGCCGGGGAGGCGGGGAGGCCCAGGACGACGTCGGGCTCGCCATCGATGGGCTGATGCCCGGGTTCCACGCGCTGGGCCTGGTCCTGGCACGGGACGTCGTCTTCCCCGCGGACGTGCAGCTCGAGGGCCGCGACGCCTGCGGCGGACGGGCAGTCATCGACGCTCCAGTGACCCGCTGGTCGGCGGCGACGCTGCGAATCCGGGCGGGGTGCTCGCCCCTTCGGCTCACCTGGTCGGGGGCGGATCGCGACCGGGTGGAGCGGGCCTTCTTCGTCCCCCTGCCGCACCCCGAGCCCTCCCTGCGGCGGGCGCGGATCCACCATCGCCGCCTGGCCACCCCGGAGCAGAGGGAGGTCCCCCCCATCTTTGGGTCCGACGTTGATTGATCGCGCCTGAGCTATACTCGACGGACGCCGGGAAGAGTCGTACGGTACGGGGGGGTCCACGCGGAAGGGGGAATCGGGTTGGAGCGACGTCGCCACGGGCTGGTCGCTGCACTGGTCGCCTTGTTCGCGTGGTGGTGTCCTCCCGCGGCGGCCGGGGATGCCCTGTTGATCCAGGGCAGCGCCCCGTGGGGGTTCGCCGCCTGGGAGGACGAACTCGCCGCGCGGGGTCTGAGCGCGGACGTGGTCGACGAGACCCTGCTGCCGTGGGTGGACCCGACCCCCTACGGGATCGTGATCATCGCCGGGGGCCAGGACGACGTCCTCCGGGAGGCGATCCACGCGTGGAACCGGGAGCTGGTGGAGTGGATCGCCGGCGGGGGCGTGGCCATCGTCTCGGTGGCGGTGGACGGGACGGCCACCATCCTGCCGCGGGTGCCCTTCGGCGGACGGGCCGCGGACGTATCGGGCGGCACCAACGAGGTGGTCGTTTCCGGGCATCCGGTGGTCGACGGGGTCCCCGATGTCCTCACCGGGGGTCCGGTGAGCGTGGTCGAGCTGGTGGGCCTGCCCCCCGGCGCCCGCACCCTGTTGCGGGATCCGTACGGCGAGACGACCCTCTTCGAACAACCCCGCGGGGACGGCCTGCTGCTGGGCCACGGACTCGCCGTGGAGCTGGCCTGGGGGCAGGGGGAGGACGCGGCGCCGCTGGTGGGCAATCTCATCGACCGGGCGCTGGATCTGGACCCCTGCGATCGGGATCTGGATCAGCACGACGACCCGACCTGCGGCGGGGACGATTGCGACGACCGCCGGGCGGACGTGCACCCGGGCGCGGATCCCGTGACGGGGCGGGACGCCGGCTGTGACGGCCACGCCACCGTGTGGTGGGAGGACCTGGAGGCGGACGGGGCCGGTGGGACCTCCTGGGGCGACGATCCGGACGGCGGCTGGACCTGGGGGGCGTCGGGTCTCGCGCTGCCCTGTCCCCAGGGCGCCGGGTGCTGGTGGAACAGCAGCGCCGAGCAGGTCTCCGACAGCGCGGTGACCTTCGACATCGCCGATCCCGGCCTCCATCCGGGCGTGGCGCTGTGGCTGCGGTACCTGCACAGCTACGACCTGGAAGAGGGGTACGACGGCGGGATCCTGCAGTGCTCCGACATCGCCCAGCAGGGATTGCTGCTCCAGCCCCTCGGTGGCTACGACGGGCCCCTGGGCGCGGCTACGGGCAACCCCCTGGGCGGATTCGACGCCTATACCGGGGACAGCGGCGTCGCCTACTGGGACGCCGTACAGCTGGACCCCTGCCTCCAGAACGCCAACGCGACCCTCCTGGACTTCCGCCTGGGCACCGACTGGAGCGTGACCGCGGACGGCTGGACGGTGGACCTGCTGGATCTGGCCTACGAGGACCCGGACGGGGACACCTGGGGCGGGGCCCTGGACTGCGACGAGGGAGACGCGACGCTGCACCACGGCGTGGACGCGGACTGGGACGGTTCGTCGGTCTGTCTGGACTGCGACGAGTCCGACTGGACTGTCCACCCGGGCGCCCCGGAGCTCTGCG
Source organism: uncultured Rickettsiales bacterium (assembly GCA_964542165.1). GTDB lineage: Bacteria > Myxococcota_A > UBA796 > UBA9615 > CAYRNR01 > CAYTBN01. Next base: position 5,733 of record CAZITQ010000325.1, read on the forward strand.
ACGGCCTGGACAACGACTGCGACGGGATCGCCGACGGCGGACCCCAGCTGGCGGCGGACCTGGATGACGCAGCCCTGGTGGGGACTCGCTGGGCGCTGGTGGGCTCGGCGAGCCACGACCCGGCGCTGGGAGCGGTGGAGCTGACCCCCGACGCCCCGGATCAGGCCGGCGCGCTGTGGCTGCGCTCGCCGGTGGGGACCGGGAGTTTCGCGGTGACGTTCTCGGCGCGGATCGAGGGCCACGGGGGTGCCGACGGCCTGGCGTTGGCGTGGCACTGGGGCGGCATCGGCCACCTGGGTACCTCCGGAGGTGGGCTGGGGGCCTACCCGACCGTGGCGGCGGTACCGGGGTACGCGGTGGAGCTGGACACCCACCAGGACGCCATGGACCCGGACGGAAATCACCTGGCCTTGACCCCCTTCGGGAGCTGGGAGCAGGGCCACCAGGCAGTCGCCGTGCCCGCCGAGGCCCTCGACGACGGTCAGTGGCATCGGGTGACCGCGGTGCTGTGGGCTGCGACCCTGCGGGTCTGGCTCGACGGGGAGCTGGCTCTGGAGCAAGGTCCGATGCCCGCGGCCATCGATCCGATGACCCTGGGCTTCTCCGCGGCGACCCACGCCGTCAGCGCCCGCCATCTGGTGGACGACATCACCCTGTGCACGGTCGACCTGCTCGACGGGGACTTCGACGGATTCCTGGAACCGGGGGCTGGGGGCGACGACTGCGACGACGCGAATCCCGCCGTGCACCCGGGCGCGGCCGAGGTCTGCGACGGCGTGCTGGACAACGACTGTGATGGCGTCGACGACCCGTCGGAGATCGACGCCGACGGGGACGGCCTCTCCCCCTGCGAGGGTGACTGCGACGACGGGGATCCGGCCATCTACCCCGGGGCTCCCGAGGGGTGCGACGGGATCGACACGGACTGCGACGGGGCGCCGGCCGCCGACGAGGTCGACGGCGACGGGGACGAGTTCCTCGCCTGCGGAGGAGACTGCGACGACGCGGACGACCAGGTGTACCCGGGCGCCCCTCAGGCCTGCGACACCCACGCCGACAACGACTGCGACGGCATCAGCGACGGCAACGAGGTGGACGACGACGGCGACGGGGCCACCGAGTGCGAGGGGGACTGCGACGACTCCGATCCCGCCGTGTCGCCCTGGGCCACCGAGGAATCTGAGGACGGCGG
>CAZITQ010000326.1:0-6916 GCA_964542165.1 uncultured Rickettsiales bacterium
GGGGGTGGCCGCGGCCGCGGCCGCGGCGGGGGGGGCGGCCGCGCCCGGGGGGGGGCGGCCCGCCGATCCCGGAACGGAGGCCCCGGCAGAACCCCGCGGACACCGCTCCAGCCGCGGGCCCCGGTGGGGGTCCATCGCGGACGACGCCCTCCCCCGAGCACAAGCCGGCCAGCTGGAGCGTGGTCCGGGAATCCCTGTTCGACGGACTGGACACGGCAGGCACGATCCCGCCCGCGTCGACGCCGGGAGACGAGCCGCGGGTCGAGCCCCCGCAGGCCACCCCTCGACCGTCGCCCGCCGAGCCGTTCCGATTCCAGCGGCTGCAGTACCTCGGGGCCTTCGAGGGGACCTATCTGATGTTCCAGGACGGCCACGACCTGGTGGTGATCGACCAGCACGCGGCCCACGAACGCATCAACTACGAGCGCATCCTCGCCGGCGACTCCTCCGGGGAGTCGGCCCAGCGACTGCTGGTACCCGAGACCATCGATCTGCCCCGGTCCCAGGCCGAACTCCTGCTGACCCGGGCGGAACTCCTGGGATCCCTGGGGATCGAGCTCGAGGGATTCGGCGGCGGGACCGTCGCGGTCACCACCGTGCCGCCGACCTGGCCGCCGGAGCAGGTCCGGGAGCTCGTCACCGACCTGGCCCAGGAGCTCACGGCCGTCCGGCCTTCCACGGCGGTGGACGAGTTGCGGCACCGCCTCGCTGCATTGGCGGCCTGTCACCGTTCGGTGCGGGCCCACCAGCGCCTCAGCGGCGACGAGATCCAGGCGCTGCTGGCGGGGCTCGACGGCGCCGAGCTCCCCTTCACCTGTCCCCACGGGCGTCCCCTGCTCGTGCGCTTCACCCAGCGGGACGTGAAGCGGTGGTTCGAGCGCACGTGAGCGTCCCCCGGATCGCGGTCGTGGCGGGCCCCACGGGGGTCGGAAAGAGCGACGTCGCTCTGGAGCTGGCGGAGCTCCTGGGCGGCGAGATCGTCGGCGCGGACTCGGTGCAGCTCTACCGCCTGCTCGACATCGGCTCGGCCAAACCCACGGCCGCAGAGAGGGCCCGGGTACCCCACCACCTGGTGGACGTGATCGACCCTCGTGAACCGTACACGGCAGCGGACTTCTCCCGGGACGCGGCCCGCTGCATCGACGACATCCACGCCCGGGGTGCCGTCCCGTTGCTCGTGGGCGGGACGGCCCTGTACGTGCGGGCCGTGCTACGGGGCATCTGCGAGGCTCCGGGGGAGGCGACGGCGCTGCGCGAAGAGATCAACGCCCGGGCGGCCGAGGAGGGGTGGCCGGCCCTCCACGCGGAGCTGGCCCGCACCGATCCTGCCGCGGCGGCGCGGATCCACCCCAACGACCGCATCCGCATCGAGCGGGCCCTGGAGGTGGCGCTGTCCGGAGGGGGGGCCATGAGCGAGCGCCAGGCCGAGCACGCCGCCGAACCGCCCCGCTACGAGGCGCTCCACCTGGTGGTCAACGTGCCGCGCGACGCCCTGTACGCCCGCATCGACCAGAGGGTGCAGCGCATGCTCGACGCCGGCTGGTTCGCCGAGGTGGAGGCTCTGCTGGGTGCGGGCTATGATGCCGATCTCAAGCCCCTGCAAGCCATCGGCTACCGGGACGTGGTGGCCTGCCTGCGGGGGGAGATCGATCGGGACGAGGCGGTACGCAGGATCCAGCGGGACACCCGGCGTTTCGCCAAGCGACAGCTCACCTGGCTCCGCAAGGAGCCCGGGGTGCGCTGGTACCTTCCGCGGGTCGGACTGGCCCGCGAGCTGGCCCCCGGGATCGCCCGCTTCCTGGCGGGGGACGACCCGGGGCTGCCTGAGATGGACGAGTCCGCAAAACCCTGAGATTGCGTATGGCTATCTTACTGGACTTCGAGAAGAACATCGCCAGTCTGGAGACCGAGGTCGCCCGCCTCGAGGCGCTGGGCCGCGACGATCCCGAGGGGCTCGGGGCGTCGGTCTCCGAGCTGCTGGACCACGTGGCCAGCCTGCGCCAGGCGCAGTTCTCGGCGCTCACGGCCTACCAGCGCACGATGCTCTGCCGCCACCCGGACCGCCCCTTCACCCTGGACTACCTGAAGCGGGCGTTCACCGACTTCACCGAGCTCCACGGAGACCGGGCGTTCATGGACGATCCCTCCATCGTGGGTGGGCTCGCCCGCATCGAGGGCCGGCCGGTGATGGTGATCGGCCACCAGAAGGGACGCACGGCCAAGGACATCATGGCCCGGAACTTCGGGATGTCGAAGCCGGAGGGCTTCCGCAAGGGGCTTCGGCTGATGCAGATGGCCGAGCGCCTGGGCCGGCCGCTGGTGACCTTCATCGACACCCCGGGAGCCTACCCGGGCCTGGGGGCGGAGGAGCGGGGGCAGGCGGAGGCCATCGCCCGCAACATCATGGAGCTGGCCGATCTGCGGGTGCCGGTGGTGTCGGTGGTGATCGGTGAGGGGGGCTCCGGTGGCGCCCTGGCGCTGGCGGTGGCAAACCGGATCCTGATGCTCGAGAACTCGATGTTCTCGGTGATCTCACCCGAGGCCTGCGCCTCCATCCTGTGGCGGGAGAAGGTGCAGGCCCCCCGGGCCGCCGAGGCCCTGCGCTACATGGCCCGGGACTGCCAGTCCATCGGGGTGTGTGACGAGGTGCTGGCAGAACCGTCGACGGGCGCCCACCGGGACCACGCCCAGGCCGCTCGGACCCTGGGTGAGGCCGTGGCACGGCACCTGGACGAGCTCGCCGCCATGGGTCCCGAGCAACTCCGCGCCGACCGGGCGGCCAAGCTCCGGGCGCTGGGGGTGTTCGAGCGGCGGCCTCCGCCCGGCGAGGAGTAGGCCGTGGAGGTCACCGTCCACCCCGGGGGGCCGCTGCGAGGACGGCTGCGCGTACCGGGGGACAAGTCCATCGCCCATCGCATGCTGATCGTGGCGGGGCTCTCGCCGGTCCCGGTGGTCGTCGATCGACTGCCTGCCGGGGAGGACGTGGCCCGCACCCGCGAGGCGATGCAGGCGTTCGGCGCCTGGTTCGACGTGCTCGGGGAGGGATCGGTCCGGGCCGAGGGTGTGGGCGCCCCGGGCATCTCGGAGCCGCGACAGCCGATCGACGTGGGCAACTCCGGCACCAGCATGCGCCTGCTCTCCGGGGTCGCCGCGGGGGCGCCCCATCTCACCGTGCTGTGCGGCGACGCATCCCTGTCGAGCCGACCCATGCGCCGGGTGATCGAGCCCCTGCGCGCCATGGGGGCCACGGTGCTCGGACGGGCCGGGGACAACCATCCGCCCCTGGCCATCCGCGGCGGTGCCCTCAAGGGGATCGAGCACCGCAGCGCGGTGGCCAGCGCCCAGGTGAAGAGCTGCGTGCTGCTGGCGGGGCTCTACGCGGACGGGGACGTGGTCGTGCGGGAGCCGGGACCGAGCCGGGACCACACCGAGCGCATCTTCGCCGAGTGGGGCGTGGAGCTTCAGTGCGAGCCCGGTCGGGTGGCCATGCGGGGCGGCCAGCCGCTGATCCCCCCGTCGGCCGAGCCTGTGCTGGTGGTCCCCGGGGATCTGTCGTCTGCGGCCTTCGTCCTGGTCGCCGCCACCCTGAGGCGGGGGAGCGACGTGGTCCTCGAGGGGGTGGGCATCAATCCGACCCGGACGGGGATCCTGGACGTGCTGGGGCAGATGGGCGCCCGGATCGACGTCCTGAATCCTCGCAGCTGCGGTGGCGAGCCGGTGGCGGACCTTCGGGTGCGGGCCGCGGACCGGCTGCGGCCCTTCGAGATCGACGGCGACCTGTTGGTCCGGTGCGTGGACGAGATCCCCGTCCTCGCCGTGGCCGCGGCCCTGGCCGACGGCCGGTCGGTGGTGGCCGACGCCGCCGAACTACGGCGCAAGGAGAGCAACCGGATCGCCACGGTCTGCCGTGGCATCTCCGCCATGGGGATCGCGATCGACGAGCGCCCGGACGGCATGGAGATCTCCGGAGCGCCGTGCTTGCTGGAGGCGGACGTGTCCTCCGGCGGGGATCACCGGATCGCCATGGCGATGGCCGTGGCGGGGGGGGCAGCCAGGGGACCGGTGACCATCGAGCGGGCCGACGCCGTGGAGGTGTCCTGGCCGGAGTTCTTCGTCGAGATGGCCCGCCTCGAGGGGGGACGGGAGCGGGAATGAGCGGACTGCGGATCGCCATCGACGGGCCGTCGGGGGTCGGCAAGTCCACCACCGCGCGCCGCCTGGCTGCGCGGCTGGGCTACCAGTACCTGGACACGGGCGCCATGTACCGGGCCGTGGGTGTGCTCGCGCGACGCGCCGGCATCGACGTGGACGACGAGGACGCGCTGGCGACCCTGACCGCCGGCCTGGAGTTCGCCTTTCCGGTCGTGGACGGCGAGCTCCGGACGGTCGTGGACGACGAGGACCTCTCGCAGGCCATCCGTACCCCGGAGGCCTCCATGGATGCCTCCTCGGTGAGCCGCCACCCGGCGGTCAGGCGGGCGCTGGTGGCCCTGCAACGCGGCCTGGGGGAGCGGGGCGGGGTGGTGATGGAAGGGAGGGACATCGGCACCGTGGTGATGCCTGACGCGGAGGTCAAGGTCTTCCTGGACGCCGACCCCCGCGTGAGGGGAGGGCGTCGGCTGGAGGATCTGCGGGCCCAGGGGCGGGATGCGGACCTGGAGCAGGTCGTCCGGGCCATCGAGGAGCGGGACCACCAGGACCGTACGCGGGAGGACTCGCCCCTGCGTGCGGCCGACGACGCGATTCACCTCGACACCTCCGATCTCACCGCCGACGAGGTGGTGGAGCGGCTCGTAGATCGGGCGAGGGGGGCCCAAAAGGCCTTTTGACAGGGCCGATCGCGATCGGTATAACAGCCGGGCTTCGCGGCCAGCGAGGTGTGCGGAAGTAGGTCCGTCCTCCCCAGCTGGTTGCAATTGAAAACCTTGTGTTTCCAAGCAAGTTACCCACCTTACCTCAAGTAATACATGACCGAAAACAACCCGACCAACAGCGACGCCCCTGTCCCCGACATCGACCTCAACGCCCCTCTGGATCAGATCGATCCGGAGGCGTTCAGCGCCTTTTTCTCCAAGGCGCTGGACGAGAAGCCCTTCAAGGAGCAGAGCGTCATCAAGGGGCGGGTCATCGCCGTCCACAGCGAGCACGTCGTCGTCGACGTCAACTACAAGTCCGAAGGCATCATCGCCATCAACGAGTTCCGCGATCAGGACGGAAAGATCGACATCAAGAAGGACGACGAGGTCGACGTGTACCTCGATCGGCTGGAGGATGACGACGGTGCGCTGATCCTGAGCAAGGAACGGGCCGACATGATGAAGGCCTGGGACGAGATCTCCAAGGCCGTCGAGAAGGACGAGGTGGTCGAGGGTGTGATCGTGGCCCGGGTCAAGGGTGGCCTGGCCGTGGACATCGGCGTCCGTGCCTTCCTGCCCGGCTCCCAGGTGGACCTGCGGCCCGTCAAGAACCTGGACAAGCTCATCGGCTCCCGCGCCAAGTTCAAGATCATCAAGTTCAACAAGAAGCGCGGCAACATCGTGCTGTCCCGCCGCGTCCTGCTCGAGCAGGAGCGCGAGGAGCGGCGCAAGGAGACCCTGGAGAAGATCGAGGTCGGCGCGATCATCGACGGTACGGTCAAGAACATCACCGACTACGGCGCCTTCATCGACCTGGGCGGCATCGACGGCCTGCTGCACATCACCGACATGAGCTGGGGCCGGATCAACCATCCGTCCGAGCTGTTCAAGGTCGGCGAGGAGATCCAGGTCCGGATCCTCAAGTTCGACCCCGAGAACCAGCGGGTGTCCCTGGGGTACAAGCAGATCCGCGAGGATCCCTGGGAGACGGCCCCCGAGAAGTACCCGATCGGCGCGGTGGTGGACGGCAAGGTCGTCTCCCTGCCCGACTACGGTGCCTTCATCGAGCTCGAGGACGGCATCGAGGGCCTGGTCCACATCTCCGAGATGACCTGGAACAAGCGGATCAAGCATCCGTCCAAGCTGCTGAGCATCGGCGACCCGGTCGAGGCGGTGGTCCTCGACCTGGACATGGAGAACAAGCGGATCTCCCTGGGCATGAAGCAGCTGGAGACCAACCCCTGGGATCTGGTCGAGACCAAGTACCCCATCGGGTCGGTCATCACCGGCAAGGTCCGCAACATCACCGACTTCGGCATCTTCGTGGGTATCGAGGAGGGCATCGACGGTCTGGTCCACATCTCCGACCTGTCCTGGGGCCAGCGGATCAAGCACCCCAGCGAGAAGTACAAGAAGGGGGACGAGGTCACGGCCAAGGTGCTCAACATCGACCGCGCGCAGGAGCGCTTCAGCCTGTCGATCAAGCACCTGTCCGAGGATCCCTGGCAGTCGGTCAACGCCCGCTACTTCCTGGGCCAGACCGTCCAGGGCGAGGTGGTCCACGTGGTGGACTTCGGCGTCTTCGCCGAGCTGGAGGACGGCGTCGAGGGCCTGATCCACGTCAGCGAACTGATGTCCGATGGCGACCTCAAGGAGGCCTACCCGGTGGGCAAGAAGCTCGCCGCGACCATCCTCTCCATCGACCCCCACGAGCGGAAGATCGGACTGTCCGAGCGCACCTCCGACGACGGCTCCGAGGAGCTGCCGCCTCCGGGCGAGCAGGCCGAGGCGGCCCAGGCGCGACTGGGCGACATCAAGGGCGCCGAGCTGCTCAGCTCCATCTCCATCGAGACCGCCGCTGCGGCCGAGGCGGCCCAGGCCGAAGAGCCCGCCGACGCGCCGGCCGAGGAGGCCAAGGCCGAGGAGCCCGAGGAGGCCAAGGCCGAGGAGCCCAAGCCCGAGGAGCCCAAGGCCGAGGAGCCCGAGGAGGCCAAGGCCGAGGAGCCCAAGGCCGAGGAGCCCAAGGCCGAGGAGCCCAAGGCCGAGGAGCCCAAGGCCGA
>CAZITQ010000327.1:0-6833 GCA_964542165.1 uncultured Rickettsiales bacterium
ACGGCGCCCTGCCAGCGCACCTGCCCGGCGCAGATCAACATCCCGGCCTACATCCAGGCCATCGGAGACGGTCAGTACGAAAAAGCGGTCCGGATCATCAAGGAACGCAATCCGCTACCGCTGACCTGCGGCCGCGTCTGCCCCCACGAGTGCGAGGCCCAGTGCCGTCGCAACCTGGTGGACGTGCCGGTCAACATCAACCACCTCAAGCGCTTCGCCTCGGACTACGAGATGAACTCGGGGACGCGCTTCGAGTACTCCATCGCCCCGCAGACCGGCAAGCGGATCGCCATCGTCGGCGGCGGCCCCGCCGGCCTGACGGCGGCGTTCTACCTGACCCGTCTGGGCCACAAGTGCACGATTCACGAGTCGATGCCCAAGCTGGGCGGCATGCTGCGCTACGGCATCCCCGAATACCGGCTGCCCAAGTACGACGTCCTGGACTGGGAGATCGAGTCCATCACCCGCATGGGCGTCGAGGTCCACCTGGAGTCCAAGCTCGGCCGCGACTTCACCATCGACTCGCTCCACGAGGATGGGTACGACGCTGTCCTGGTGGCCATCGGCGCCTGGGGCAGCCGGACCATGCGCTGCGAGGGCGAGGATCTCGAGGGCGTGTCCGCGGGTACGGATTTCCTGATCCAGCGCGGGCTGGAGCAGGAGACCCCGGTGGGCGAGCGGGTGGTGATCATCGGCGGCGGCAACACCGCCATCGACGCCGCACGCACCAGCTGGCGCCTGGGCGCGAAGGAGGTCACCGTCCTGTACCGCCGCGGCCGCACCGAGATGCCGGCCAACGACATCGAGGTCGTCGAGGCCGACCACGAGGGCGTCAAGTTCCACTTCCTGGCCGCGCCGACCAAGTTCGAGGGCCAGGACGACGTGGTCAAGGTGATGGAGTACATCAAGATGGCGCTGGGTGAACCCGACGCCTCGGGCCGGCGCCGTCCCGTCCCCATGGAGGGATCGGAGACCCAGCTGCAGGTGGACAACGTCTTCGCCGCCATCGGCCAGTTCCCCGACCTGGCCTGCCTCGAGGAGGGGAGCAGCGAGATCGGAAAGCAGATCGAGCTCACCCGCTGGAACACCATCATCGGCGACGAGGACACGATGCAGACCAACATCCCGTGGTTGTTCACCGGCGGCGACGTCCGCCGGGGCGCGGCCACGGTGGTGGAGGCCATCGGCGACGGCCGCAAGGCCGCCAGCGGGATCCACCAGTTCCTGATGGGCGAGGAGGTCCGGCCCCAGACCGCGGTCGAGGGTGCGGCCCCCTACCAGCAGGGCGAGCCGATGCTGAACCTGGACGATCCCTCCGACGTCGCCGAGGTGGAACGCAACACCACCCGCGCGCAGATGCGCGAGCTCGACGTCGAGCAGCGCCGCGCCAGCTTCGTGGAGGTCGAACTCGGCCTGATCAAGGAGGTCGCCCATCGGGAGGCGGAGCGCTGCCTGGACTGCGGGCTGATCTGCTATCGCCACACGGCGACCGAATCCGATGAGGAGCGGACGGCCTGACGGTGTGAAGGACTTCCTCAGGGGCCTCGCTCCATGCAGCTGAAGCTGAGGGGCCCCCGACCGTAACGGGGCGCTACCCTTCCAGCTCCCCCTCTCCCAACCTACCCGGCACCAGTACCCGCGAGATGTGGGGGACGAACTGCTGCCTGCGACCGAGCCGCTTGCCGACCACGGCGATCACCGCCAGGCAGGTGGCCAGGGCCAGCACCGCGCCGAGACCGGCACCCAGGTTCACGTCGATCCCCGAGGCGTCGGCCAGGGCGTGCCCGGCCCAAGCGCCTCCGATGAGGCCCACGGCGGGGAGGAAATAGAGCAGCCCTGCCGCCCCCACCACGGCGCTGCCCGCGAGGGCCACTGCGACCCGGTCACCCCTCCGTGCGCCGATGTCGTTGCGGGCCCGCACCTCGGTGGACTTGGAGCTACCACCCATGGCTGCGCAGGTGGACTGGGCGCTGCAGCTGGCGCAGGCCTCCACGCGGGCCGCGGTCACCACGGCTTCACCGCCGGGGAGGATTTGCGTGACGACGCCCTCTTCGATGCAGTCCATGGGTCTCCATACCTCGCCCTGCGCAGCTTGTCATCCCCCGGGGCGACCCGGTCTCGCGGAACCGGCAGGGATCGCTGGTGTCCTACTCCCTGTGATATCTTCGAACGCGGCACCGTTACCGAGATGGCCGCGTTCCCGTTCGATGTGTGGGTGGTGCCCCCGAGGTGAACGCGTGATGAGGCGAATCGATGCCCAAGTCGAGGAACAAGCGAAAGAAGGCCAAGCGAAGGGATCGCGGGGCCGCCGCGGCCCGCTCTGGTGGTGGCTCGATGCTGGCCATGCGGTCGAGCATGAAGCGAGCGGCCAGCGCGGTGCAGGGGAGCGACGAGGAGAAACGTGGCAAGTCCGGTGTGTGGTCGACGGTGATCACGATCGCGCTCGTGGGCGCGGCCGCCGCCGTGATCTATTTCCGTTTCTTGCGGTGAGCCCGGGTTCGCGGCGCGCAGGGACCTCCCGGGAGCGCGGGCGAGCGCACCGCGTGCACGGGGGCTCCTTGACAGACCTCCGCGGCGCCGGCATCCTTCGAAACCGACGGAAATCGCGCGCGAAAAGGGGGTTACCGACCTTGCGACGCGCCCTGCTCTATGCCCTCGCCGCCGCCGTGGTCTTCAGCGCGTCGATCCCGATCCGATCGGCGCACGCCAAGGTCGTGGTGGTCGAGTTCCAGCCGGCGACCGACGACGACGCCGGGCTGGCCTATCTGCTGTACAGCACCGTGTCCGAGGAGCTGATCAGCGGCGGCAACAGCCAGGTGGTCGCGGGCGAGGACGTGGAGATGTACCTCGGCAGCGCGGCCGGGGACTGCCACAAGAAGCGGTCGTGCCTGGACAAACTCGCGGAACGCTTCTCTGCCGACGTGGCGATGATGGCCACCGTGGCCCGAGACGAGCTCCAATTCTCGGTGACCTACGCCTTCATCTCCACCACGACCGGCAATGTCCTCGATCAGGGCAAGCGGGACTTCGAGGCCGGCGAGGAACGTCAGCTCACCGAGTTGATCCTCGGCAAGATGGAGGCCCCCCGCGCCGCCGCCGGGGCGGACGTGGGGGCGGGGGGGGGCCACGAGGGGGCCGCCGTGTCCGCGGGCGGCTCCGACGACTCCGGTGGCGACCGGTACGGGGACGACGGCGACGACCCGCCCGATGATCGAGACGCGGGTAGCGGCGACGACGACGACGACGACGATCGCAGCCGGTACTCGGCGCGGGAGTTCGAGAAGAAATCCAGCAAGAAGTCCGAAGAAGAGAAGGAAGCCCGGGCCAGGGCCGCGGAAGCCGAGCGGGCCGAGCGGGCCCGGGACCGGGGGGATCGGTACGCGCGGAACACGGAGCGCGACGACCGGGACGACCGGGACGACCGGGACGACCGGGACGACCGGGACGATCGATACAACCGCTACAGTCGGGATCGGGAAGAGACCGAGGGCGGGGAGGACGAGGAAGCGGACTGGTACGACCGGGACCGCCGCGAGCGCAGCGATCGCGACCGCGTGAAGGTGAGGGATCTGGGCGACGGCGAAGAGGAAGACGCCACGGCGGCGGCCGAGACCCCGGACAAGGAGCGCAAGGCCACCACCCGACGAACGACCACACCCCGGGAGAGCCGGTCCACGGGGAGCATGTCCACCCGCCGGGAGCGGAGCAAGAAGTACCCCGAGGACAGCGAACTCGCCGAAGATGCGCCCCTCATCGACCCCGTGCTGCTCGAGACCTTCGGGAGCGAGGACGACGAGCTGTTCGCCGAGGAAGGGCGGTCGGGCACCACACGACTGGATCAGGGGGAGGCGGCCGAGCTCGGCGTCGGCCCAGCCGAGTACCGGGCCTACGTGAACTCCGGTTTGACCTTCGACGGCTGGACCCGCAAGCGGTACGACCACAAGGGAAAGTTCCACCTGCGCTTCGCCGGGTTCTACGCCCTTGGCGGCCTGGACATGTACTACTCGGTGCGCGTCGTGCGGGACTCCGCCGAGGTGTACGAGACCTACTACTGGCAGAGCTACGGATTCCGCTCGGTCAGCGGAGGTGGGACCTTCGGTCTGGGATTCGGCGTCGCCCCGGCGGTGGACCTCAGCGCCGAGATCTCCATGTACTTCGGCGAGCAGTGGCTCCTGCGCGAGTGGAGGACTCCGGACGGCAGCGAGTCCACCATCAACTCCACCGACGAGCCGCCGCGCGGCAGCGCGATGCACCTGATGATCGCCCCCAAGGCGCGGTTCTACTTCGCGCCGTTCAAGCCGGTGAAGCCCTATGCCGGGTTCGGCTTCGCGATGATCTTCATGCCGCCGTTCGACGTGCCCGAGGAGTGGGCGCCGGATCGGCCGGGCTCCTTCGTCCTCGGACTCGAACCCACCCTCGGCATGCAGTTCGACTCGCCGCTGGGCGTCGGGTTCTTCTTCGAGGTCCCGTTCACCGGGTACGTGGGATCCGACCACGGGGTCGAGTCCGGACTCAGCGGTGAGGGGGCGTATCTGTCCACGGAGGAGAAGAACGATCCTCCGGTGCCGGTTCCTGCCTACATGCTGCGGATCCAGCTCGGCATCCAGATCCGGATCTGACTCCGTGCGCTCGAGCCTTCGTCAGCGGATCACGTAGACCACGTCTCCGATCCCCGTGTCCGTCCCGTAGGCGCGGCCTCCGTCGTCCAGGCCGTCGGGTCCCACGCTGTACAGCAAGATGGCCGCCTCGTCCCAGGGGGGCGCCAGCAGGCGCAGCGGGGCGCCATCGGCCGCCCAGGGATCGGTGGGTGGTGTGGGGAGCAGTGCGGGGACGAGATCGTCCCAGCCCACGGGGTAGCGGCCTCCCTCGGCCCGGAAGGTCTCGATGGCGATGCCCGCTCGCTCCAGGGCCTGCACGGCTTCGGCCATTCGCTCGTCGAACTCCCCGGCCGCCAGCGCGGGTGCGACCCGTGGCCCTCCCTCGACGGTCGACCGCCGCTGGGACAGGGCGACCAGCAGGATCAGGATCAGGAGCACCGCTGCGATGCCCCCGATCACGCGTCCGTACCTCCGGCGCGAATCGGCTGCCAGGGGGACCGGGGCAGCCTCGGTCTGGGCCGGTGTCACCGCCTCGACCGCGGGCCGGCACGCGGGACACACCGGATCGCCGCCCAGGGAGGTCAGGCAGTCCGCGCAGTGGTAGCGGCCGCAGATCCCGCAGGAGGTGTCTGCGATGCGTTCGGGGTGGCGGTGGCAGCGCATGGCGCCGTGTCGAGGGTCGGCCCCCTCAGTCCCGGGCGGCGAAGTCGTCCAGCGTGATCTTCAGACCCTCGGCGAGGGCCACCTGGGGCTCCCAGCCGAGCAACTGCTGAGCGCGAGAGATGTCGGGGCAGCGCCGCCGCGGGTCGTCTTCCAGGCGGGGCTCGAAGCGGATCTCGCTGCTCGATCCCGTCAGCTCGACGATGATCCGGGCCAGCTCCAGGATGGTGTACTCGCCGGGGTTGCCCAGGTTGATGGGGCCCGGTTGTCCGGCGTCCATGGCCCGGATCAGGCCGGCGACCATGTCGGATACGTAGCAGAAGGACCGGGTCTGCTGGCCCTCTCCGTGTACGGTGAGCGGCTCTCCCCGCAGGGCCTGGGTGCCCAGGGCCGGGATCACGCGCCCGTCCCGGAGGCGCATCCGGGGACCGTAGGTGTTGAAGATCCGAACGATGGTCGTCGACAGGCTGCGGTCCCTGCGGTACGACGAGACGATCGCCTCTCCGTATCGCTTGGCCTCGTCGTACACGGCGCGGGGGCCGATGGGATTGACGTTGCCCGTGTATTCCTCCCGCTGGGGATGGACGTCCGGATCCCCGTAGACCTCGCTCGTCGAAGCCTGGAGGTAGCGTGCGGAGTTGCTCTCGGCGATCTTCAACAGGTTCTCGGTCCCGATGGAGCCGACGCGCATGGTCTCCAGCGGCAGACGGAAGTAGTCCACCGGGCTCGCCGGCGAGGCGAGGTTGAAGACCGCATCCACGGACTCGTCGGGCTGGAAGGGATCGCAGATGTCGTGGCGGATCGCCGTGAACCCGGTCCGGCCCTCCAGGTGCTGGATGTTCTCGGTCGTTCCGGTGACGTAATTGTCCACGCAGATGACCTCGTCACCGCGGTCCAGCAGCGCCTCGCACAACCAGCAGCCGATGAATCCCGCGCCACCCGCGACCAGAACTCGCATGGATTGCTCCTCTCGGGGCTGTCCAAGGTAGGGGAGCGCTGGCGGAAGTGTCAAGGCGGCCCGAATTGAACGTTCGCGCGTGCCCGCGGATCAGTTGATAAATGGGGTTGTTTACTGGTAATTTGCGCAGTCACCGCGAGCCGGAGGTTCCGTCCCGGCACAATCATGCGAAAGCGGGCAGGGAGCGAAGTTCCATGGCCAGGAAGAAGAAGAAGGGCGCCAAGAAATCCACGCAGCCGCCGCCGCCTCGCCCGGAGGAACTGCCCGACGACGACGAAGGGTTCGGCGACCTCGAGGATTTGTTCTTCTCGCAGGACGCGGGGACGTTCTCCAGGGGAGCCCCCGAAGATCCCTACGCTGCCCCGCCGTCGTCCGGCGGACTCGAGGCCGCTGAAGCCGGCGTGCCGCCGGGCTCTCCCCCCGATCCGGGGACCGCTCCGCCCGAGCCGGCGGCGGCCCCGCCGGAGCCGGAACCCGAGCCGGAACCCGAGCCCGAGGCCGCACCCGAGCCGGAACCCGAGCCCGAGGCGGCCCCGCCCGAGCCCGAACCCGACCCGGACCCCGACCCCGACCCGGACCCCGCCCACGACCCCGACCCCGAGCCCGAACCCGACCCC
>CAZITQ010000328.1:0-6772 GCA_964542165.1 uncultured Rickettsiales bacterium
GGATTCACGGTGCTGACGGACGACCTGTATGTCGAGTAGCGGGACGGGTTCCTAGTCCGCGCCCAGGGAAGGGGAGGGGGCGGAGGGGGGGGCGTGGGTTTCCGCCTCTTGCTCGGCCTCGCCCGCGGCCTCCGCTCTGCGGACCGCGAGCATCACCTCGGCGTCCGGGGGAATCACCAGTCCGTTGTCGGGCCCCAGCGCCGTCCTGGACTCCGCGTAGGTGACCAGCACTGCGCCGGTCTCGAACGAGGTTCCCTTGCGCTTGCGGTAGCTGCCCTCGAGGATCACTTCCCGCCGGTTTCCGAACTCGTCCACCAGCACCTCGCCGTCCAGACTCAGGGGGAGCGCCGAGTGGCCGGCGTCCCAGGTGCTCCGTTCCAGCTCCTCGATCGGTGAGGCGCCGTCGGCCACAGCGGGAAGGGGCTCGAGGGAGAGGGCGTAGCGCTTGCAGCCGTCCGGATCCTCGGGCCGCAGATCCACGGCCTGGATCACCAGCCGGTTGCGGAAGCGCGCGATCAAGGTGTCGAAGGGGGTGAGGGTCTTGAGCAGCACGTCGGGTCCCGGCCGTGGGCTGCGGAAGCTGAAACGCCCCGAGGCCTTACGACGGACCGCAAGGTCGCCGTCGCGGATGTCCTGGGACTTGAGCTTTCCGTCCTCGTGACGCTGGAACGAGTAGTGGGTCAGGTCGATCCAGGTGCACTCGACCTGCTCCTCGACGGGCACCTGTACCGTGCCCTCCTCCACGTCCACCTTCACGTTCGCGGCGAACCGGTGGGGTCCGATGGCCTGGGCCGTCCCCACGCTCATCGGTGGTAGCTCCTCGGTGGACACGGCCACGACCGGAGCCGAAGCGTCATCGCTGCCCTTGCAGCTCGGCAGCCCCTGGAGAGTCACCAGGAGGGTCAGCGTGATGCCGAGGGGCCTCCGGGGATCGAGGGTCATTCCCGCGCCTCCTTTCCACGCTTCACCGCGGAAGCGAGCGTCCGTACCAGCCGTTCGACGTTCTCGCCGGAGACCGAGGAGAACGCGACCACGGGCATCCCGGTCTCGGCCCCCACCCGCTCCACGAGGGCATCCAGCCCCCCCCGGTCGAACACCGTATCCAGCTTGGACAGTCCCACGATGCCCGGGCGCCTGGCCAGCTCGGGGGCGTAGGCCGCCAGTTCATCGTACACGGCACGGAAACGTTCCAGGGGATCCTCGTCCTCCAGGGCCTCGAGGCTGACCAGGAACAGGAACACCGCCGTGCGCTCGACGTGCCTCAGGAAACGGTGGCCGAGTCCCTTGCCCTGGTGGGCGCCCTCGACCAGCCCGGGCAGATCCGCCATCACGAAGGTCTCCAGATCGTCCCCCTGAACCACCCCCAGGCTGGGCTCCAGGGTGGTGAACGGGTAGTCGGCGATCCGGGGACGAGCCGCGGAGACCCGCGAGAGCAGCGTCGACTTCCCGGCGTTGGGCAGCCCCACGAGCCCCACGTCCGCCAGGAGACGCAGCTCGAGCGCGAGCCGCCGCTGGACGCCGGCCTCCCCGGGTTCGGCCTGCATCGGCGTGCGCTGGGTGGCGCTCTTGAACGCGGCGTTGCCCCGGCCGCCCTTGCCCCCGCCGGCGACCACGGCTCGCTGCCCGGCCCCGGTGAGGTCTGCCACCACGCTGCCGTCGGACTCGTCGCGGACCGTGGTCCCCGCGGGGACCCGGATCACCACGTCGTCCCCGCCGCGGCCGTTGCGGTTGTTGGTCCCGCCCGGTTGGCCGTTCGTCGCCTTGTGGAAGGGGTTGTAGCGCAGGTGCAGCAGGGTGTTGCTGCCTTCGTCCACCACGAGCACCACGTCGCCGCCGCGACCGCCGTCCCCGCCGTCGGGCCCCCCCCGGGGCACGAACCGCTCGCGGTGGAAGTGCACCATGCCGCTTCCGCCGTTGCCGGAGCGGACCTCGATGGTGACCTCGTCGAGGAACTTCACGCGTCCACTATAGACGCGCGGGGAACGCGCGGGTGAATCAGGCTTCCGCGGGCAGGATCGAGACGCACTTGCGACCGAAGCGGTCGTTGCCGAACTTCACCTTGCCCTCGACCAGCGCGAACAGGGTGTAGTCGCGGCCGCAGCCGACGTTCGTGCCCGGGTGAATTCGGGTTCCGAGCTGGCGCACCAGGATGTTGCCTGCCAGCACGTGCTGCCCGTCGAAGCGCTTCACGCCCCGGCGCTGGCCGTTGCTGTCGCGACCGTTGCGGGAGCTTCCCTGACCTTTCTTGTGAGCCATGACGGCCTCCCCTGCTCAGACCTCGATCCGGTCGATACGGACGTCGGTGAACTGGGCGCGGAATCCCACGCGCCGGTGGTACCCCTTGCGACGCTTGAAGTTGAGCGCCACGATCTTCGGCCCGCGACCGTGCTGGACGACGGTGCCGACCACCTTGGCGTTCTCGAGGGCGGGGGCGCCGATCTGGACTTCGTCTCCACCCACGAGCAGGACGCGGTCGAACACGACCTCGGCGTCCACGTCGGCCTTCATCCGGTCCACGCGGACGGTCTGGCCCTGCTCGACCTTGAACTGATGACCACTGGTCTCGACCACGGCGTACATGGGCGACCTCCAGGTGAATTCTCGCCCGCGCGGGGCGAACGGCCGACGCAACTTACGTAGCGAGGTATTCGATGTCAAGCGGTTTTGGGCGGGAAAGAGCCCGTTTCAGTCGCTGGAGGAATCGCCGCTGTCCGGGAACAGCAGTTCCAGGGGCATCAGCTCGATCAACAGGTCCACGTACGGGTAGCACAGGATCACGTCCCACAGGGACGGTGGAGCCTTGCCTTCGCAGTACTGGGTCTTCTCGCGGGCGTGGTTGACCTCGCCGTTCTGGGGTCCGGCGAAGGCGGGCGCGCAGAGGGCGAACGCCAGCACCAGGGTCGCGGTCAAAAGGATCGTCCGGGGCATCTTCATGGTCGTATCCCTCCCTACTCCGGCTCGCCGTGCCATCCGCGGGCGGACAGGAAGAAGAGGGTCATCGGCTCGAGCGGGCTGTCCTCGGGGACGTCCCGCTCCATCTCCTCGTTGTAGATCGACACGATGGCGTCGGTGACCTTCTGGGCCACGACCTCCACCCGGTCCGGGGGGATGTACATCCGGCAGATGGGAGCCCGTGCGCCGGACTCACCCCGGATGTACGACCGCACCATCCGCGGCAGAGCCTGGACCCGGCGGAAGATCGCCTGGGCCCTCGACTCGGTGCGCTCGGGGGTGGTCTTCACCCGCCGCCGCTCCGTGGCGCGGAACCGGTACTTGCCGACGGTCTCGACCTGCCCCAGCCGGATGTAGAGATCCAGGATTCCCTGGACCTCTTCGGGGCTGGCGTCGATCTCCTGATCCAGCAGGTGACAGAGGATCTCCCTGCGCGCCAGGGGCTCCGGGGTCCGCCGGCGGAGCACGCCGATGATCTCGCCCTGGAGCTGTCGGTTCCTGGGATTGGTGGCCCCGTCCTCGTCCCCGTGCATCCAGCGGGACAGGGAGCGCGGGGTCACGCCCAGGTGGCGTGCGGCGGCGTCCCGTGGGATGCCCGCGGCGCGCACCTGCTTGGCGATGGCCTGCTTGAGGCTCCCCACGGCGTTGGGCACGTCACCGGCCGTCACCGCGGCCGGGGCTGCCACGCCCCCGATCATGAGGTCTCGGACCAGTTCGTCGACTTGCATGGTCGGCTCCGCCCTTCGGGGAAAGTCTAGGTGCGCACTCCCGGCTTCTCGGGGACATAAATGTCTCCCGCGCGAGGGCGGATGTCAAAGGGCGCGTGTGTACCCGGTCGGGATCACCGGGGTGGACGTCGTGCAAGGAACGCCGGATTCGCGGACTCCACGCCCGGTTCCCAGGGCATCCCCCACACCAGCTCGACCCGCGCGTCCCGGACCCGGGGCAGCCGGAGGACCGCTCGTTTCACGGCCCAGACCAGGTCCAGGCCGTGGGGACAGCGAGGGCTGCTCAGGGTCATCTCGACATCCACGCGCGCGCCCCCGTCGCGCACGTGGACCGCGCGGACGAGGCCGAGGGACACGAGGGAGCGTCCGTAGTCCGGCTCGACGATCCTCCCGATGGCGTCCAGGACCTGCTGCACGTTGACCGTTGGTGGCGCCGCCCCCCCACGGGCAAACCCATGCCCACTCCCCCTGCTCATGGTTCCCCCTCATCGCCGGCCCATGAAAGCCGTTTCCCCGTCGTCACCGGCGCCGATCTTCGATCTTGCCAGCCGGTGTGGGCGGAGCCCATCGGGGGATCCCCCAAAAACGCATCGGGATCGGCACCATGGGGGCCTCGTGTATACTTCTTCACGAGGGGAAGCCAACCGAGGGGCGGGTCATGAACGACTCCGGGGGGAGTGGCGAGCGCGCGGGCGTGCTGGTCGTCGACGATCATCCGGTCGCTCGTCTCGGATTGATCGAGCTGCTGCGCGGCCGCGCAGGACTGCGCGCGTGCGCGGAAGCCGACGATGCCAGGACGGCATACCACGCGCTGCGCGCACATCATCCCCAGCTGGTGGTCCTCGACATCGCGCTGCGGAGCGGCGGCGGAATCGAGCTGGTCCGGCGCCTGCGAGACGCCGACGGGGACGTCCCGTTGCTGGTGATCACCTCCCACCACGAGCCGGTGTACGCCGAGCGCGCCCTGCGGGCCGGGGCCTCGGGCTTCATCAGCAAGCGGGCCCCCGTGGACGAGTTGCTCGTGGCCGTGCAGCGGGTGATGGAGGGGGACGTCTACGTGAGCGAGGCCCTGTCCGGGCGGTTGCTCAACCGCATCGTCCACGGGGACCGGCAGCGGGCGGGCGTCGAATCCCTGTCCAACCGCGAGCTGGAGGTGTTCGAACTCATCGGTCGGGGAAAGACCACCCGCGAGATTGCCGACCGCCTCCATCTGAGCGTGAAGACCATCGAGACCTATCGGGAGAACACCAAGGTCAAGCTGGATCTGCGCAGCAGCGTCGAGCTGATCCGCGAGGCGACCCAGTGGCTGCTGGTGGACTGACCCGACTCAGCGGACGAGGGAAGGCAAGTAGCCGTCCGGAGCCTCGTAGCCGAGCAGCTCGAGCACCGTCGCCGCCACGTTGGCCAGGCCGGGGGAGGGCACGGTGTCGTCCAGGGTCAAATCGCCGCGGGACCGCGGATCGTAGAGCACGAAGGGCACCGCGTTGAGCGTGTGGCTGGTCTTGGGCTTGGGGCGTCCGTTCTCGCCCACCGCGAAGTCCCCGGTCTTCTTGTCCCGCATGATCATCTCGTCGGCGTTCCCGTGGTCCGCGGTGATCAGCGCGAGACCGTCCAGCTTCCGGACCGCGGCCAGCAGCCTGGCCAGGCAGCGGTCCACGGCCTCCATGGCCACGATAGCGGCGTGCAGGTCGCCCGTGTGCCCGACCATGTCTCCGTTGGCGTAGTTGACCCGTACGAAGCGCGGACCGTCGGAACCCATGTGGTCCAGCAGCGCGTCGGTGATCTCGGCGGCCCTCATCCACGGGCGCTGCTCGAAGCCCACCCGGTCGCTGGGGATCTCGATGTACGTCTCCAGCGCGGACCGGCGGATCTTGCCGCGGTAGAGGTCCCGCTCGATGGCCTGGGCCGGCACGTCCACGAACCGTCCGCTCGCCGGATCCAGCAGGCCCGCCTTGTTGCCGTTCCAGAAGTAGGTCACGTGGCCGTACTTCTGGGTCTCGGAGATGGCGAGCTGGGACACGCCGTTGTGGCAGAGATACTCGCCCAGGGTGCGGTCGATGGCCGGGGGTGCGACCAGGTAGCGCGACGGAATGTGCAGGTCGCCGTCGTACTCCATCATGCCGGCGTACAGCACGTCCGGGCGCCGGACCCGGTCGAAGTGGGGGAAGTCGTCCTGCTCGAACGCACGGCTGATCTCCAGGGCCCGGTCGCCCCGGAAGTTGAAGAACACCACGGCGTCGCCGTCGAGCACCGGTCCCGTGGGCGCCCCCCCGTCCTCGATCACGAAGGCGGGGAGGAACTGATCGGTGATCCCGGCCTCTTCGGCCCGGAAGGTCTCGATGGCGGCGCGGGCGCTGGGGAAGGGCCGGGCGTCGCCGAGGACGTGGGCCTTCCAGCCTCGCTCGACGATGGCCCAGTCGGCCTCGTAGCGGTCCATGGTCACGCCCATCCGGCCGCCGCCCGAGGCGACGCGGTAGCGCCTTTGCTCCCGGCCATCGATGGCGCCCAGGGCCCCTTCGAGGGCGTCCAGGTAGGTGAGCGCCGAGGTCTCTCCCACGTCCCGTCCGTCCAGCAGGGGGTGGACGTAGAGGGTCGGCACCCCGGACCGGTCGGCCGCGCGGATCATCTCCAGCAGGTGGTCGATGTGGCTGTGGACGTTGCCGTCGCTCAGCAGACCGATGAGGTGGACGGCACCGCCGGCGCGGCCCCGGGCGACCACGTCACGCCAGACCTCGCCATCGAACAGGGCCTGGCTGCGGATGGCGTTGTCCACCAGCTTGGCGCCCTGGTCGAAGATCCGGCCGCAGCCCAGGGCGTTGTGTCCCACCTCCGAGTTGCCCATGTCCTTGTCCGACGGCATGCCGACGGCGGTCCCATGGGCGCGCAGGGTGAGGTGGGGGTGGTCGGCCAGCAGGTGGTCCAGGACGGGGGTGCGGGCCAGGTGGACCGCGTCGCCCGCGTCACCGGGGCCGACGCCGACGCCGTCGAGAACGGCGATGACCAGGGGGCCGGGGCGTCCTGGCGCCCCGTCGCACGGCATCAGTGTCCAGTCCATGGGGGATAAAGGTAGGCCACGGCCGCGGAAAACCAAC
>CAZITQ010000329.1:0-6748 GCA_964542165.1 uncultured Rickettsiales bacterium
TCCATGTAGCGGATGGCCAAGAAACGATTGAACCAGGTGTAGGCAGCAGCCTCCATAGTGAAGTCGAAGCCTTGGGCTCGGACGCGATCTACCAGGTGCTTTCGTGGCGATGCAAGAGCCTTTGGGAACGCCTCGCCGTTCACGAGCAACACGTCGCCCTGCACTTGGGCCGGTGCATTGCCCTCCGCGGTAATACCAAGACGCACTGCTTGTGCGGTCACCGCTGCAATGAAGGCTTTGCGCGCTTCTGGGGCGTAGTTGCTGAGTTGGGATGTGTTCATGGATTCCGCCTCACTTGATCTGCACGCGTTCGTCGGCCTTGATGGCGGCCTCGAGCTTGGCGCGGAGCTTGTCAAGGAAGGCATCGACATCCTCTGATGTCTCGATGAAACCACCTGGCCACATGGTCTTGACCTCCATCACGCGCCGCTGCTTGACCTTAACCTTGGGCTTGTCCGGCTCTTGCTCGTGCTCCACCTGCGTCTTCTCGATAGCGGTCAGCGCGTTGTCAAACGCAACCTCGGCCGCTTGCCTTGCCTGGAAGATATGAGCGATGCTAGTGGCCTTGCTCACGTTATCGACCAGTTTCTTCAGTGCGCTCGTGGCCGTTTTCTTCAGCGCGTCGTCAGCCGACACCTTGTTCAGCTCGTCCTTGACTCCGTCGAGCAGGTCCTGGATCTCGGCCAGTGCGGGGTTGCGCGCATCGGCTACCAGCTTGTCGTTGACCGTTCTGGCGGTGTGCGTCAGCCCGGCCACCTCGTGCAGCATGTTGTATGGCCTTGGTGCCGCGAGGATCTCCTCCATGCGCAGAAGCGCTGGCCCGGCCTCCTCGTGAGCCTCCAGTTGCAACTGGTTCTGCGACAGATCGCCAACCGCCGCCATCAGATTTTCCCAACTGTGTTTCTGATTGTTGTAGAAGTCCCGCAGGTTACGGATGTCTTCGGAGAGGTCCAGCAAATCGTCCCTGTTTTCAACGAAACATTTCAGAAAGCGCAGGCTTTCCGACTCACCAACAAACTGCTGCAGGCATTCGATACCTTTCTGGATCTCACCCTGGCCCGGATACTTGCCTGTGCCGGCTAGAGGTTTGTACCCGTCAAGGTCCTTTTTCCAGAATACGATCTGCTCTCCTAGGAAGTTGAACAAGGCCTCTTCCCCGCTGCCGCCCTGTTTTCCAAAAAGCTCCTTGCCAAGGGCCTGCGCCTTCTTGATGAGTTCTCCTCCAGCCGACTCACGCTGGACAATGATGACCTTGCGCTGCTTGCTGCTGGAGGTCAGGTGATCATAGGCTTGATCCAACTGCAACGGCGCAGCGTTGACGATCAAGTTGATCTCCTTGAGCACCGCTAGCCGCGCGACCAGAAGAACGACCTCCAGTTCCGGCCAACCGTAAGGGCGACCGCCGTAAGGCTTGTCGATGAGTTCGTACAGCACGATTTGCTTGTTGGTCATGACACACAGGCGGATGTGTTCCCGCAGATCGTCGAGCGCCTCGGTGTTGGCTTCGGGTGTATCCAGGGCCATGTTGACCTGTTCGACATCATCGGCTCTGAGCGTGCTCTGGATTTCCTGCTTCGGGTTTGAGTGCAGGTGATGAATGTAGCTCATCTTGGGATAGGCATTCTGGATGAGGTACTCCATTGCATCACCGAGGGCGTCCTTCGGGTCGGTGCGGCTTATGTCAAGCTCCTTGCCGCAGGTGAAATAACTCGCGTTCTCCAGCATCGACTTCAGGCTCTCTACGATGCGACCGCGTCGAGCACGGTTGTCGTCACTGCGGTCGCGAAGGATGCGTTTGGTGGTGTCGGGCAGGGAACCAGTGTGCTTGGTCTTTACATACGATTCGGTTTGCAGGTAGGTCCGAAGTTCGCGACCCAGGCCGGTGTCGTCGGGCAGACGAATGAGCACACGGCCCTGTTCTTTGCTGGTATGCAGAATACAAGGACCGTCATTGGTGAAATCTGAATAACCATCACCCAGCGGGCTTACAAAGGCGACTTCGAGACTACCCTCGATACGGTGACCGACGGGGTGATCATCGCAAAGCCTGGTGAAGCTGAAGTCCCTCCCTGTCACGCTGTATGTGTGCTTGCGAACATCGCCCAGGATGTCTTCGAAGAGAAGCTTGCCGAGCTCGCGCTCTTCTGTGCCTGACGGGACCGCAGAGTTCTTTATCTCGCGACCAATGTCCCGTTCCTCGTTTGTCAGGAAGAAGTAGAGGTCCCCGTTGCGGGAGATAAGCGTCTGGGATTCAAGTCGTAAGAGCGATGCCTCAATGTTCTTGCGAAGGGCCAGCTTGTCCGTGTCAATCTCGTCCACGCAAAGAGTAAGCAGGTTGTCGACGCTGCCGGGCAGCTCTTCGATGTATCGAATGAGGAAGAGCACCTTCAGTATCGTCGTATCAAAGGCCTTCAGGGCGTGGTTGTCACCGGCCTGGTCGATGGTGCGCTTGACGGCGGTGTCCAAAAAGCCCTCGACAGCAGGATAGAAGCGATAGAACGGCACCAGCACACCAACTTCCATGTCGCCCACTTGTCTGGCCGCACTTTGGAATGCATCGAGGGTGGAGCGTTCGCCCTGAGCGAGGTGCAATCCCGTGGCCCCGGCCTTGCGGATGGACTCGAAGACCTTTTGAGCCAGGGTGAACTGATAGGCGGCAAAAGGGTAACAGGCCGTGAAGTCGTCCACACTTGTATACGTCTTGAACGTCATGCCCGCTTTCACGAACGAGAGATGATTGCGCAGGATGTCTTGCTTCCCGTCGTAGGCCTTGGCAAGTGGAGCCGCTGCATCCGGGTTCTTGTAGAGGAGACGCTTTTTGATGACTTCGTCGACGTTTTTGCTCGACAGGGAAAGGCGCGTCTTGAAACGGCCCTGAATCTTCGAGAAATCATGCTGTTTGGTGTTCTTGAGGTCGCCGAGAACCGCGTCGAGGTCTTCCTGTGATGTCACCACGACCCATGAGCGTCCGCCGCAGACTGTGCCGAGTAGCTCTGTGATGGTTTGCAGATTCAACATAAGGTGGGTGTCGTTGCCGATAAATTGGCCGACCTCGTCTACCAGGAACATGATCCTCTGGTTGGGTCCTTTGCTGTCGAGGTACCGCCTCACCCATTTTGCAAAGTTCTCGGGAGTGAGGGCAAAGTTGTCGGCCCCACCATCAACCCATTTTTCAACCGAGCCTTCGCTCTGGCCCAGGGCCTCGTGCAGTGCAGTAATCACTTCATCCCGGTGGAACTCCCAAGCGTCTCGTTCTTTTAGCCACGACTCGCCGGACTCCCGCTGGAAAGCCGCCTGGAAGACATCGTATTTTCCCTTCTCGTCGAGATGGCGCTCCATGTGAGCGATGTGGGGGTGGTCGCCGCTATATCCTTGCTTTTCATTGAGAACCTTCAGGAAGACCTGCAGCAATGCGTCTCGTCCCGAGCGATGGTCTGCCTTGCTGTCGATGTTGAAAAGGATGGTGTCCGTGGTGGCTGACACCAGTTTCTTCAGATCGGCGAAGAGCATGGCGTCACCGAGCTTGTCTTCAAAGAACTCGACTGCCCGCCTATGTTCACCTTTGTACTCGTGCTCGTCGTTTTCCAACAGGTATGAAAGAACCTTGATGAAGTGGGACTTTCCACAGCCGAAGAAGCCCGAGACCCAGATGCCGTTAAGGTCAGCAGCATTGACTTCGGACTCAATGGTGGAAAGCAGCACGGCGACCAGGTCGTTCATGTGTTGGTTGAGTTCCCTTGTGACGACGAACTCATCGAGCTCCTGCCACACCGACATGGCATCAAGCTGGTCGGCCTTGACCACGCCGTTGATGGAGCGATGGATATCGCGTTCGAAAAGGTCTTGAATCTTCATACTCGTGTACCTCATGGAACCAGAACAAAGGCCCGGTAGTAGTGTTTGCTACCCGGTCTGGACTCGCTTGTGCTGAATTGACCGAAGAGCCGGAGAGTCGTCCCGTCAAAAGTGCCGGGATAGAACATCAAAAGGGGCATCTGCCCCACCACAGAGTGCATACAATTCAGTAGGCTGTGAGCACGGATCATGGGCCATACGCTGCCGACACCGGTGAGCAGGAGCAAGTCATGGTCCGCCAGATTGTGCTCGGTTGCGATGAAGTCGCAAAGCCTCTCAGCCGATAGGGGACCATTCAGAGCACGCAGGGCTGCAGCATCGCCCTTGGTGGCCTGCATATCGATTGTCTTGTCGAATATGTCCCGTTTCTTCAGGTAGGCCACAACGACATCCAGCAGGTCCAGATGGATGACATTGATTCCGCTGTAGTGGGTGGAGATGCGTTTCTTCATCCACACCACGTGATCACGAACAACAAGCTCGTCCTCGGCTGCGTAGTCGAAGATGTAGCACGCAATTTCGTTACCGATACCTTCGTTGGATAGGAATGCATCGCTGGTGATGCGGGGCAGAATTTGGTTCAGGCGGTCGTTCAGGGAGTTGTTCATTCCATCACCCCCATACATCGGAGTACATATGTTTCCCCTCGGTCTTGCAGGTAGCTGGACAGGTGGGTGTCGACGAAGACGTTCTGAAGTAAGAGGCTCCGGGTGTCTTTCAGGTAACCAGCGTCTGCAAGCATGAGAAAGACAGTCGAACGCAGCTTGGCGATGGTGGAGTCGCTCCAGTGGGGCATGTCGGGATCGCGACCGAGGCAGCCCTGAATGTAGTCCGTCCACATCCCATACTCGAGTTTACTGGCAAAGAGCGCTCGCTGCTCTCGCATCGTGATATCCATGAAATCGCCGAGAAGCCGGCTGTTCTTGATGGCGCAGGCGAACGTGGCCTGTGTTGCCATTTCCTGACCGCCGTCCCGCACCATGCTCCAAAGGCCTTTACCCATCGGTTCGAGGCGTGCCCGCAAGAGCCTCGAAATGCGTAGTATCGACTCCACACTCTTCATCTGAAGGACGTTCTGTTCCACGATCGCCTGCTTCCAATCCACATTGTTCACGCCTTGCAGGAGTAGGTCGGCGACGATTCGGCTCTCGCGAAGACGGAGCGAAGCGCTTGTTATGGTGGCAGTGTAAATCATTTCGATTGTCCTCCACCCGCACGTACCCATTCATCGATTTCGGATAGTCGGAACTTCCATATGCGGCCTATCCTGTGCGCCGGGAGACCTCTGCCCTCAATCCATCGGTAAATGGTGTCTTTGACCACGCCCAGGTGCTGGGCCACGACTTCTACGGAAACCCAAGGCTCTGCCATCCTCTTCCTGCCCCCCCCCTCAAGTAGAGGTACCAACCCTCGGAGGGCTGACGTATCGCGGTTTCCTAGAACGATCGACACCGTATCATGGCTACAGACGACGTTCAACAGTCGTCAAGAGTCGTTTGAAGCCGGTAAGACGAGGTGAGGGAGGCATGTTGCAAGCATGCCTATGTTTGTTATTACCTCCTTGATTTCCGAAGGACACTGGAGGAAGGCAGCTAATTCGCGACTTTTCGGAGATGCCGTGACACCGGCCTCTGGTTTCAAGGACGGCATCGCGTTCACTTGACGAGCCAGGCGCATATATGAGGGGAGCATGACCTACGAATGGAAGGTCGACCTTGGGTGTTGAGGAATCTTCGATGTAAGGGTTTTTGACGTCCGGCCGGGTGCGCCTCTCCGCAACCGGCGTTCCTCGCGGGGGCGCTGCCCCCACTCTGCCGCCTGCATCTCGGCTCCGGCGGGACACCCAAGCCCCCACAAGGTCGCCGTCGCCTCCGATAGCTTGCTTTGAGGCAAGCGGTACCCGGACGATTCGCCCGAATGGTCCGACTGCTTTTCCTTTCTCGCAAATCCTGCGACCAGCGCAATCAAGGTCGTATGCCGCGGCAGGACAGCGGTACTTCAGGGTCTTTCGGTCCTTTTCGAATCCCATGAACGCCATTTCGCGTACATCGCCGGACCAGGGACAAACGCAGGACAACCGCCCCTTCTCGTCGTATATGATGGAGTCCGCCTTGTCCGGGTCCAGACAGCGCGTCGATTCCTTCTTCCATGCCGTACTGATGTCGATCACGGGCTTGATGCCGTACTCGTCGTACAGCTTTGTATGGAACTCACGCGAGCCGTACGCCTTGTCCGCGGTCAATTCACGAGTGCGCCTTGCGATGTCGGGCTGTTGCTCAGCGTACTTTTCGACGACTCGCTGTCCCTCCTTTACATCCGATACGTTGGCTTTGGTGACAGTAAAGAAAAGGGGTATCTGGTACTTGGAGTCCGTCAGGAGATGTACCTTGTACCCGAACCATGAAATGACCTTTTCCCAAAGCGAGCCGTCCTTGCGCCGGCCCTTGTACTTCTTGATGCCAATCTCACCGTCCAGGTCCCTGCGACCATCAGGCAAGTCAGACTTTTCGGGATTGGCGACCTTGCGACCGAAGGAACGGAGCGCCTTGGAATCCAAGGCCACTGTTTCACCCAGGTCCGGGAGATGGCGAGAGAGTTCCTTCACCACCATCTCAAACATCTTCATGACCCACTCCCGGTGCTTGACCACGAGTCTGAGAAAACGACCGAAGGCAGCCTGGGTGGGTGCCGCGTCCGCACCCAGCACCGGGTCGAATCCGCAGCGCTCCAGAAGCTCACGATTGCGACGGAGCTCCCGTATCAGCTCGGCAGCGGATGAGTGCTGGAAGATGACCCCGGCAAGAAGGGCGTTCCACATGGGCCGTACAGGGTAGTCGTTTCGGCCCTTGCCACGTCGAGCCTCATGCTCGTCCACGGTGCGTGCGGCGTGCAA
>CAZITQ010000330.1:0-6703 GCA_964542165.1 uncultured Rickettsiales bacterium
ACAGCGCGACGGGAGGCCGTGTTGGCGGCCATCCGGGGCATGGGTCTCTGACCGCCTCTGGACACGGCGGGATCCGAATCGGATCCGCTACAGCCCGATGATGTTGTCCGCCTCTCGGAAGCCGCTCTCCAGGGCACCCTGAATCAGCGCGGGGTTCTTGGGGCTGGTGTGCTCCCCCGCGAAGAAGACACGATCTTCGACCGATGCGGCGGCAGCGCTGCGGTCCTCGGGGGTGGAGCCGACCTTCAGATAGGAATACGAGCCCTTGGAGTAGGTCGAGATATCAGTGGGGCCGCTGGTGGCGGCCGCGGCGTCGGGGTCGAAGCGTATGAACACGGTCTCGGTGGGTTCGGGGATGTCGTCGCCGTACATGATGCGCAGGGTGTCCATCGCGCCTGCGATGATCTCTTCGTCGGACTTGTACTCGAGCGTGAGGGCGTCGGAGCCCGCGTGCCAGACCAGGAGCGCGTTTCCGCCGTAGTAGTTCCACGAGGCGTACTGGCCCGATGGCTCGCTCAGATACCCCTTGAAGTCGATGTCCGGATCCCAGAAGATCTCGGGAAAGACCAGCCAGAGCTTGTCCATCAGGCCCATGCCCAGGCGCTCGATGGCGTCGGTGTTGGTGCTGGGCAGGGGCGGATCGAACTCGATGTCGCCCGCTTGCAGCACGCCCAGGGACACGGTGACGATCACACGGTCGCCTGCATGCTCCTCGCCCGATTCCGTCATGACCGTGACGCCGTCGCTGTCGTATCGCACCTCGGTGACCACGGTGCTCAAGCGGATGTCGAGATCCTCCGCCAGGTACTCCGGAATCGCGCTCATGCCATCGGGGAACCACTCGTCACCGCCCAGGAGGGACTCACCCTCGTAGATGCCCCACGCGCGGTTGTCGCTGGCGTCCGACGAGTATTCCTGCTCGTACAGGGTGGAGATGCAGTAGTCGATCTCGCGGTCGTTATCCAGATAGGAGAACGCACCGTCAGCAGCCATCGACTCTATCATTTCTTCCAGCGAGACGTCAGGTTGGTCTTGGTATTGCGCCGCTTCCATGGTGGTGTCCCGGTAGAAGTCGTTCCAGTCGTCCTCTGACACCGGGTCCTTCGCGCCGTCGATGTCCCAGCTCTCGTGGGTCCAGTGGAAATCCTCGTTCTGCATGCCGATCTCTTCGATGATCGGCGTGAGGGTGCTCGATTGCTGCCCCGCGTGGTACTGGGCTGAAGCCTCCAGGATGGAGCCGGTGATCGGTGTCTGCACCGTGTAGACGCGGCCCCCCACGCGGTCCTGGGCTTCCAACACGGTGACGTCGCAGCAACCGTCGCTCTCGAGCTTCATGGCCGCGGCCAGGCCGGCCAGCCCCGCGCCGACGACGATGACTTCTTCTTTCGAGGAGCTTCCGGTGTCGGTGTCTGCGTCGGTGTCCGCGTCTGTGTCGGTGTCCGCGTCGCCCTCGGTCCTCGGCCGTTCCGGAAAACAAGAGCTGCACAAGAGCAGGATCGCGCCGACGGAGAGAATGGAGGCCGTGCGCCGCTTCATCATCGCGAAACCCCTGGAAGAGACGTCGAGCCACGAGTCGGGGCTTCGGTCGGAATGTTGGTGAAAGGAGGGTCCATCAGGGTGGCACCGTACCTCAGGGTGTTTTGGGTGGCAACGGAGAGGGCCGGGGAGCTGGAGGAGCGGCCGCGCGCAGCGCGCGAGCCCGCGACTGCGAGTCACCGCCCCCGTCGCCTCGAGCCCATGCCCCGCATGTTCCACGTGGAACATCCTCGCCTACCAGGCCCCCCCTTGTCCCCCTGCCCCCCGCGCAGCTACACTCCGGGACTTCCCCCCAAGCAAAAGGCCCCGCCCCCATGACCGGAGACAAGCCCGACACGGGGACCTTCGGCACCTGGCTGGGCGATGACTTCGGCGCGTCGGAGTCCGCTGCCCAGGAAGGGATCATCGCGGGCTATCGCGTGCTGCGGGAGCTGGGCTCGGGTTCCATGGGTACGGTGTACGAGGCCGAGCAGCTGGCCCTGTCGCGGCGCGTGGCCCTCAAGATCCTGGCTCCCCACCTCTCCCTCTCTTCCGGAGCCGTGGCCCGCTTTCGGCGCGAGGCCGAGGCGGCCGGCCGGCAGCAGCACCCGGGGCTGGTGGCGGTCTATGACGTGGGGCAGGCGGGAAGCGTGCACTACATCGCCCAGGAGCTGGTGGAGGGCGGACGCACCCTGGAGGATGAGCTGCGGCAGGCCCGCCGGCTGTCCCCCTTGCCATCCAGCTACTACCAAGAGCTGGCCCTGCGCTTCATCGCTGTGGCCGAGGCCCTGCAGCACGCCCACGCCTCGGGTGTGATCCACCGCGATATCAAGCCTTCCAACATCCTGATCACCGCTGCCGGTCAGCCCAAGGTCACCGACTTCGGTCTGGCGCGCATGGAGGACTCCCTGGCCCTGTCGCGCACCGGCGACTTCGCGGGCACGCCCTACTACGCCTCTCCGGAGCAGGCGGCGGCCGAGCCCGGGGCCGTCGACCACCGCAGCGACGTCTTCTCCCTGGGCACCACCCTGTACGAGTCCCTCTGCTTCCAGCGTCCCTTCGAGGGCGACACGCTGCAGCAGATCCTGCAGCGCGTCCTGGGCGAGGATCCCCGCGATCCGCGTCGCATCCGGTCCATGGTGCCGCCGGAGCTGGCCGCCATCAGCCTGCACGCCCTCGAGAAGCGGCGCGAGCGTCGCTACGCCACGATGGAGGACTTCGCGGCGGATCTGCGGCGCTACCTGGACCACCAGCCCATCAAGGCCCGCCCCCCCGGGCCCCTGCGTCGCGGCTGGAAGTGGCTGCGGCGCCACCCGGTCATCAGCGCATCGGGCGCGGTGGGCGCCGTGGCCCTGCTGGTGGTGAGCGGCCTGCTGGGGCGCATCCACGTGCAGAACCTGGCCCTGCAGGTGGAGGTGGCCACCGCCGAGAGTGCGCTGGAATTCATGTCCGACATGCTGCAGTCGGTGGATCCCAGCGAGGCGCGGGGCGCGGAGGTCACGGTCAAGGAGATGCTGGACAAGGGCGCCGTGGCCATCGCCGACAGCTTCGAGGAGCAGCCCGAGGTGCGGGCGCGCTTGATGGGCACCATGGGAGGGGTCTACCTGGCCCTGGGCAGGTACGAAGAGGCCGAGCCGCTGCTGGAAGAGGCCCTGCGGCTGCGTCTGAGGGTGCTGGGCGACGAGCACTCCGACACCCTGGCTTCGCGGGACGGGCTGGCTGAGCTGCGCTGGCGCCAGGCCCGCTACTCCGAGGCGGAGCCCTTGGTGCGCAGCAGCCTGCAGCTGCGTCGCCGCCTGCTGGGCGACGAGCACCCCGACACGCTGCAGGCCCTGGACAACCTGGGCTCGCTGCAATGGCAGCAGGAGCGCTACGCCGAAGCCGAGTCCCACTACCTGGAGGCCTTGGCCGGCCGCCGCCGGGTGCTGGGCGACGAGCACCCCGACACCTTGATCACCGTGAACAACCTGGCGGTGCTGTACAAGGTCATGGGCCGCTACGAAGAAGCGGAACCCCTGTACCTGGAAGACCTGCAAGGCAGCCGCCGGGCCCTGGGCAGCGATCACCCCGCGGTCTTCGTCAGCCTGCACAACCTGGCTAGCTTCTACACCTCGCAGCAGCGCTATGCCGAGGCCGAGCCGCTCTACCTGGAGGCCCTTGCGGGGCGGCGCAAGGTCTTGGGAGACGAGCACCCCCGCACCCTGAACACGCAGTCCAAGCTCGCGGACCTGTACCAGGCCCAGGATCGATTCGAAGAGGCCCTACCCCTGCTGGAGCAGGTCTTGGCCGCGCAGCGTCAAGCCCTGGGCGAGGACCACCCCAAGACCATCGAAGCCACCAGCCGCCTGGCGGCGCTGCAGTACGGCCTGGCGCGCTACGAGCTGGCCGAGGCCAGCTACGATCAGACCCTGGCCGCCGCCCGCCGGGTGCTGGGCGCCGAGAGCACCCAGACCGCTCGCATCCTGACGGGGCTGGGAGATCTGCACGAAGCCCTGGGGCGCTACGAGCGCGCCGCCCCTTTCTACGGGGAGGCCTACGGCATCTTCTCGACCGTGCTGGGGCAGGACCATCCCGACACCATCGAGGCCGAGGCCAATATCGCGCTCATCCACTGGCGCCAGGGCCGCAGCGACCAGGCCGAGGCCCTCTACCTGCGGTCCCTGGAGGGCGCGCGCGCGGCCCTGGGCGCGGACCACAACCTGGCCTTGAGCATCGCCAACAACCTGGCCGCCCTCTACCTGGTGGACGGACGCTCCGACCAGGCCCTGCCCCTGTACGAGGAGATCCTGGCTGGCTCGCGTCGGGCCCTGGGCCCCAAGCATCAGCTCACGCTGGTGGCCGCCAACAACCTGGCCTCGGTCCATCGACGCAGTGGCGATCTTCAACAGGCCGAAGACCTCTACCGCCAGACCGTGTCGGACTGCCGGACAGAGCAGGGGACCTCCAGTCCGCTGCTCTACAAGGTGCTGGACGGCCTGGTCCTCACCCTGGTGGCGCAGGGCAGGGGGGCCGAAGCCCTGCCGCTGGCCCGCGAGGCGCTGGAGGGCCACCGCCGGCTGCTGGGCGAGGAGCACCCCAACACCCGCCTTTCCCGGGACAACCTGGCGGCCCTGGGGGACGGCCCCGCCGCACCCTGAGTCCGCGCTGCTCGACTCGCAGGCCGGCATTCTTCCCGATCCCGCTGGTGTTCCACGTGGAACATCGACCCGCTCGCCGATGGTATATCCTCTTGCAGACAGGACCTGCGGTCGGGAACCTGTCCCAGGAGTCCCCATGAGAATCCCCTGCTTGCTCGCTTCGCTCTTCCTGCTCGTCGGCTGCCCCGGGGATGGTTCCAAAGACAGCGTCGCCCCCTACGTGGACGAGGACGGCGACGGCTTCTCCCTCGAAGACGGCGACTGCGACGACTCCGACTCCGAGACCAGTCCCGTCGCCGAGGAGGTCTGCGACGGCGTCGACAACGACTGCGACGGCGAGATCGACGAAGATGACGCCAGCGACGCCGCCACCTGGCAGCTGGATGCCGACGGCGATGGATACGGCGATCCCGACAGCGTGGCCACCGCCTGCCAGCAGCCCAGCGGCTACGTGGACGACGCCAGCGACTGCGATGACGCGGAGGAGGAGATCCACCCCGGCGCTTCCGAGTCCTGCAACGGCCGGGACGACGACTGCGATGGGGAGACCGACGAAGACATGATGGAGACCTGGTACGCGGACGGGGACGGGGACGGCTTCGGCGATGCCGGCCTGTCCTACGTCTCCTGCGACGCCCCCAAGGGCTACGTGGCCGCTAAGCGCGCGGACTGCGACGACGGCGACGCCGCGGTCAACCCCGACGCCGAGGAGCTCTGCGACGGCATCGACAACGACTGCGACGACGAGACCGACGAGGACGATGCCGTCGACGCCACGGATTGGTACGCGGATGGCGATGGCGATGGCTACGGCGATGCCGACCTGTCTTATGCCTCCTGCGACGCCCCCAAGGGCTACGTGGCCGACGACCAGGATTGCGACGACGGCGATCCGGCCATCAACCCCGAGGCCGACGAGCGCTGCGACGGTGCCGACACCGACTGCGACGGAGCAGTCGACGAGAACGATGCCATCGACGCGCTCACCTCCTACGCCGACGCGGACGGCGACGGCTTCGGCGACGCGGCCTATGCGCTGACCGCCTGCCATGTGCCCTCGGGCTATGTCGTCGGCGATGACACGGACTGCGACGACGCCGACGCATCCGTCCATCCCGACGCCACCGAGGATCCCTGCAACGACATCGACGAGGACTGCGACGGAACTGTCGACAACAGCATCGCCGGCGTGAGCACCGACTACTGCGCCGACGCGGATGGTGATACATTCGGTGACGCAACGGACTGCTTCAGCGACTGGGACCTCTGCGGCCCCTTCAGCGGCTACACCGCAGATGATCAGGACTGCGACGACGGCGACGCCGCGGTCAATCCCGACGCAGAGGAACTCTGTGACGGCATCGACAACGACTGTGACGGCGACACGGACGAGGACGAAGCCATCGACGCCAGCGAGTGGCATCCCGACCTGGATGGCGATGGCTACGGAGACGCGGCCCAGGCGGTCTCGGCCTGCAGCGCTCCCAGCGGCCACGTGGCCGACGACACGGACTGTGATGACACAGATGCGGCCGTCAACCCCGGCGCCAGCGAGGACGAGTGCAACGACCTGGACGACGACTGCGATGGGGACGTGGACGAGAGCGCCGCCGGTTCGCCCATCGAGCTCTGCGTCGATGGCGATGGAGATGGGTACGGGGACGCGGACGACTGCTACCACGACTGGGATCTCTGCGCGCCCGCCAGCGGCTACGTCGCCGATGCCGGCGACTGCGATGACTCCGACGCGGCGGTCAACCCGGCGGCCAGCGAGATCTGTGACGACGGTCTGGACAACGACTGTGATGGTATGGCTAGTGGTTGCGCGCCCGTGGGTGGAATCTCGTTGGCTGAGGCCGACGCCAAGATCATCGGCGAGGACGGCTACGACTACGCGGGCGACGAGCTGGCTTTCGCCGACGTCAACGGGGATGGCTACGACGACCTGGTGGTGAGCGCCTGGATGCGCGACTCAGGGGCGGGGTCCGGGGCGGGGGAGGTGTACCTGGTGCTGGGGCCCGTGAGCGGCGATTTCGACCTCTCCGGCGCCC
>CAZITQ010000331.1:0-6661 GCA_964542165.1 uncultured Rickettsiales bacterium
ACGACACCGGAGACGACGACACCGGGGACGACGACACCGGGGACGACGACACCGGAGACGACGACACCGGGGACGACGACACCACCGACCCGCCCTGCCCGTACTACGAGTCCCAGGAGGAGGAGTACTCGCCGATCCAGACCGTCGGTTCGGGTCTCCCCCCCGGCGCCGGAAACCTGCTCTGGGATCGGCCCGCGTCCTTCACCTACCTGGGCGCCTTCAGCGGTCAGCCGGGCCAACCCGCGTCCCACGAGGGTGTGGACTACGTCCACGACGACCCCATCGTGGGCCACGTGCAGGTCCATGCGGCGGCCGACGGCCAGGTGATCTACGTCCGCCTGGGCTGTCCCCAGAGCAGCCTTTTCTCGCCCAACCAGTCCCTGCGGGAGTGCGGTGCCGGCTGGGGCAACCACGTGGTGGTGGACCACGGGGGCGGGACCGTCACCCGATACGCCCACCTCCATCCGGGGGCCACCGTCGTGCAGGTGGGGGACACCGTGTACCGCGCCGACCCGCTCGCGGAGATGGGCAACAGCGGCCGCAGCGACGTGAGGCACCTGCACTTCGAGCTGGGCAAGGACACCGACGGGCTCGACCCCTGCGACCACGCCCAGTCCTTCGAGCGGGTCCACGACTCGGAGCTGTTGGACTTCCTGCCCTGATCGGGCGCGTGGTTCATCCCGGGAGGTCGGTCGCCAGCGCCTCCAGCTCTTCGGCCAGTTCCTCCAGCGCCGCATCGGGGAACTCCCCGCCCCCGCACACGTGGAGGGTGAAGCTCCCCCGGAATCCCGTGGCCACCACCGGCGGCGCCGCGAGCCCGTGCACGAAGGGGCCGAGCACCGAGGCCGCCTCCACGTCGTCGCCGAACGGCTCCAGGTACGCGTCCATGGGGCCGATGTTGGTCACCGCCAGGGATCGGGACAAGTACCCCAGGATGGCGTGGATCGCCCGGTCTCCGACCCGCCGTACCAGCCCGTGGGGCAACCACCCGAAGCTCAGCGAAGGCAGCACGTTGTAGGCCAGACCGGGGAGGCGACGCTTCTGGGCGCCGATCTTCGCGGACACGGCCCGCAGGGTGTCCGTCGCGTCGCCCAGGTGGCGCCGCGGGAGCACCACCATGCCGATGCCCAGCAGGTTGGAGATCAGCGAGCGGGGCCGGGCGAGGTAGCGGCGGGTGTCGATGGTGTAGGCCGCAGCCACCGGGCCCCGGCGGGCGCGACCGGCCCCCAGGCGGGCGAGGAGGGCCACGAATCCGTCGTTGATGGTGGCTCTATGGGATTTGCACCACGCGACGAAGCGGGACGCCGCCTCCCCTTGGATGTGTACGGTCCGCCACTGGGGCCCCGGCGGGGCGTCCTCCACCGGGATCGGCCGGTCCCGGCGCGGGACGCGGAGGATCGACCAGGGCTGCAGCCCCTCCCGCACCACCTCCAGCGCCAGCAGGGGCAAGTCCCCGGGGCGGAGTCCCCGGAGCACGGCCAGGTGGCTTCGCGCCGCCCCGACCGGCCAGCGGGGTCGTGTCCCGTGGAGGTGGGCGCCGAGCACGTTGGCCAGGGTCAGGCAGCCCGCGCCGTCGGCCACCAGGTGGTTGACGCTGATGACCAGGCGCGCACCGCCGTTCTCGCGCTCGATCAGCAGCAGCCGCACCGCGGGTTCGGTCAGGTGGTCGAAGGTCCGCTCCACGTGGCGGTGCAGGGCCGCGTCGGGGTCGGTCTCACCGACCGCGACGTGGACGAGGTCCGCCGGGTCCACCTCCACGGGGACCCATCGGTCCCGCCACCACCCCGGCCGGTAGCGGCAGGCCAGTACGGGGAAGTCCGACAGCGTGGCGGCGAGGGCGCCCACCAGCGCCCGCCGGTCAGGGCATCGCCGAAGCTCGAGCACCACGTGCAGGTGCACGTGCGGATGCCGCCCGCCCAGCGGGTTCAGCACGACCTCGGTCAGCTGGCCGGGCAGGGGCTCCGGGAGTGGAGGCGGAATCACGACTCGACCCTATCTCACCACCCCGACACCCGTCAGCCCGGCACGAGGGCCTTCCCTCTCGGCCCGCCCTGCGGTAAGCCGGAATCATGGCCGGCGTCCTTCGATGGCTCCCAGGGGGTCTCGCCCTTCTGGCGTTCGTCTGTCCCTTCGGGTGCAGGGGGATCGAGCCGCAGTGGGACCGCGTGGTCGCCAGCCGCCTCCACGCCTGCGCCCTGGGGACCGGGGGCGAGGTGCGCTGCTGGGGCTGCTCGGGAGTGCTGGCGTCCGACGTCCTCGACTGGCCCAACTCGGGACAGTGTGTGGACCCGCCGGGGCGCTACACGGTCCTGGCCACCGGGGAGACCCACTCGTGCGCGCTGAACGGTGACGGGCGGCCGGTGTGCTGGGGCTGCGAGGACGACAGCCGCAACGTGGGTCAGTGTCTGGCCCCTGACCGGACCTTCGTCGCACTGGCCACCGGCCTCTTCCACTCCTGCGGACTGACGGCGGACGGCGAGGTCGAGTGCTGGGGCTGCCAGCACGGGAGCCCGGGATGGGCGGACCGGGAGGGCCAGTGCATCCCTCCCGAGGGACCGTTTGCCAGCATCGACGGCGCCTGGCAGTACACCTGCGGGGTCAGGCCCGATGGCAGCGCGGCCTGCTGGGGTGAGGAGGACCACGGCCAGAGCGTCGCCCCCGCCGGGAACTTCGTCCAGGTCAGCGCCGGGCAGGACAACGCCTGCTGGCTCACCGCGGGCGGCGAGGCCCTCTGCACCGGCCGCGCCGAGGACGGCGTGGTCGATCCCCCACCGGGACCGTTCACCTCGCTGGCCACGGGCCGCAACTTCGCCTGCGGGATCCGCCCCGACGGCGCGGTCACCTGCTGGGGCGCGAATCCGCCCGACGGAGGGGTGCCCGACCTACCCTTCGTCCAGATCGACGCCGGGTTCGACTACGCCTGCGGCGTCACGGACGAGGGGATCGTCCACTGCTGGGGGGATCCTGGTCACGGCACCGCCGCGGGGCCGGACGACCTGGGGCCCTACGAGGGATGACGCGGCGATCCATACCCCTGCGAACACCGCATGGCGCGGGGACGGCGCGTCGGATCGGCCGGCAGGCCACTCTCGTCCTCGTCGCCGTCATCGGTCTCCTGGGCGGGTGTGATGGCTCCGCGGAGTGGGAGATGCGCGACTGCACCCCCGAGGAGCTGGCGTTCGTCGACGCGGGCATCGAGCTCGCCGTGGCCGCGGCGCCCACCGCCGGGCCGATGCTGGCGGAGCGCTACCCCGGCGAATCCGCGAGCTTCGACGCGATCGTCGAACGACTCCAGCGGGTGAGGGATCGGGGGGACATCCGCTGTGCCGATCCCCCTGAACTGGACGATCCCGATTGGCAGACCGAGGCGGGGGCCGAGACCTCCCGCGGCTACGCCAACACCGCCACGGGGGTGATCGTGATCAACGCGAGTGCGCGGCCCTGGCTGCAGGCGCGCTCAGCCTACGAGGCGTCGGCCCACTACGACGACTTCAGCCCCCAGGGTGTGGAGAAGGCCGTGGCGGCGGCGAGCTGGCTCCAGTTTCGCGACTTCAAGGCGACGGCACGCGAGCGGATCTATGCGCCCACGACGGCCGCGACTCTCCTCGTACACGAGGCCACCCACCTGGTCACGGGCCTGCGCTACCCGCACACCCTCGACGGCGACGGCGAGGCGCCGGAGGGTACCGACTTCGTGTTCCAGGCCGCCGAGGCGGCACGGGCCGCGATCTACTGGGACGTCTGGATGCCCGAGCGCCAGCGGCTCGATTCCCTGTACTTCGATCGCTGAAATCGACATCCCCCCCTCCCCAGCCCGGCAGACCGACCTTAGGGTCCTCTCGTACAACGCAGTCTGGAGCACGAAGCTCACAGACAGACATCCACCGGGGTCAGGGCGGGCTGGGCATCTTCTTCCCCTCCCCCCTCCCTCCCACCCTGACCCCGGCTGGTATGCCCTCCCCATCATCTGCCAAGATCGCCCCTCGCCGCCGGAGTCGTGCCGGCGGCGTCCGGGAGAGGGTGACTCGATGTACCGTATGCTCGCCGCGCTGCTCGTCGGGATCGTCGGGCTCCCGGGCTGTCCCGGCTGGAACGACGCCCCGCTGGACGACGACGACTCGACCGCTCCGTCCTACGACACCCCCCAGGTCGCCGACGTCTCCCTGACCGTGCACGAGACCATCGGCTCGATCGTCGTGGTCCGCTGGGAGCAGCTCGCGGCGTCCACCGCCCACGTCGAGTACGGATTCGACGAGGGAGTCTGGCTCACCAGCCCCCCCCGGCAGGTGGAGGCCGGGCCCCAGGAGGTCCTCCTGCTGGGCATCCCGTACGACATCCAGGTCACCGCGCGGGTGGTCAACGACTTCGGCGAGGGCCCCCTGGCGGCGGGTGACGAGGGGATCCGCACCGCGGAGCCGCCCGACATGGCGCCCCTGGCGACCCTGGTGACTGCGGATCCCGCTGCGTTCGACGCCGACACCCGCTACGTGCTCGGCTCCATCGACGAGCGCCTGGGCGGGGGCCTGGCCGACTACTGGGTCTTCATCCTCGACCGCAAGGGGCGGCTGGTCTGGGCCCTGATGACCCCCCACTTCCGCATGACCATCCACAGCCAGCCCAGCTACGACGGCAAGACGATCCTCATCGACCACAACACGTTCTGGGCCATCTTCGACGGGGGGGCGGCGTCCCAGATCCAGCGGGTGACCATCGACGGAGCCCAGGTCGATCTGTACGACACGCCGGGGCTGCACCACCCCTTCACCGAGCTGGACGACGGCTCGCTGGTCTGGGGCACGATCCAGGGGTACGACGAGGAGATCTGGAAGCTGTCACCCGACGGCGAGATCACCACCCTGTGGGCCTGCTCCGACTTCCACCACGACGTCGACGGCGTACCCGACTCGGCCTACTGCGCCTCCAACACCCTGTGGTGGAACGAGGCCGACGACACCTTCCTGATGTCCTTCTACTCCACCGAGACGGTGGTGGAGATCGACCACGCCACCGGCACGGCGCTGCGCTACTTCGGCCACCTGCCCGGCGCGTGGTCCTTCGACCCGGAGGACTCGGCGTTCTTCTGGCAGCACGGGTGCCACTACACCGACGAGGGCACCCTGCTCCTGTCGTCCCGCAACGCGGCCCACGGGGACGAGACCCTGGTGCGGGAGTATGCGCTGGACCGGGAGACCGAGACCCTGACCCAGGTCTGGAGCTTCGGCGAGGGCGAGGGCGTCTACGGCTCGGAGATGGGGGAGGCCCACCGGCTCCCCGGTGGCAACACCCTGCACAACTACGGCTCCGCCGCCCGGATCCGCGAGGTCACCCCCGACGGGACCGTGGTCTGGGACCTGCTGTGGGAGGACTCGGTGTTCCTGGGCCGCACCACCGCCCTGGACGACCTCTACGCCTTCGCGCCCTGATCGAGCAGTCCTCGACGATCCAGGAAGGCCGCCACCGCGTTGGCGATCTGCTCGCCGTGGCCCACCAGCCCGGCGTGGGAGGCGGACGGCAGGAACACCAGCTCGCTGTCCTCGATCGCCCGGTCCATGGCCTTGGCCCGCCCCGGCGGCGTGAACACGTCGGTGCCGCCGGCGACCACCAGGGTCGGCGCCGTCACCGTGGACAGCACGTCCTCGGCCGAGTGCTGCTGGGCCGCCAGCGCCATGGCCTTGAACGACGGCCCGTGCAGCTTGCCCATGTGGGTCAGCCAGGGCGAGAACTCCTCGTAGCGGATGTTGCGCTCGGTGACCCCCATCAGCTGACTCGAGGCGAAGGAGATCGGCCCCATCGCGCTGCTGCTCTTCATGGCCAGCGTCCAGGCATGCCCCGGCGTCGCCTTGACGATCCCGTGGGCCAGCTTGCCCAGCAGCGCCCCGCCCATGAAGGTGTCGAAGGGCTTGCCCGGGGTCCCCAGGGCACACACCAGCCCCGCGATCCGCGACGGCCAGGCCCGCCAGGCCTCCAGCACCAGCTGACACCCCGTCGAGTACCCCAGC
Source organism: uncultured Rickettsiales bacterium (assembly GCA_964542165.1). GTDB lineage: Bacteria > Myxococcota_A > UBA796 > UBA9615 > CAYRNR01 > CAYTBN01. Next base: position 6,000 of record CAZITQ010000331.1, read on the forward strand.
AGCACCGGCCGCGCCTCCGCCCCCGCCGCCGCATCGACCACGGTCTCCAGCGACTGCGCCAGCACCGGGATCTCCACCGCCCGCTTCGACGCCATGGGATCCGAATCCCCATGCCCCGGGTAGTCCCACGTGATCAGCCGCCCCTTGCCCCCGAGCTTCTCGAGCACCATCCCCCACTGGAAGGCGTCGTTCGCCAGCCCATTACAGAACACCAGCGGAACCCCTTCCCCCTCGGCCTTCCAGGCCAGGCGGGTCCCATGGGGTCCTGTGACGGTGCCTCTATCACTCACGGGGGGCCTCCGATCTTCTCTCCCGGGGGTGAAGAATACTCGTGGAGGGCGTGGGGGCAAGTGGGGGGCAGCTGCGGAGACAGCGATCACGGCAATCTGTTCCGAGTCCGTGATCACCTGGGTGGGGGGCGGGGGGGGGCGGCCCCCCCGGGCGGGGCCGCCCCCGCGGCCCCCCCCCGCCGCCCCCCCCCCGCCGGCGCCGCCCCGCCCCCCCCCCCCCGCAGCCCGGACCATCGAGCCGGATTACGAGTTTCCCGAGACGTTCATACCGTCCGGAAATCCGGTCATGAACACCTATCTTGCACTAGATGTGGCCATGGACGAGTGGGAGATGTTCACAGCGCCGAGCTCTGGTAGTATTCACCTGGATGG
>CAZITQ010000332.1:0-6519 GCA_964542165.1 uncultured Rickettsiales bacterium
TCGTTCAGCGGATCCCAGAGCCTCAGATTCCACCCCGGAGCGTCGGGACCGCCGAAGCGGCGCCCCGAAGAGCCCCCAAAGACGGATCCTCGGCCGCTGTCACTCGCCGCCCCCAATGCGCCCCCCTGACAACGGATCTTCTACCGAAGGCCCCGACCCGAATCCCAGACGAATTCGCCCGAACTTCCGCCGCGGGAAGATACGCACCCCACTTCCCTCCCACGCAAGAGACGGGCCTTACGGGCAACCCGAACGCCACCCACTTCCCGCTCGCGGAAGTTCTCGCGAGTTCGGTCGAATCCGAGCCGCCGCCCGTGCGACGTCCGGGGTGGTGGGGGGGGTGGACCCGGGGCGCCGGGTGTGCGCAGTGGAATTCGCCGGGGTCGCATCCTTTGGTATCTTGGAGCCCCCCTGGCCCGCGCTGGGGATTCGAGAGGAACGGCGATGGCCTTTCTGGTGGCGGAATCGGGTGGATACGCGGGGCGTCGTTTCCCGGTGGGGCCCCAGGGAATCCGGATCGGGCGCGATCACGGCAACGACATCATCCTGGACGTGGAGACGGTGTCGGGGAACCACGCGACCCTGCAGGAGGTCGGGGGGCAGTTCCAGATCCAGGACCACAGCACCAACGGCTCGTGGATCAACGGCCAGAAGTTCGTGCGGTCCGCGGTGGCGATCCAGCCGGGGGATTCGATCCTGGTGGGCGGGCACGCCTTCCGACTCGAGGCGGGGGGAGCCCCCGGTGGACAGGGGACCCCCCGGGGCACCCCCCCCCCCACCCCCACACACCCCCCCCCCCGAGCCTACCCCGGGGGGGGCAGGCCTTGCGAGTGGTGGGGGGGGGTGCCCCGGGTGGACAGGGGACCGGGCTGGAGACGCCCGCCGAGTCCGCGACTCCAGCCGGGTACGGAGCGTCGCCGGTGGCACCGATGCGCCAGGGGCCGGGAGCGGTCCAGCCGCAGGTCCCCGCCGCCCCGGCCTACGGGTATGCCCCGGCGCCCCCGCCACGGCAGAACGTCAACGTCCACGTGGCCCCCAACGTCCAGGACTACACCCTCAACGCGGTCATCACCCTGGTCTGCTACATCTTCGTGTACCCCGTGGGGCTGATCCTCAACATCATCTTCCTGTTCTCGGCCTCGTCCCTGGCCAGCCGCACCGGACAGTCCCCCGTGGGATCGACCTTCCTGTGGGTGCTCTTCATCCTGTGGTTCGTGGCTCCGCTCGTCCTGGGGATCGTGTTCGTCTTGCTGTTCTTCCTCGGGGCCATCGGAATCTTCGCCGGGTTCTGACGGGATCGGATGAAAAAAACCGGTCGAGGCCCTTCCCCGGAGGGGGTGATCGGTCCTACAAGATCCTCGCCGCTTCGCGGCCCCCAGGAGAAACCCATGCCGCTGCACCCCCTGGCCGGGCAACCGGCCCCCCCGTCCATGCGGACGAACGTCCCGCGCCTGATCACCGCCTTCTATGCCGAGCACCCGGATCCGGCCGAGGTCTCCCACAGGGTGTCGTTCGGCACCTCCGGGCACCGAGGTGTGTCCACGAAGCGCTCGTTCAACGAGGACCACATCCTGGCCATCACCCAGGCCCTGGTGGAGTACCGGGCGGGAGAGGGGATCTCCGGCCCGCTCTTCCTGGGTATGGATCCCCACGCCCTCTCCGAGCCCGCCCACGCCGTGGCCCTCGAGGTCCTGGCTGCCAACGGGGTGCAGGTCCGCTACCAGGCCGACGGTGGGTACACGCCGACGCCGGTGATCTCCCAGGCGATCCTGGCGTTCAATCGCGCGAACGCCGGGCCCCGGGCCGACGGCGTCGTGATCACCCCGAGTCACAATCCCCCGGACAACGGGGGCTTCAAGTACAACCCGCCCCACGGTGGCCCCGCCGATTCCGACGTGACGGGCTGGATCCAGGAGCGAGCGAACCGCCTGCTCGAGGGTGGCCTGTCCGGCGTGAAACGGGTCACCCTGGCGGCCGCGCAGCGCACCGATGGGGTCCAGGAGGTGGACTTCGTCGAGCCCTACGTGGAGGGGCTGGGCGGCGTGGTCGACCTGGAGGCCGTCCGCGAGTCCGGCCTCCGGCTGGGTGTGGATCCCATGGGCGGCGCCGGGCTGGCCTACTGGGCCCCCATCGCCGACCGGTACGGCCTGGACCTCGAGCTGGTCCACCAGGAGTTCGATCCCACCTTCCAGTTCATGACCGTGGACAAGGACGGCAAGATCCGCATGGACTGCTCCTCTCCCCACGCCATGGCACGGCTGGTGTCCCTGCGGGATCGATTCGATCTGGCCTTCGGCAACGACCCGGACTACGACCGCCACGGGATCGTCACCCCTGCGGGCCTGATGAACCCCAACCACTACCTGGCGACGATGATCGCCTACCTGTTCACCCATCGCCCCGGCTGGTCTGCCGCGGCCGGGGTGGGCAAGACGCTGGTCTCCAGCTCGATGATCGACCGGGTGGCGGATGACCTGGGGAGGCGCCTGGTCGAGGTGCCCGTGGGCTTCAAGTGGTTCGTCTCCGGCCTCCTCGAGGGGGACCTGGGCTACGGCGGCGAGGAGAGCGCCGGGGCATCCTTCCTCGACCGGGAGGGGCAGGCCTGGAGCACGGACAAGGACGGCATCATCGCCGACCTGCTCGCCGCGGAGATGACGGCCCGCACGGGCAAGAACCCCTCGGATCACTACATCGAGCTGACCGGGCGCTTCGGCGAGCCCGTCTACGAGCGCATCGACGCACCCGCGACCCGCTCCCAGAAGGCCGCGCTCAAGGCCCTCGCCCCCGAGCAGGTGGACGCCACCGAGCTCGCGGGTCAGCCCATCGTCGCCCGCCTGACCCGCGCTCCGGGCAACGACGCCGCCATCGGAGGCCTCAAGGTCACCACGGCGGATGGCTGGTTCGCGGCGCGCCCGTCCGGCACCGAGGACGTGTACAAGATCTACGCGGAGAGTTTCCTCGGCCGCGAGCACCTGGCCGCGATCCAGCAGGAGGCCCGGGCGATCGTCGCCGCCGCCTTCCACGCCGCAGGTGCCTGATCGCGACCGCGCGGGTACACTGTTGCGGATCCGGCGCTCGCCTCGGAGCGGCGACGCCCCGGCAATCGGAGGTGGAACGATGCACGGCTGGCCGAACGGAACGTCGATGGGGCCGGGGCTCACCCTGTGTGCGGCGGCATTCCTGGTGGCGCTGCTGACCGGCGTGGATGCTCGCGCGGACATCTGGGGCGAGTACGGTGAAGACGACGAGACCACGGTCTCCGACACCACCGAGTACCCCCACAGCGCGGCGTGCCGCCTGGAGATCACCGCCGTGGACAACGGCATCTCGTCCTGCTCGGGCGCCCTGATCGGCACCCACCACGTGCTCACGGCGGCCCACTGCATCAAGGACGACGACGACGAGTACGTGGCGCGGGTCGCGGTGTCGTGCGGATACAACCAGGGCAACACGCCGTTCGGGATCGCCAACTCGGTCCGGCTCCACGCCCACCCCAACTACGAGGGTGAGGACGGTTGGATGAACGACTTCGCGGTCATCGCCGTGGATCGCAGGGTGGGCCAGATCGCCGGGACCCTGGTGCCCACCTCCTGGGAGGACTACCAGTCGCTGGTCGGTGAGGTGCTGGAGCTGAACCACTTCCCGGGGGCGCCCATCGGTGACACCGAGCGGATGTACCACTCCCAGGACCTGGTGGAGAGCGCCACCGAGATCCTCCTGGGACATCACCTGGACACAGCGCCCGGCTCCAGCGGCTCGGTCCTGTTCTACGACGACGGAGTGGACTACCTGGCCGTGGCGGTCAACGCGTCGCACAACGAGGGCTGGGAGCTCAACTACGCGCCGCTGATCTCCGCGGACCGGCTCGCCTGGCTCGACACCCAGATGGCCAACGATCCCACCCCGGTGGACGCCCCCGACCTGTTGCCCGCCGCCTGCGAGTTCCACGAAGGGGTGGTGGAGGCCGGCGTCAGCGTCTTCGAGGTGGACCTCGGGGTGCTGAACTGGGGTACGGAGCCCGCGGAGTCCTTCGAGGTGGAGGTCTACTTCTCCGAGGACCACGACGTGACCCACAACGACCAGTTCCTCGGCAGCTTCACCGTGGACTCGCTGGAGTCCTTCGGCGAGGTGTCGCAGACCCTGACCCTGGAGGCCCCGGCCGACCTGGACCTGGGCTACGCCTACCTGGGGCTGGTGATCGACACGGGCGAGGTGGTCACCGAGATCGACGAGACCAACCAGGCCACCTCCTGTGACGGCGACGTGCTGATCGTCCCCGACACCGCGGAGGGCGATGACGACGACACCGCCCCGCCCGACGACGACGGCGATTTCGGTAAGGCCTGCATGTGTACCGAGTCGGGCGGGGATCCGGGGACAACGGTCGCCTGGATCGGGCTGATCGCGGCGGCTGCGCTCAGCGCGCGGCGTCTGCGGGAACGACGTCGAACCCGGGTGTGATCCACAGATCCGCCCGGGGGCGGAGGGCCTGCACCACCCGGTGCTCCTGCTCGAGGATCCGCCTCCGCAGCTCGTTCTGCGGCTCCTTTCCCCGCAGCTTCTGAGCCTTTCCGGTGTCCTTGTAGGTCAGGTCGATGAAGACCCTCAGATCCGCCTGCTCCATGGCGATGGTGTACAGGCCGTCGACCACCAGCACGCGGGTCGGCGCGAAGTCCGTGGTGAGGCGGTCCACTCGCTGGGTGACCAGGTCGATGCAGGGGAAGGTGGACGTCCGGCCCGCGCGGAAGTCCTCCACGCAGCGGCCCAGCGCCTCCCAGTCGATCTCGTCGAGCCCGACGACCTGTTCCACCCCGTGTTTCCGGCGCCATTCGCCGCGCTCCAGCGGGTCGATCTTGCCGAAGTTGTCCACGGCGATGGGCTTGGCCTCGGTTCCACCCGCGATCAGCTTCTTGGCGACCAGGTGGGCCAGCTCCGACTTGCCCGACCCGGACTCGCCGGAGATGGCCACCACGAGGTGTTCGTCGGCCCCGCGGCGCCGTTCGATCTCCGAGACGATGCCCTCGGCCGCCTTGTGGTGATGTTCCCCGATCAGCAGGACGTCTCCCAGCATCCGATCACTCCTCTCCGCAGGGGATCTCGATCCAGCGATCCGCACCGAGGGGGTGCGCCCGTCCGTCGACCTCGACCGTGCCGTGGCGGGCGTCCCGGGCCCGGATCGCGACCCCACCGGGGCGGATCTCGACCCGGTAGCGGTCGCCGCGGAACCCGAGCCCGAAGGCGAGCTTCCGCCATCCCCTGGGCAGCCGAGGCGAGAGCGACAGGGTCTCTCCCCCCAGGGACAGCCCGGCGAAGGCCCGCAGGGTGATCCAGACCGTGCCCGCCATCACCCCCGTGTGGATCCCCTCGGCGGTGGTACCCCCCTGGATATCGTCGTGGTCGCTGACCAGCGCCTCCCGGTAGAGCTCCCAGCCCAGCGCTCGGTCGCCGATCCGGGTGGCCAGCAGGGCGTGGACCACGCGGCTGAGCGTGGATCCGTGGGAGGTGCGGGGGAGGTAGTAGGCCAGGTTGCGCTCGACCCAGTCGGGCGGTGGCGTGTGACCCAGGTCACCCACCAGGGCGGTCACGTCGGGGATCGGCAGGTTGTAGAAGATCATCAGCGCGTCGGCCTGCTTGGCCACCTTGAACGCGTCGGGCGAGCGGCCCTCGGCCTTGAGGATCCGGTCCATCCGGTGGATGTCGCCGTGCTCCCGCCGGTAGTGGTCCCAGTCCAGCTCCTCGAGTTCGAAGTACCCCGCGAACTGCTCGAGGATCCCGTCGTCGGACAGGGGTACGTGGATCCGTGAGCCCACCGTTGCCCAGCGGACGAGCTCGTCGGGTGACAGCGAGGTCCTCTGCTCGAGGGCCCCGCGCTCCTCCGGGTCCAGCCCCTCGAGGGCCACGGGGACCGCTCGCATCAACCAGGCCACCATCAAGTTGGTGTACGCGTTGTCGTCCAGTCCGCCGCGACTCGCTCCCGGCAGGGCCTCGTGGAACTCGTCGGGCCCCATCACCCCGCGGATGTGGAGGTGGCCGTCCCCGTCGTCTTCGGCGAGGCTCTCCCAGAACCTCGCGATCGCCACCAGCAACTCCCCCCCGTCGCCAGCGAGAAAGCCCTGGTCGCCGGTGATCCGGACGTGCTGCCAGACGTCGAAGGCCACGGCCAGAGACACGTGACGCTGCCGGTGGCTGTGGTCCGGATCCCAGCTCCCGGAGAGGGGATTCAGATGGGTCGTCTGGGTCTCCTCGCGGCCGTCGCTCCCGGACTGCCAGGGGAACATCGCGCCCCGGTGACCCGCGTCTCGCGCCGCCCGCCGGGCCGCTCCCAGCCGGCGGTGGCGGTAGCGCAGCATCGCCCGCGACACGGCGGGGTCGTGCAGGGCGAACAGGGGCTGGATGAACAGCTCGTCCCAGAACACGTGGCCCCGGTATGCCTCGCCGTGCAGTCCACGGGCGGGGAGCCCAGCGTCCAGCGCCGCGTACGGTGGGGAGGCCGTGACCAGCGTGTGATAGGTGTTCACG
>CAZITQ010000333.1:0-5691 GCA_964542165.1 uncultured Rickettsiales bacterium
CGGTGGGATCGTCGAGGGCGGTGTCGTCGTCGCCGCTGGAGTCGGTGTCGTCGTCGCCGGTGTCGTCGTCGCCGGTGTCGTCGTCGCCGGTGTCGTCGTCCCCCACCTCGTCGCAGTCCTCCTCGTCGTCGCCGTCGGCGTCCCCGTCGCAGTCGTTGTCGATGCCGTCCTCGCAGTCCTCGACCGCGTCCGGGTTCACGTCGGGGTCGCTGTCGTCGCAGTCCTCGCCGAGGCAGTCCTCGCTGATGAACCCGTCCCCGTCGGCGTCCACCTCGTCGGTGATGCCGTCGCAGTTGTTGTCCACGCCGTCGCAGATCTCCTCCTCGTCCGGGGCGACCGTGTCGTCTTCGTCGTCGCAGTCGCCGTCGCAGGTGGAGCTGCCGTCGCCGTCGTTGTCCGCCGGGTTGAGGGTCGGGTCGTCGTCGTCGCAGTCGTCGTCGCAGGTGTCCCAGCCGTCGCCGTCCACGTCGTCCAGGTTGAGGGTGTCGTCGAAGTCGTCGCAGTCGCCGTCACAGGTGGAGTAGCCGTCGGCATCCTCGTCCGCGGGGTTGAGGGCCGCGTCGGTGTCGTCGCAGTCCCCGTTGCAGATCAGCCAGCCGTCGCCGTCCTCGTCGACCTCGTTCTCGTCGGTCTGTCCGTCGCAGTCGTTGTCGAGCCCGTCACAGACCTCCGCCGCGCCCGGGTAGACGGTGGCGTCCCCGTCGTCGCAGTCGCCGTCGCAGGGGGTGAACCCGTCGCCGTCCACGTCCAGCTCCACCTCCTCGTCGATGTCGCCGTCGCAGTCGTTGTCCAGCCCGTCACACTGCTCGGGCGCATCGGGGTTGGTCTGCGGGTCGCTGTCGTCGCAGTCGTCGCCGCACTGCAGGTAGCCGTCGGCGTCGTCGTCCACCTCGTCGACCGGGACCGCACCGTCGCAGTCGTTGTCCAGCCCGTCGCAGAGCTCGACGGCCGCCGGGTTCACGGTGGGCTCGCTGTCGTCGCAGTCCCCGGAACAGATCGAGAAGAAGTCCCCGTCCCCGTCCTGGGTCTCGTCGGTGGTCTCGTCGCAGTCGTCGTCGATGCCGCCGTTGCAGATCTCCTCCGCGTCCGGGTGGATCTCGTCGTCGTAGTCGTCGCAGTCCCCGTCGCACAGGTTGAAGCCGTCCCCATCCCCGTCCACCAGCTCGTCGGTGGTCTCGTCGCAGTCGTCGTCGACGCCGTTGCAGACCTCCTCGGCCGCCGGGCTGATGTCCGGGTCGGTGTCGTCGCAGTCGGTCGCGTCGGCGCCGTCGTCGTCGTCGCCCTCGCAGCCCACGATCCCCGTGGCTGCGTCGCCGAACCCGTCGCCGTCCGCGTCCTCGTACCAGGTCGGCGCGTCGACCGCGTCGTCCTCGTCCACGGTGCCGTCGCAGTCGTCGTCCTCGCCGTTGCAGAACTCGTCCGCCCCCGGGTACTGGCCGTCGTCCGTGTCGTCGCAGTCGTCGATGTTGTCCACGAACCCCGTGGGAGCCTCGCAGGCCACGTCGGTCACCGCGGCCGTACCGTAGCCGTCGCCGTCCAGGTCCTGGTACCAGGTGGGTGCGTCGACCGCGTCGTCCTCGTCCACGGCGCCGTCGCAGTCGTCGTCGTGGCCGTCGCAGTACTCGTCCGCCCCCGGGTTGGCGTCCCCGTCGCCGTCGTCGCAGTCCTCGTCGTTGCCCACGTACCCCGCCGGCGCGTCGCAGGCCTCGTCGGTGACGGCCGGGTCACCGTACCCATCCCCGTCGTCATCGAGGTACCAGGTGCTGGCATCGATGGCGTCGTCCTCGTCCACCGTGCCGTCGCAGTCGTTGTCCTCGCCGTCGCAGACCTCGTCCGCGTCCGGATTGACGGCGCCATCACCGTCGTCACAGTCCTCGGCGTTGGCCACGTGGTCCGCGGGTTGATCGCAGGCCTCGACGCTGTCGGCCGGATCCCCGTACCCGTCACCGTCGCCGTCGTGGTACCAGGTGGACGCGTCGACCGCGTCGTCCTCGTCCACGTCCCCGTCGCAGTCGTCGTCGTGGCCGTCGCAGTACTCGTCCGCCCCCGGGTTGGCGTCCCCGTCGCCGTCGTCGCAGTCCTCGTCGTTGCCCACGTACCCCGCCGGCGCGTCGCAGGCCTCGTCGGTGACGGCCGGGTCACCGTACCCATCCCCGTCGTCATCGAGGTACCAGGTGCTGGCATCGATGGCGTCGTCCTCGTCCACCGTGCCGTCGCAGTCGTTGTCCTCGCCGTCGCAGACCTCGTCCGCGTCCGGATTCACATCGTCGTCGCCGTCGTCGCAGTCGTCCCCGCCGCAGGCCAGATCCAGGAAGCCGTCGTAGTCCGCATCGTCGCACCCGCACCCGTGGTGCGGGACGACAGCCTCGTCCCGGTCGTCGCAGTCCAGGTCGTCCAGGGCGTAGGCGTCCTGGTACGCGCCCGGCTGCCACCACTCGCCGTAGCCGTCGCTGTCCCGATCCCACTCGTCGGCCCCGGCCCAGCCATAGATGCCGATGTCGCTGTTGCCCCCGTCCGGGTCGTGCAGGTTCGGCGCACCGGCGTCGATCAACGGGGACGTCAGCGCCAGGTGCAGGTCCCACAGGGTCGCGTCCGCGTCGGTCACGTCCAGGTAGACCGGGCTCACCGAGAGGTTGCCGTCCACGCCGGTCGGATCCGTCATGCCTGAGTACTCGTCCGGGCTGTTGTCGGCGACGTTGCCGTAGGTGGCCGTGACCGTGCTGGCGGTGGACAGGATGCCACCCCCGGCGCCGCTGGCGGTGTTTCCGTCGATGGAGGTGTTTCGCAGGGTGACTGTGGACAGGTTCGCCCACAGCCCGCCGCCGTCGCCATCGGCGACGTTGCCCGAGCTCACCCCGTTGGTGACGTCGAGAGTGCTTTCGTGTACGCCGATCCCACCGCCGTTCACGGTGACCTCGTTGTCGAGGACCGCGGCGTTGGTGAGGGAGCCCACCGCATGCGAGGTCAGGTAGATCCCTCCCCCCTGACCGGCGCTATTGCCGGCGACGGTGAGCTGCGACGCAGTGATCTCCGAATACGAATGCACGAAGATCCCGCCGCCGTGGCCGGTACCCGTGTTGTCCGCGACCTTCACGTTGGTCGCGGTCAGCTGGACCAGGTTGTTCAGGGCGATCCCGGCGCCCGATCCCCCCGTGTTGTCGACGACGTCCACGTTCTCCAGCGTGACGATCGCGCCATCGTCGGCGTACAGCCCGGCGCCGTAATTGCCGGTGGTGGAGTTGCCCTCGATGGTGCAGTCCAGCAGCGAGGCGGTGGCCCCGTCGTGGATGTACAGCCCGCCGCCGTTGGCGCCGGCGTTGTCGAGGATCTGCACCCGCTCGGCCACCAGATCGGTGTCGGTGTACAGCGAGATCCCCCCCGCCGCCCCGGTTCCGTCGTTTCCCTCGAGCACCGAGTCCGTCAGGGTCAGAGAGCCAAAGTTGGACAGCACGATGCCGTGGGTGTTGCCCGTGATCTCGACTCCCGAAGCGCTCGGCGCCGCCGACGCTCCCGAGACGCTGATCCCGGCATTGCTGATTCCCTCGACCACCAGATCGGTGAGCGTGGGCGAGGCCTCGTAGATGTAGATCCCCGTCGTCCCCCCCGTGATGGTGAACCCCTCGATCTCGGCCAGCGCCGTCTCCCCGCTCTGGATGTGGAGCACCGTCGAGCCCGCGCCGTCGAGGATCGTGCTCGCCGCCCCCGCGGTCCCCAGCAGGTGGACGTCCTTGCCGTCGAGGTCGGTCAATCCGTAGTAGGTGCCGGGGCTTACGCAAACGGTCTGCCCACTGATCGCGGCGTCGATCGCGTCCTGGATCACCGCGTGATCGTCCGGCACCGTCAGGTCACAGCTCTGGGCCGTCGCACGAAACGGGGCGAGCGCGCACCCGAGCACCATCGCCATGGGGATCAACGAGCGGAGGGGGACGTGGCAGACCATGCGGCACCTCGAACGGGCAACGGGACGACCGCCCCGACCATCGCAGGCCGCCACACCAGATAAGTCCAGTGAATTACTGGAATATAGGTCGGCTGAGCGCACCCGGCAAGGCGGGTTGCAGGCCTCCGCCCTTCGCGTCGCGCGGAGCGAATCCGCGGATCGAACGCATGGGAGACCGCCTCGCCTTGTCACCCCCCGGGCCCCCCGCCTATGCTCGCGGTTGCCGGATGCACCGGCCTCCATCCGTGGCGAAGCGAAGAGGTGCACATGCGTGGTTCGACGATCTCCCGGTGGCTCTATGCCCCCCTCCTGGCGACGATCTCCCTGAGCATGGTCCCAGCCGTTGGCGCCGGTGCCGCCGAGGTGGCCCTGTTCGGCGCCGACTGGGACGGGTGGCCCGACGACGTCCAGGAGAAGATCCTGGGTACCGGCTATTTCGGCTCCGTGGACGTGGTCAACGCCGCCGTCACGACACCCACCGCGGGGGACCTCGCGGCCTACGACGCGGTGCTGGTGTGGAGCCAGCTCGGGTTCGACGACCCGGACACGATGGGGGACGTGCTGGCCGACTATCTCGAGGCGGGCGGTGGGATCGTCATCGCCGCGGGGTCCTTCGACGACGGCGCGAGCTGGGAGCTGCGGGGCAGGCTGGTCGACGACGGGTACCTCCCCCTCGACCAGGCCGACATCACCACGGCCACCAACCTGACCCTGGTCGAGGACGTCCCGGGGCACGCCCTGCTGCACGACGTGCTGTCCTTCGACGGGGTTCCAACAGCTTCCACCACACCCCGACCGCCCCGGCACCCTGGGCGACCCAGGTGGCCAGCTGGAGCAACGGGGAGCCCCTGATCGCCTACGGCACACCCGCGGCGGGGACCATCGTCGGCCTCAACTTCTACCCGGTCTCCGAGGATGCCGGCAGCGGCAACTGGCTCACGTCCACCGACGGCGACCTGATCCTGGCCAACGCGCTGCTGTTCGCCACCGGATGCGACGCGGACGGTGACGGGTACTTCGACGTGGCCTGCGGAGGGGACGACTGCGACGACGGGCACCCGGGGGTCCACCCCGGCGCGGCCGAGTCGCTCGACGGCCACGACGACGACTGCGACGGAGCCGTGGACGAGGGCCTGCTCTCCGAAGGGGACGTGATCGTCACCGAGATCATGCGCAATCCCTCGGCGGTGGACGACGCGTACGGCGAGTGGTTCGAGGTCTTCAACGATTCGGGCTACGACGTGAACCTCGCGGGCGCCACGGTGACGGACCTGGACGGGGACCTGTTCACCGTGGACTCGGACCTGTGGATCGGCCCCGGCGAGCACTCGGTGCTGGTGCGCAACGGCGATCCGGCGCTCAACGGCGGGATCACCGGCGGCTGGACGTACGGCGACTGGCCGCTCTCGAACTCGGGCGACGAGATCCAGATCGAGCACTTCGGCGTGGTTCTGGACACGGTGGAATACGCCGACGCCGACGGTTGGCCGGACGCGGCGGGCACGTCGATGTCCCTGGATCCGGACGCGTACGACGCCGCGCAGAACGACGACGTGGCGAACTGGTGCGATGGCCAGGCCGCGTACGGCGACGGCGACCTGGGCTCGCCGTGGGATCTCAACCCGGACTGCTGCCCCGACGCGGACGGGGACGGCTTCCTGGACGACGACGGCGCCGGGGGCGCCAGCGCCGCCCCCCACAACCAGGTCCACCCCCGGGCCGCGGCGCTCTGCCACGGCCTGGCCGCCCCC
>CAZITQ010000333.1:5701-6465 GCA_964542165.1 uncultured Rickettsiales bacterium
GGGGGCCCGGGTGGCGGTGGGGGAGGGTTTCCGGGCGGCGGCCTGGGGGGGGGACGACTGCGACGACGCCAACAACCTGGTCCACCCCGGGGCCGCGGAGATCTGCAACGGCGTGGACGACGACTGCGACGCCGATGTCGACGAGGACTCGCCCACCGAGCAGTGGTACCCGGACGGGGACGGGGACGGGTACGGCGACGCGGCCGCCACGCCCTTCGAGGACTGCCTGGTCATCGCGGACCACGTGGCCAACGACCAGGACTGCGACGACGCCGACGGCGACGTGAATCCGGGCGCGGACGAGATCTGCGATGGGCAGGACAACGACTGCAACGGCGCGGTCGACGGCGCCGACGCCCTGGACGCCCAGCCCTGGTGGGCCGACCTGGACGGCGACGGGTTCGGCAACCCGGCCCTCGAGGTCTTCGCCTGCGCCGCGCCCCAGGACCACGTGGGCAATCCCGACGACTGCGACGACGGGGACCCGACCCAGTACCCGTCCGCGGACGAGCTGTGCAACGGCGAGGACGACGACTGCGACGGGGACGTGGACGAGGACGACGCCGTCGACGCCCAGACCTGGTACGCCGACCAGGACGGAGACGGTTTCGGCGACCCCGGAATCCAGGAGGAATCCTGCGCCGCGCCCCAGGACTTCGTCGACAACGCCGACGACTGCGATCCCACCGACGGGGCCCAGTACCCCGGGGCGGACGAGCTGTGCAACGGCGAGGACGACGACTGTGACGGGGACGTGGACGAGG
>CAZITQ010000334.1:0-6459 GCA_964542165.1 uncultured Rickettsiales bacterium
CCCCCCCGCCCCCCCCCCCCCCCCCCCCCCCCCCCCCCCCCCCCCCCCCCCGGCCTCTGCTCCCTCGTTGCGGTCTCCAGTCGGGAGCTTCACGGATCCCCTTCCTGTTCACCCAAGAGTGGTGTGGGCACTCATGCAGGGTCTTGGGGCTCCGGGAAGGAGCGCTGCCGCCAAGGGCTCGCAGGAGGGGGGTGAGGGAGCGTAGGCGACGAGGCGTCCGTGACGGACGCCGAGGAGACGGGACGGCCGACCGGAGTCCGTGACGGACGAGAGGGAGGCCCCCGCTCCCGCATCCCCCCTCGAGATTCCCAGGCCCCCCGCCCCACCCCGGTTCGGCGGAGGTCGGGCTTGGTGGTCTCGGTTGGGAAGGGGATCGGGATTTGGAGGGCAGCACGGCCGGACCAGCCGGCCGTGGCACCCAACCTGGGGGCTATTCGCTGGGCCAGGAAGCCACCCGCGAGGCCTTGGGCAGCAGGGCGCCGGTGGGGCAGACCTCGACCAGCTTCTGCCAGTCGGCGTCGGCCGGCAGCGTGTCGGCGAGCTTGCGGAGCAGGGGGGGCTTGACCGTGGCGCTGAAGCCGCGGCCTTCGAGGCCCAGGGCCGGGACGCCGAGGATCTCGTCGCAGGCCCGCACGCACGAGGCGCAGAGGATGCACTTGTTGGCTTCCAGGCGCAGGTGCTCGTGGCTGTCGTCGACGAAGAAGTCGCGCTCGGCGCCGGCGAAGCGGGCGGGATCCACACCGTAGTCGTCCGCGTACTGCTTGATCTTGCAGTCGTTGACGGCGCGGCAACCGCAGGCCAGGCAGCGCTGGGCCTCGTCCTGGGCCATGGCCTCGGGGAAGCCGGTCTCCACCTCGTGGAACGAGGAGTTGGCCTCGGCCACCGGGATCTCCGGCATGTGGGCCACCGGCTTCTCGTCGTAGCCGGCGATGACCTCCTCGGGGATCTCGTCCAGGGCGCCCATCATGTGCTTGTAGTACACGGGGTCGCCGACGACCTCTTCACCCGCCAGGAACTGCCCCATGGACGCGGCGGCCAGGTGGCCCGCGGCCGCGGCGCGGACCGCGATGTCGGCGCCGGTGTAACAGTCGCCGCCGGTGAACACGTCCGGCAGGTTGGTCTGCAGGGTCTGCTCCGGCGCGTCCGGGGTGCCCCAGCGCGACAGCACCAGGTCGGTGCCCTCGATGCCCAGGGGATCGATGCGCTGGCCGATGGCGGCCACCACGTTGTCCACCTCGATCACGTACTCGGAGCCCTCCTGGGGCACCGGCCGGCGGCGGCCCGAGGCGTCCGGCTCACCGAGCTCCATCTTGATACAGGAAACGGCCAGGCCGTCGCCGTTGGGCTCCAGGCCCACCGGGGCGGCCAGCAGCTGGATCTCGACACCCTCGTGCTCGGCCGCGTCGATCTCCGGCTGGAAGGCCGGCATCTCCACGCGCGTGCGCCGGTAGAGGATGAACACCTTCTCGGCGCCACAGCGCAGGGCGGTGCGGGCCGCGTCGATGGCGGTGTTGCCGCCGCCGACCACCATCACCCGCTTGCCGATGGTGGTGCTCTCGTCCTTGGACACGGCCTCGAGGAAGCCGATGCCGGAGAGCACGCCCGGCAGATCCTCGCCCTTCACTCGCATGGACGAGGCCTGCTGGCAGCCCACGCCGAGGAAGACCGCATCCGACTGGGCCCGGAGCTCGTCCAGGGACACGTCGGTGCCCATGGTCACCCCGTACTCGAACTGCACGCCCATGTTCTCGAGGATCTCCACCTCGCGGTCGATGACGTTGCGCGGCAGCCGGTAGCTGGGGATGCCGTAGCGCATCATGCCGCCCGGGGCGGGGTGCTTGTCGATGACCCGCACCGAGTGGCCCAACTGTCGCAGGTAATAGGCGTTGGCCACACCCGCGGGTCCCGCGCCGACCACGGTGACCTTCTTGCCGGTCTCGGCGGCCACGGTCGGTGTGTAGTCGGCGGCCGAGTCCTGATCCACGTCGCTGGCGTAACGCTTGAGCGAACAGATCGCGATGGGATCCTCGACCAGGCTGCGGCGGCAGGCGTCCTCGCAGGGGCGGGGGCACACGCGGCCCAGCGACGCCGGCTGGGGCAGCTGCTGTTTGATCAGCTCGACCGCGTCGGCGTACTGGCCCTTGCCGATGTAGTCCACGAACCCCGGGATGTCGATCTGGCAGGGGCAGGTGGTGTGGCAGGGGCCGTAGCAGTCGCCGAAGTGATCCGAGAAGAGGAGCTCCAGGCACATCTTGCGGGCGCCGGAGATGTCCTCGCTCTCGGTGGTCACCTCCATGTTGTCGACGCAGGCCGTGGTGCACGAGGGCACCAGGTTGGGCCGACCTTCGATCTGGACCACACACAGGAAGCAGGAGCCGTAGGGCTTCAGCTCGTCGTTGTGGCACAGGGTGGGGATGTCCTTGCCGAGGGACTGGGCCGCCGCCAGTACGGTGGTGCCCTCGTCGACCTCGACCTGGGTTCCGTCGATGGTGAGTTTGACAGTCATTGCTCTACCTCCTCACACCACGGCCACGGCGTTGAAGCGACACACGTCCCGGCAGACGCCGCAGGAGATGCAGTCCTCCTGATGGATGATGTGCAGCTCCTTCTTCTCGCCGGTGATCGCGTCGGTGGGGCACGGCTTGATGCAGGCCTTGCAGCCGGTGCACTCGTCCGTGATCTCGAAGGTCGTCAGCTCGCGGCAGCGACCCGCCCAGCACTTGTGGTCGTGGATGTGGGCCAGGTACTCCTCGCGGAAGTACTTGAGCGTGGTCAGCACCGGGTTGGGCGCGGTCTGGCCCAGCCCGCAGAGGCTGGTGCGTTTGATCCTGTCGGCCAGCTCCTCCAGCAGGTCCAGGTCGCTCTCCTGGGCCTTGCCCTGGGTGATCTTGTCCAGGATCTCGAGCATCCGCTTGGTGCCGATGCGACAGAAGGTGCACTTGCCGCAGGACTCCATCTGCGTGAAGTCGAGGAAGAACTTGGCGATGTCGACCATGCAGGAGGTGTCGTCCATCACCACGGCGCCGCCGGAGCCCATGATGGCGCCGGTCTTGGTGACCTCCTCGTAGTCGATGCGGGTGTCCAACAGGCTCGCCGGCACGCAGCCACCCGACGGCCCGCCCATCTGCACGGCCTTGATCTCGCGGCCGGTGTCCGAGCCGCCGCCCACGTCGTAGATCACCTCGCGCAGCGTCAGCCCCATGGGGACCTCGACCAGGCCGCCGCGCTTCACGCGCCCGGCCAGGGCGAAGACCTTGGAGCCCTTGGACTTCTCGGTCCCCTTGGCGGCGAAGGCGGCGCCGCCCTCGGTGATGATCCAGGGGATGTTGGCCAGGGTCTCGACGTTGTTGATGTTGGTCGGGTAGCCGAACAGCCCCTTGACCGCCGGGAAGGGCGGGCGGAAGCGGGGCATGCCGCGCTGACCCTCGATGGAGGCCATCAGGGCGGTCTCCTCGCCGCAGACGAAGGCGCCGGCCCCCTCCTTGACCCGGATGTGGAAGTCGAAGCCGGTGCCCAGGATGTTCTCGCCGAGCAGGTTGCGCTCGGTGGCCTGGTCGATGGCCTTGTTGAGGCGCGCGACCGCCAGCGGGTACTCGGCGCGACAGTAGACGTACGCGTGGCTGGCGCCGATGGCGACGCCGCAGATGGCCATGCCCTCGAGCACCGAGTGGGGATCGCCCTCGATGGTCGAGCGGTCCATGAACGCGCCGGGGTCGCCCTCGTCCGCGTTGCAGATGACGTACTTCTTGTCGGACTTGGACCCCCGGGCGAAGGACCACTTGAGCCCGGTGGGGAAGCCGGCGCCGCCGCGGCCGCGTATGCCGGACGCCTTGACCTCGTCGATGGTCCACTCGGGGCCCATCTCGATGGCCTTCTTCAGCCCGTCGTAGCCCTGGTTGGCCAGGTAGTCCTCGATGTTCTCCGGATCGATCTTCCCGCAGTTGCGCAGGACGATCTGCTCCTGCTTGAGGTAGAAGGCGCCGGCGTCGTCCTCGGGATCCGACGGATCGAACATCCACTTGGTGACCGGGTCACCGCCGACGATGTGCTTCTTGACGATGTTCTTGGCCTTGCCCGCGTTGACGTTGCCGTAGAAGAAGTGGTTCCCGGCCTTGTCGTAGACCTCGACGATGGGTTCGGCATGGCAGTTGCCCATGCACGACGTGATCCCCATCTCGACCGACGCGTCCGCCTCGTCGATCCCGGTCTGGAGGATGTCCTGGATCTTGCCGGCCCCGGCGGCGATGCCGCAGGTCCCCAGACCCACGACCACCCGCGTGACCTCGCTCGTGTTGGGCTCCATCTGTGCTGCCCTTTCTCGCGTGTGCGGTGGTGGCCGGCGCCCTAGGCGTCGGTCTCCGGGGTTGAGGCGCCGTATTCCTTGGTCATCACGTTGGCCGCCGAGGTGCGGTTGAGCTTCCCGTGGGTGTCCTCGTTGACCATGATCACCGGCGCCAGGCTGCAGCAGCCAAGACAGGCCACCGCCGACAGGGTGAATTTCATGTCGGGGGTGGTGGCGCCGTCGGGGATCGCCAGGACCTCCTCGAGGGACTCGGTGATGCCCTGGGCGCCGCTCACGTGGCAGGCGGTCCCCTTGCAGACCTTGATCAGGTGCTCACCCACCGGCTCCAGCCGGAACTGGGTGTAGAAGGTCACCACGCCGTAGATCTGGGCGGGGGTGATCTGGGTCTTGCCGCAGATGTAGTCCATTGCCTCGATCGGGACGTAGCGGTACTCCTCCTGCAGGCCCTGCAGCAGGGGAATCGCGGCGTCCTGACCGGTGCCCCAGCGCTCGACGAGCGCGTCCACCAGGCCGGGGTCGAATTCCATGGGGTTTGGTCCTTCCGATGTCGTAGCTTGCCGCTCCTTCGGAGCGATTCTTGGCTTTAGGGCGCCCCTTTATAGAAAAGGGGGTTGCCGCCGTCAACTGGCGCTGCCAGCCGGGCAAAGTAGAGAAATCTCGTGGACTTAGGCTGGACTGTCAGGGTTCGCGGAGGGGGCTAGAATGCCTCCTCGCCGTCCAGGATCGCGGTGGCGTCGGAGGTGACCGCGGAGGGATCGAAGTCGATGGGGGTCCCGCCGATCCACAGGTGGAGGAAGCCGGCGCCGGGGCTGCCCTGGCAGGCGAAGCAGCCCAGGCCGGCGGAGGCCAGATCGATCGTGTCCGCGACCGAGTCCTGCCAGATCCCGTCCAGGTAGTAGTGAAGCCCGGAGCCGTCGTAGTACAGACCGATCCGCGTGTCGTTGTAGATGTCGTTGATGTCGCCCAGATCCAGCAGGTAGGTGCCCTGGTAGTGCCCGGTGGGGACCGTGCTGTGCTCGACGATCGCCTCGTCGCCACCGTTGTGCCCCACGCCGTCGTAGTCGTTGGACGACACCGCGGTGATCAGGGCCCCGCTCTCGTCCCGGATCATGGCGCCGAGGGCGTCGTTGTCCACCATGTAGCCCTGGACCTCCACGTAGATCGGCACCTCCAGCACCACCGTGTCCTCCAGGGCCTGGAGGTAGAAGTCCTGGTTGGTGTTGTGGACCTCCAGGGCGTCGTCGGCCACGTCCCAGGTGAACTGGGGGTAGCCCCAGTTGGCGTCGTAGACCCGCTCGTACAGGGCCTCGGTGTCCTCGCCGAATCCGTCGAAGAGCCAGGACATCGAGCGTCGCTCGGTGTCCGGATTGCCGTAGGTCAGGGTGAAGTCGGTGGTCGCGGCCGCCGGTAGCTCGGGGACCACGACCCAGATCGCGACGATGAAGTCGGGATCGCCGTGCTCGAACCAGTACTCCATCAGCGGCCCGTCGTGGGTGAAGAAGCGCAGGTCGGCCCCGTCGTCCTCGAGCTTGCCGTCGGCGATCAGCGCGGCGGCGTCGAGATCGATGGCCACCGGGTGGTCGTAGAGCACGTCCTGGGTCGGGTTCTCGATGGAGATCAGCTGGCGGTAGCTCCAGCCGCCGGCGACGGTGCCGAAGTCGCAGTACTCCTGGTAGGCCTGGCCGTACGGCGAGATCCAGAAGTCGCCGGAACCCGTGGGTGAGCCGTCCTCCAGCACGTGGAGGCAGGAGTCCGCCGGGCAGTCCTCGCCCGCGCCAAGCAACCCGTTGTCGGCCACCTGATCGCAGTCGTTGTCGGCGCCGTCACAGACCTCGGTGTTGCCCGGGTAGTTGTCGGCGTCGCCATCGTCGCAGTCGCCGTCGCACTCGGTGACACCGTCGTTGTCGTCGTCGATCTCGTCGCCACCCAGGGCCCCGTCGCAGTCGTTGTCCTGGTCATCGCAGGCCTCCGCGTTGCCTGGATAATTGTCGCCGTCGCCGTCGTCGCAGTCCCCGTCGCACTCGGTGACGCCGTCGCCGTCGTCGTCGACCTCGTCGCCGCTGAGCGCTCCGTCGCAGTCGTTGTCGGCGCCGTCGCAGATCTCGGCGTTGCCGGGGAAGTTGGCGGGGTCGGCGTCGTCGCAGTCGCCGTCGCAC
>CAZITQ010000335.1:0-6427 GCA_964542165.1 uncultured Rickettsiales bacterium
TGGTGGAGAACTTCTGGGAGACCGGCTACGGCATGCCCGGTTTCACCCTGCTGGGGCCCAAGGTGATCCGCTTTCCGTGGATCCTGACCTCGTCCTACCCCCACGAGCTGCTCCACAACTGGTGGGGCAACTCGGTGTACGTGGACATGGCCGGTGGCAACTGGTGCGAGGGGCTGACCGCGTACATGGCCGACCACCTGCTGGCCGAGCAGCGCGGGGAGGGGGTGGTCTACCGGCGGACCGCGCTGAAGAAGTTCACGGACTTCGTGCACGGGGACGACGACCGGCCCCTGGCGTCGTTCCGGTCGCGGACCTCGGCGGCCTCGGAGGCCGTGGGCTACGGCAAGGCGGCGATGGTGATCCACATGGCGCGGCGGAGCCTGGGCGACCCGGCCTTCTCCGAGGCCATGGAGAGGTTCCACGCCGGTCACGCCTTCACCCGGGCCGGATTCGGAGACCTGGCCGGAGCCCTCAACGGGGGGCCTGAGGGGCCCTGGACCGCGTTCTTCGAGGAGTGGACCACGCGCCCGGGGGCGCCGGAGCTGCGGCTGGAAGGGGCCTCCCTCACCCGGTTCCCGGACGGGGGTGACTGGTCCCTGGAGCTGGAGGTGCGCCAGGTCCAGGTGGGCGAGCCCTTCCCCCTGGTGGTCCCGGTGGCGGTGACCGTCGAGGGGGGGGAGCTGCGGTGGATCGAGCTGCCCCAGGACGGAGCTGCCCACCGGGCGACGCTGATCACCAGCGGGCGACCCCTGCGGGTGGACGTGGACCCGGCCTTCGACCTGATGCGGAGGCTGGATCCCCGGGAGGTGCCCCCGTCCCTGTCGACCCTGTTCGGCGCCGAGGCGCCCCTGTTCGTTCTGCCCGCGGACGTGTCCCCCGAGGAGCAGGAGGCGTGGGGGGCGCTCGCCGAGCGGTGGGCCATGCCGGGGGCGCCCAGAACGGTGCTCGACACCGAGCTGGAGGCGTTGCCGGAGGAGCCGACCTGGGTGCTGGGGTGGAGCAACCGCCACGGGGCGGAGGTGGCGCTGCGGCTGGCCGAGCACGGGGTGGTTCGCGGGGGCGAGGCGCTGGAGCTGGCCGGGCAGGCGCTGGATCCGGCGGCGGACTCGGTGGTGCTGGTGGCCCGCGGGGACGGGGATCCCGGGGTTGCCGTGGCGTGGGTCACCGCCGGACCGGTGGCGGCGATCTCCGGGTTGTCCCGCAAGCTGCCCCACTACAGCAAGTACTCCTACCTGGCCTTCGACGGCGAGGAGCCGACCAACCAGCTCAAGGGCCAGTGGGAGCCGGTGGGCTCCCCCCTGGTGCGGATGCTGGATCCGGAGACTCCGGCGGCGCTGGAACTACCGGCCCGGGATCCCCTGGTCCCCCTGCCACCGGCCTACGACGCCGCATCGCTGGGTTCCCTCGTCGCCGAGATGACCGCGGACGACACCTTCGGTCGCGGCCTGGGGAGCGAGGGCCTGGCGGTGGCCACGGCGAGGGTCGAGGCGCGCATGGGGGAGGTCGGGCTCTGGCCGGCCGGGGACGCCGGGTACCGCCAGGTCTTTCCCTGGACCGGGGGCGAGCCCGAGCGGGAGATGGAGCTGACCAACCTGCTGGGGCGGGTCGAGGGCACGGATCCGGCCCTGGCCGGCGAGCCCGTGGTGGTGCTGGCCCACCTGGACCCCGTGGGCGTGGGCGGGCGGGACGTACGGCGCGCAACCGTGGGGCCGGTGCGCCCGGGGGCGGACGACAACGCGTCCGGGGTGGCCGCGTTGCTGGAGCTGGCACGGACCACGGCCGAGGCGCCGGGCAAGCGACCGGTGCTGTTCGCCGTGGTGACCGGGGAGGAGGCCGGCCGCGTCGGCTCGAAGCACCTTCTGGAGGGCCTGGAGGGCGCGCCGACCGCCTGCGTCAACCTGGACAGCGTGGGGCGGCTCGGTGACGGCAAGCTGCTGGTGCTCGACGGGGCATCGGCCCGGGAGTGGCGCTTCATCTTCATGGGGGTCACCCACACCACCGGGCTGCCGGTGGCCCTGTCCACCGAACCCCTGGACGCCTCGGACCAGGCGTCCTGTCTCGAGCGGGGCGTGCCGGGTGTTCAGCTGACCACCGGCCCCCACGCCGACTACCACCGCCCGTCGGACACCCCCGACAAGCTGGACCTGGACGGTCTGGCGCGGATCGTCGAGGGCGCCAGCGAGGTGGTCGCCTACCTGGCGGATCGGGTCGAGCCGCTGACGACCGGGGAGGGCGCGGGCCATCCGGGCGGCGGACATCCCGGCGGCGGCCATCCGGGCAGCGGAACCCCGGGCGGTGGCCACCCGGGCGGTGAACGCAAGGTCAGCCTGGGCACCGTCCCCGACTTCGCCTTTCCTGGCCCGGGCGTCCGGGTCCAGGAGGTGCTCAGGGGCTCACCGGCCGAGGCCGCCGGCGTCGTGGCCGGTGATGTGCTCCACGCCGTCGACGACCACGAGTTGTCCGGCCTGCGCGACCTGTCCACCGCCTTGAAGGCCCACGCCCCCGGCGACCAGGTGACCCTCCGGCTGCGGAGAGGTGACGTGGAGCTGGAGCTGGCCGCGACGCTGGTGGCGAGGTAGGCATGGCCGCGATCCGGATCCGCGACCGCTGGTGGGTGAGCGTCCTGCTGTGGGTGCTCGCCGTGGTGCTCATGCTGTCCACGGCCGTGTACCAGCGGAAGACCGGGCCGACCCATCCGCTGCGGGGGGAGGAGACCATCGACGGATCGGCGGTGGCCTACCGGCTGATCCGCTCGGCCAACACCGGCGTCGATCCCCGGGTATCGATCCCCGATCCGGGGGGGGTGGTAGGGGAGCTGCGCTGGCGGCGCTACCCGACCGCCGATCCGTACACCGGGGTCCCCCTGCGATCCGAGGATGGCGAGCTGGTCGCCGAGCTTCCGCACCAGCCGCCGGCCGGGAAGCTCGAGTACCACCTGGTCCTCCACGGCGACGCGGGCGAGGTGGCGATCCCCACCGACCGCAGCGCCGTGATCCGCTTCAAGGGCGCTGTGCCCGCTGCGGCTCTCGTCCCCCACATCCTCGCGATGTTCTTCGGGGTGATGTGGGGGATCCGGACCCTGCTGGAGGCCCTGCTGGGCAGGCGCGGTCTGGCCTGGATGACCTATGCCACCCTCGGCCTGATCGGCGTGGGCGGGATGTTCCTGGGGCCGGTGGTGCAGAAGTACGCCTTCGGGGCGTTCTGGACCGGCGTCCCCTTCGGCTGGGACCTGACCGACAACAAGACGCTGGTGATGTTCGTCTGCTGGCTCGCCGCCGCCGCCGTGCTCCGCTGGCGCCGCGCCGCGCCCCGCGTCGTGCGCTGGGCCGTGGGCGCCGCCGCCGCCGTGATGGTGGTCGTCTACCTCATCCCCCACAGCATGTACGGCAGCGAGCTGGACTACGAGCAGCTCGACTCGGGCGTCGACCCCACCGAGGCCATCGGCCAGGGCTGATCTCGAACCATTATTTTCGTGACCCCTCGGGGTCGCCGTCGACCGTCTCCTCGACCCCGGCGGGATTCATGGAGGTGAGCGATGAGAGGCGTGTTCCGAGATACCCTGAGACGAGCGACCCGGACGACGATCGTGATCGTGGTCTTCGGCGCTCTGGCGTCGGCCCCCCTCGGTTGCCCCGAGGACCTTTGCGCCCTGGTGAACGCCCTGCCCGGTGGACCCGACGACCCGGCCGGCGGCCCGCCGACCCACCTGGCCATCGGCGACTCCCTCACCGCGTCCAACAAGAACGTCTGCCAGTCCCTGGCCTGCCACGCGGGGATCGCGCTGGGGGTCCACGTCCGCAACAACGCCGTCGGCGGGACCCACCTGACCACCGACTGGGACGATCCCGACGACATCCCCGAGCAGTACGAACCCGGCCACCCCTGGGCGTGGGTGATCGTCACCGGCGGCGGCAACGACATCCGCAGCGAGTGCGGCTGCTCCCACGAGGGTTTCGACCCCTCCCTGTGCGAGTCCAAGGTGGACGAGCTGGCCGATCCGCTCACGGGAACCGGGGACATGGTCGACCTCATCGACCTCGTCCAGGCCGATGGGGCGAAGCTGGCGATCGTCGGCTACTACCAGGCCGCCGAAGGCTCGTTGGGCAACTTCGAAGGCTGCAACGACTACGGCACGATGCTCAACGAGCGCTACCAGGCCCTCGCCGACGCCGACGCCGACGTGATCTTCGTCGAGACCGCCGGCGCCATGGACTACGACACCCACCCCGAGTACTTCATGTGGGACAAGGTCCACCCCTCCCCCGAAGGCGCCGCCATCATCGGCAACCTGGTGGCCGCGGCCATCGCGGGGCACTGATCGGCCGTCGCACACCTTCCCGCGCGGGACGACATCGCCGATGATCCACCCGTGGCTTCACTCCTCCCCCGGCTGCGCCCGTTGCTCGTCGCCGCTCCCGGCGCTGCCGCGTTGGCGTTGCTGGACGGGTGGATCTCGGCCTCCGGGCCGTCCCTTCCGACGGGGGGCACGGCCGCGTGGATGCTCGCCCTCCTGGGGCGCTGGGAGGCCATCGCCCTGATCGTGGTGCTGCCCTGTGCGGCCATGACGCCGGAACACCCACGAAGGACACCGCCCTGGATCGCGGCCCTCGCAGCGCTGACCGCCGCGGCGGCGATCGGTGCCGTGATCCATGGCGCCGGGGACGCCGGGCAGCCCGACGGGGGGGCGGCGCTGGGCTGGCGGGTCGCGGCGGTGGTCGCGGCGGGGTGGGGGGGCGCGGCGATCGTCCGCCGGTTGCCCGGCTCCAGGTGGGGTGCGCTGGGGGCCGTGTGTGCGTTGCTCGGGCTCGGGATCTTCTGGGCCGTCGGGCCGGCGTCACGCCCCGCCCCCGGGGAGGACGCGCGGGTCGAGCCCGGACCCGCGCCGGAGCACGCCCCCGACCTCGTCCTGATCACCATCGACACCTGGCGGGCCGACAGCCTGGAGTCGGCCGACGTCCCCATGCTCGCCCGCAGCGTCGGCCTCGCGGACGAGCTGGCCTCCGATGGCGTGTACTTTCCGCGGGCGGTGGCACCCGCGCCGCTCACGGGCCCCTCCCACAGCACCATGCTCGCGGGCCTTCCCCCCTGGGAGAGCGGGGTGCTGAGCAACGGGCGCCCGGTGCCCGAGGACCTGGCCTGGCTCCCGACGTCGCTGCGGGATGCGGGGTACGCCACCGCGGCCTTCGTGAGCTCGGCCATGCTCGACGGCGACCTGGGATTTGCTCGTGGGTTCGAGGTCTACGACGACGACCTGACCGGCGACGCCGCGCTGAGGCGGAGCCTCTGGGGCTGGCTGACCGCCCCCCGGGGCGCCCGGGAGTTGCGTCTGGAGCGCTTCGAGCGATCGGGCGCCGAGACCGCCGCCCGCGCCGTCCGCTGGATCGAGTCGGCCGACCCCGACCGCCCCCTCTTTCTCTGGCTTCACCTCTACGAACCCCACGCCCCCTATCGGGCCCCCGGGGAGGTTGCAGCGGAATTCGCGGACGCGGAACCGGCCCTCCCCGATCCCGGGCTGTACGACGAGCATCCGGCGCGCCCCGCGACCCTGCCCGATCCCACGGACCAGGCGCTGGATCTGCTCGGTCTGCGATCGCCGCGCCGGATCGGCGGCAGGCCGTCCCGGCGCCCCGCCGACCCCCCCACGGGCACCGGTGAGCGGGCCAAGCGTGTCCTCCGCTCCTCCCGCGCCTACCTCGCCGAGGTCCACACCGCCAACGACATCGCCGCCGACCTGACCCGCCGGTTCGAGGAGCTCCGCGGCCCCCGCCCCTCCTACTGGCTGGTGGCAGGCGACCACGGGGAGAGCCTGTCGGAGCACAACGAGTTGCGCTCCCACAAGCAGCACGTCTACGACGCCAACGTCCGGGTCCCCCTGATCCTGGCGGGCCCCGACGTCGCCCCCGCCCGCCCCACCGCCCCCGTCAGCACCGCCGGGGTCGCCGGCACCCTGGCCACCCTCGCCGGCCTGTCCGACGCACCCTTCCCCTGCCTCCCAGCCCCCCTCGCCTGCACCGGCACCCGGGACCTCCCGCCACCGTCCTCCATCGTCCGCGCCTCCGACCACGGCGGCGTCCCGGCCCGCGTCCTCAAGGTCTCGGTCCGCGAGGGTGATCTGAAGCTCGTGCGCTCCCACGCCGGCGTCGACGGCTGGTCCGAGTGGTACGACCTGTCCACCGATCCCCACGAGATCACCCCCTCGACCCCCTGGCCCTCGACCCCACCCTCGCCACCACCCTCACCGCCCGCGCCGACACCCTCCTCGACGCCGCCGCCAACCGAGCCCGGGCGCCGGGGATCTCGGACGAGATGAAGGAAGCGCTGAGGGCGCTGGGGTACGTGGAGTAACGCGGTCGGGCGGAGCCCGCCGCGCTACTCGCCACGATTGCTGCAGTCGACGCATAGCGTCGCAGCAGAAAAGGGACGGGCG
>CAZITQ010000336.1:0-6424 GCA_964542165.1 uncultured Rickettsiales bacterium
CGTCGTCCCCGGTGTCGTCGTCCCCGGTGTCGTCGTCGCCCGTGTCGTCGTCGCCGGTGTCATCGTCGGCCACGTCGTCGTCGGTGACCGTCACACACCCCACCAGGGTCCACGCCAGCGCAGCCAGCAGCCACACGATCCTGTACATGGTCTCTCGATCTCCTCGGCGGTAACGGCCCCCCCGGCCCGCACCGCGGCGCCACATTACCCGAACTCTCACCGCCCCACGACCCGGAACGTCGCGCCTCCTTGCTATACTCCGGTCGGAACCCCCCGACCCGTGCACAGACTCGCCCCGATCCTGCTCCCGCTGCTCTGGCTGTCGGCCTGCGGACCGCCCGAGGCGGCGGCGCCCACCGAGTTCAACTCGTTGCCCACCGTGGACGCCGAGCTCAACGACGCGGACCCCCTGTACGAGGGGGCGACCGTCGTCGTGACCCTGGTGGATGACGACGGCGAGGAGTGCTCGCTGGCCGTCGAGGTCTCCTTCGACGGTGGGGCCAACTACGCACCTGCCACCGTGGCGTCCTCGGACCACGCGGACCTGACCACCATCCCCTGCACACGCGCAGGCACACGCTTCACCCTGGTCTGGGAGACCGAGGCGGACCTCGGGGACGCGTCCTCGAACCACGCCCTCGTGCGATTCACCCCCCACGATGCCCAGGAACAGGGCCCTCCGGATCACCTGCCCATCGAGCTCGACCTGGGCTTCCGCACGGTGAACGGGATCTACGTGGAACGGGCAGGGGCGACGGGAGCCCAGTACAGCTTCCAGCGGATGGGCTTCGCGCACCTGGCCTTCTACGGCCACAGCGTGGAGGTGGGCGAGGAGTACCTGGCCGGAGACGACCGCTACCAGGGCAAAGACGAGGTGGTGGTCTGGGAGTACGACCTGCCCGATCCGCCCCCCGAGCACCACTTCCACGCCCTCGATCTCGGCAACGGTCACGGCGGGTCTGGCGCGTTCTACCTGCCCTTCGTGTGGAAGGACAGCGAGGAGGACGCCGAGGATCCGACCTTCGACGCCGGGGAGGACCTGGTGGGGGTCGGCGGTCGGACGCTGGTCGGATTCCTGCGGCCGGACGGCGACTGGACCGGCGAGGGGTGGCAGGTGATCCAGGTGGATCCCTTCGCCGCCACCGACGATCAGCTCCAGCTACTTCCCGAGACCACCGAGATCCCGGTCTTCCTCAAGGCGTACCCGGTGAACGGGACCACCGCCGACTTCACCCTCGACATCCCGGTGGACGGGGTGGGAGGGCTCCCCCTGAGTCCCCCTCACCGCTGCGGGTGGATGCCGTGGTTCAGCGGTTCCACCGCGCCTCCGGACATCACCGAGCTGGCGTCCGTGCCCATGGCGGGCAACCTGACCACGCTGTCGTTCGAGATCCACGACGAGGACGTGGCCCTCAACCACTGGCTCGGCACCCCCTGGGGATTCTTCGCCGACGACGTGGCCGTCGAGCGGCTGTACCTGTACGTGGACGACGGTCCCGACGACGACCAGGTGAATCCGGGGGAGCACGCGACCCACCTGGGGACCGACAGCAGTGACGGCGAGGAGATCAGCCTGACCTACGTACGGGGCACCCTGGACTGGGACACCCTCTGGGACTGGGCGCTGGATGGCTGCTGGGCGGGCTTCAATCTGGTCACGAGCTACCCGACCACGCCCGCCGGCATCCCCGGCTGGGCCTGCCACCCCCTGGATGCCGCGCCGTCGGTCACCTTCGAGCCCCACGGCGCCGCGCACTGACCCCCCCGGGCGAAGCGTCCCGCAACCTTGTCTCGGTTCCCGGGGAGCCGCATGTTAGATTGAAGAAGCGAGGTGGGCCATGACCAGACGAATTCTCGCCGGGACCGCGGTAGCAGGCATCTGCCTGCTGTTCGCCGCGTCCGCCCTGGCTGGAGACGCTCGCCCCCTGCAGCAGGGTGTCCTCGCGGACGCCCCCGCCACCGCGGCCCTGTTCCACCCGGACAACGCCGCGAGCCTGACCGTGCTGGACCGGATGCGAGACGCGGGCAACGACCACGTGCTCGCCGTGTGCGTGGGCCAGGGGTGCGACGCGCCCCTGACCGAGCAGATCGCCGCCGAGCATGGATGGTCCTTCCCACTGGCCTACGACGCCAGCGGTGATCGGGCGCAGGAGCTGCTGGGGAGCGCAACCGTACCCGGGGTCGTCCGCGTGGGCGGCGCCCTCGTGCCGGCACGGACCGCACAGGCGGCCCAGCCGGTCTCGGCGCCGGCCGCGGCACCGCGGCAGCAACCGTCGGGGCTGGTCGCGGGGCTGGGCGGCCCGACCGGGAATTCCCGCAACCCGCTCTCCGCCGTCCTGACGACCTCCCCGGATCGCAAGGGGCCGTCCGTGGTCCAGATCGCGGCACTGACCGTGCCCGTGGCCCTGCTCGGCCTGGGCCTCGGGGTGCTCTACCTGGGCTCCCGCCGTCGCGAGGACCGGACGGTGGAGGAGCGGGACGAGGACTCCCTGCTGGCCGAACACGTCCACTCGCGCCACGGGCGCAAGTCGGCCCGTCCCTCCAGCGCCAGCTGACCGCAAGGCCCCCGCCGGGGGCTCACGACATCGCGGACATCTTCTTGTAGTGGCGATTGAAGTCCCGTAGCTCGCGCACTGTGCGCAGGGCCCGGCGGGTCACCGCCTCGAGGGCGCGGACGGGGGGGCTGGTGACCACCGGGTCCAGGCGATCGTCCGCCAGCGCCTCCACCAGCCATCCGGGCACGAGCCCCTTGGAGGCCAGGGAGAGCACCAGGTTGAGGTAGGTGTCCTCGCGGACCTGGTACATGGCGTCGTAGAGTTCCCGCTCCTGGGGGGCGAGCATGCCCTCGCTGCAGGCGCGGTCGTAGGCCACGGTGGCCGGGTAGAGCACCAGGGAGAACAGCTGGAGCTTGAAGGGCTTGGGGAGGCGGGCGATGAGCCGCAGGGTCTCCCGGCGCGCCTCGTCGTCCTCCCAGGGGATGTTGGTGATGAAGTCGTAGTAGGGCACCTGGGTGTCATCGGCGTACTTGGCGATGATCTCGGCCGCCTTGACCACCCGCTCGTTGCCCATCCGCTCCCGCTGGAAGACCTCCTGGATCCGGGGGCTGCCGCTCTCGATGCCCATCTGGATGTGGTGCAGCCCGGCCTCCACCAGCACCCGGTACTTGTCCTCGGTGAGGCTGGTGGGACTGGCCAGCATGTAGAACGGCAGGCCGATGTGCTCGCGGTACAGCTCCGAGAAGCGCTCCAGGTCCTTGAGCGGACGCGCGAAGAACACGTCGTCGGAGAACCACATGTAGTCCACCTGGGGGTAGCGGCGGAGCACGGCTGTGAGCTCGTCGATCACCGACTCCACCGAGCGGAAGCGCACGTAGCGCTGCCCCGGGTACAGCCCGCGGATGGTGGAGTTCACGCAGTAGGCGCAGCGGTGGGGGCAGCCGCGGCTGGTCATGGTCTGGTACCCCACCTTGCCGTACAGGGCGCTGGCCGTGGTGCGGGCCATCATCTGCACGAAAACCTCGTGGGTCACCGGGATCAGCCCGCCGTCGTGGAGCAGCCACTGGTCCTCGGGATCGATGTCCGGGGCCGGGAGCTGATCCAGCTCCACCTCGAGGGGGGGCACGGCGGTCTCGACCATCTCGCCGTCGCGCAGGAACGCCAGGCCGGGGACATCCGCCCAGTCCTCACCGCTGTGGATGCGCTGGCAGAGGGCCAGCATGGCCTCCTCGGCTTCGCCGACCACCGCCACGTCGCAGTGGGCCAGGCACTCGTCCGGTCGGATCGTCGGGTGCACGCCGCCCCAGACGATCAGCTTCTCGGGCAGCTCGCGGCGGATGGCCTCGGTGATCTCGACGGCGGTGGCGAAGAAGTTGGTCATCAGCGAGATGCCGACGATGTCCGAGTCCGCCACCACGTCGCAGAGCTGGTCGAGGGCGCGGCGGGGGTAGCGGCGGGAGGCGCGCTCCACCGCCACCGTGGCCTCGTCGCCGGTGAAGTCGGGGAGGTTGACGAACTGGACCCGGTGCCCGGCGCCCTTGAGCACCGCGCGCAGCACCCGGAGGCCATAGGCCGAGGGATCCGGGTAGGGGTGGATGAGGGTGATCTCCATCCTGGTCTCCGGGGAAAGGGCCATGGAAACGGCAGGTCAAAGTAGCAGCGCGGTCAGGGCCTCGCCAACGAAAAGGGCTCAGGACATCGGCGGATCGGACGATATCGTCCTGTGGGAGGACGCGATCCGCGTCCCGGAGCGGGACCTTCGCATTCGCGGGAGGCCTCCCCATGGAGGGCGGTCTCCCCGGGCACGGATCGACCCGGCCGGGCGATTTCGCATCCCCTGGAACCACCCCGTATAATGGGGTGTCTATTGACATCGAGGGCTTGCTGCGTCTTCATGCCGTCGCCCGCTGGAGCGGGCTTGCGGGGCGCGCGGAGACCGTTGGGATGGAAGGCGAAACCTTTGGTCGGTACAAGCTGGTCAGTCTGCTCGGTGAGGGCGGAATGGCCAAGGTGTACCTGGCCGTCCTCAGCGGCCCCATGGGGTTCGAAAAAGAGGTCGCCCTCAAGAAGATCGACGTCCGGCTCACCCAGGACGACCGCTTCGTCAAGGCGCTGATCAACGAGGCCCGCCTCGGCGGGCAGCTGCGCCACAAGAACATCGTCGAGGTCTACGAGTTCAACCAGGTCGGCGAGGACTACTACCTCGCCATGGAGTACGTGGACGGCTGGACGCTGGACACCCTGGTCCGCAACTGCCGCAACGCCGGCAAGTCGGTCCCGCCCCACGTGGTGATCCAGTTCGCGATGCACATCTGCCGCGGCCTGGACTACGCCCATTCCCTGGTGGCCAAGGACGGCGCCCCGATGAACCTGGTCCATCGGGACCTGAAGCCGGCCAACGTGATCGTGTCCCGGACGGGCGAAGCCAAGATCATGGACTTCGGCATCGCCAAGGCCGACTCCAACCTCTACAAGACCACCGCGGCGGACATCACCAAGGGCACGCCGATCTACATGTCGCCGGAGCAGGTCACCGGCAGCTCCAAGCTCAGCGGGCGCTCCGACATCTTCTCGATGGGTTCGATCATCCACGAGATGCTGTGCCTGGACGTCATCTTCCACGGCGACAACCTGCTGGCCATCATGCACAAGGTGCTGCAGGCCGACATCCGCGACGCCGTCAAGAACGTGCGGGACAAGGTCCCGGGCCTGGACGCGGTGATCCTCAAGGCGATGGCCAAGAAGCCCGAGGACCGCTACGAGTCCGCCGGCGCCATGGAGCGGGACCTGCAGGGCATCCTGGACACCCTGGGGCCCGGGCCGTCCATCGCCGAGTGGCTCGAGGAGTACCAGACCTGGATCCCCAAGAAGCCCGCGGGCGGCGCGCCGGGCAAGGGCGACCCCAAGGGCACCCAATCGCTGGCGGGCATGAGCGACACCGGCGCATCCGACGCCGAGATGGGCGACTTCACCCAGGCCTTCTTCACCGCGGGCGACCAGCCGGCGCCGTCGGCACCCCAGCTCCAGCAGCAGTCCCCTACCACCGATCGGCCGATGGCCGAGAAGGAGATGGGGGAGCTCACCAAGCAGTTCTTCTCCACCGGCGCCGAGCCCTCGATCGCGCCCGCGCCGCCGGTGCAGCCCGAACGTCTCGCTCCCGCGCCGCCGACCCCCACCCCGATGGCCCGGATCGAGAGGCGGACCCGCAAGAAGAAGCGCGGCGCGGCTGGCCTGCTGATCGTGGCCCTGGTCGTGATCATCGTCTTCTTGCTGGGGGCGGTGGGGATCGTGGTGGCGCTGCGGCTGATGAGCGAGCCGAGGATCAACGTGAACAACGTCCCCGACCCGGTCGAGGACCCCACGCCAGACGGCGACCCGGTGGAGCCGACCACCCCCGTCGTCGAGGCCGGTGGGGACGAGGTCGAAACGGGCGAAACCGACGCCGACGCGGATGCCGCCGCAGCCGCCGCAGCCGAGGCCGAGCGCAAGCGCCTCGAGCGGGAGCGCGACAGGGAGGAACGCCGAGAGCGCCTGCGCGAGGAGCGGGAGGCGCGGGAGCGCGAGAAGGAGCGGGAGCGCGGCAAGGTCAAGGACGACGATGACGACGATCCCGTGGAGCCCGTGGCCACAGGCACGGCCTACCTGACCGTCAACTCCAAGCCCTGGTCCACCGTCTACCTGGACGGCGCGATGCTCCGCAACACCCCGGTCAAGGACTTCGAGATCGAGTCGGGCAAACACACCCTGCTGCTCCGCTGCGGCAACTGCACCCCGCCCCAGGAGAAGACCATCAGCTTCGAGGTCGCCCCGGGCAAGACCTACACCAGCGTCCGCAACGAGTTCGCCCAGCAGTAGGTTCGCATACAATCCCCACCGTGGGCCGGTAGCTCAGCTGGTAGAGCAACGGACTTTTAATCCGTTGGTCCCGG
>CAZITQ010000337.1:0-6417 GCA_964542165.1 uncultured Rickettsiales bacterium
CCCGCCCCGGTGGGAAGAGACGGTGGACGCGGTCAAGAAGATCGTCGAGGTCTGGGCGGCGGACGCTCGCAAGTTCGAGCGCGTCGGTGAGTGGATCGACCGGATCGGTTGGACGAAGTTCTTCGAGCTGACCGGCTTCGAGTTCACCCAGTACCACATCGACGACTTCACGCACGCCGGTCTGAAGTACCGGACGTCGATGCACTACCGCTAGGGAGTGAACGATGAGCGACATGACACCCGAACAGCTCGGTGACGAGATGTACAAGATCGTCCGCGAGCTCCACGGCAAGAAAGAAATCAAGCCGATGGACATGGGCAAGGAGCTCACCGCCCACCTGGGCCTCGAGTTCAAGCGCAAGCAGGTCAAGGACGGCCTCAAGGCGCTGATCGCCAGCGGTCGGTGCGTCTACTCGTACGCGGGCAAGAGCGCCGTGGTGCTCAACCCCGAGCACGCCGACAACGAGGGCCTGGTCAAGGGCCGCCGGTAGAACGGTCGGGGGCGGCGAGACGCTCGCATGCGTGTCCGCGCCCCCCGACTGGTCGTCGCCGGAACCGGCGGCGACTCGGGAAAGACCCTCGTCTCGCTGGGCCTCTGTCTGGCCTGGCGGGACGAGGGATTCCCGGTCCGCGCGTTCAAGAAGGGCCCGGACTACATCGACGCCGCCTGGCTCGCCTGGGCCACGGCCGGTCCCGCACGAAATCTCGACACGTATCTGATGGGCTTCGACGAGGTCCGCCGTGCGCTCTGCGCCCACGCGGATCCCTCCGGGCCGAACCTCGTCGAGGGCAACCGCGGCCTGTTCGACGGTGCCGGTCCCGAGGGGACCCACAGCACCGCCGCGCTGGCCAAGGCCATCGACGCGCCGGTGGTCCTGGTGCTCGGTGTCACCAAGACCACCCGGACCGCTGCCGCGCTGGCCCACGGCCTGGCCACATTCGATCCGGAGCTGACGCTGGCGGGCATCGTCCTCAACCGGGTGGCCGGCGCCCGGCACGAGTCCGTGATCCGGCAAGCGATCGCGGACCACACCGATCTGCCAGTGCTCGGCGCGATCCCGGCGATCCGGGGCGACGATCCCCTCCCGGGCCGTCACCTGGGACTGGTCACCGTCCAGGAGCGCACCGGCCTCGACGCGGTTCGGGACCGGCTGCTCCGGATCGTCCGACCCGCGCTGGACCTGGACGCCCTGCGCCGCGTGGCCGAGGCGGCGGGACCCCTGGAGGTGGGAAAGGCCGCCGGGGGCGGCGTCGCCGTCCCGGGGACGCCGGTGCGGATCGGCGTGCTGCACGACAGCGCTTTTCATTTCTACTACCCCGAGAACCTGGAGGCACTCGAGGCGCTGGGAGGGGAGATCGTCCCGCTGTCGGCTCTGGAGTCGCAGCGCCTCCCGCCCCTGGACGCGCTCTACGTGGGCGGTGGCTTCCCGGAGACCCACGCCGAGGCTCTGTCGGCCAACCGCTCTCTGCGCGAGGCGGTGTGTCGCGCGGCCGAGCGCTGGCTGCCGATCTACGCCGAGTGCGGGGGGCTGATGTACCTGTCCGAGGCCATCCGCTGGCAGGGGAACGACTACCCGATGGCAGGGGTCCTACCGGTCCGACTGGTGGTGGAGCGCAGGCCCCAGGGACATGGCTACGCGGAGGTCGAGGTGGACTCGGTCAACCCCTACTTCGAGCGGGGGACGGTTCTGCGCGGCCACGAGTTCCATTACTCGCGACTGACCGAGGGAGGCGACACGGTACGCAGCGTCTTCGCCGTGCGGCGCGGGACGGGGAGCTTGCCCGGCCGTGACGGGCTGGTCCGGCACAACGTCCTGGCCAGCTACATCCACCTGCACGCCCGCGGAACGCAGGCCTGGGCCGAGGGCCTCGTGGCGCGGGCGCGCGCCTACGCTAGCGCGCATAGCGGTGGCGAACCGCTGCAAGGGGACGGGGATGACCCGTGAAATCAGGACTCGAACAATGACGCTTTTTCATCTATAACGTCCGCCTGAACCGGCCGGTTCAGCCGGCGGCTCAGGCGAGTTCGATTGCTGCAGGCGAGCTCAGCTCGCGGCAGAACCGAGCCGAGATTCGATACCGAACTCTTTCGAAGAGGTGAATCAGATATGCCCAGTCTCGCCGAACTCAAGGCACTCAAGAAGAAGAAGAAAAAGAAGATGAAGAAGGTGGAGCGCACCGCTGCCCCCCGCGGCGGTGGTGGTGGCTCCGTATCCGCTCTTCGTCCCAGCTACACCGAGAAGAACCCGCCCTGTATCGCCGAGTGCCCGGCGGGCAACAACATCCGCTCCTGGCTGACCATCGTTCAGCACACCGAGCTGCTCGGTCGGACCTGGGAGGAGTCGTACGATCTGGCGTGGCACGCGGCCAGCGAGACGACCCCCCTGGCCGCCTCCTGCGGCCGGGTCTGCCCCCATCCCTGCGAGTCCAAGTGCAACCGGGCCCAGAAGGACGGTGCGGTCAGCATCAACTGCTTCGAGCGCTTCATCGGTGACTACGGCATCGAGAACAACCTCAAGCACCGCAAGCTGACCGACGAGGTGATGGACAAGAAGGTCGCCGTGGTGGGCGCCGGCCCCGCGGGCCTGTCCTGCGCCTTCCAGCTCGCCCGCCGGGGCTACCCGGTCACGGTCTTCGAGTCCTTCGAGAAGGCCGGCGGCATGCTGCGCTGGGGCATCCCGCCCTACCGCCTGCCCCACGCCACCCTGGACGCCGAGATCGACAAGATCGCGGAGATGGGCGTGGAGATCGTCTGCAACACCCGCATCGGCGCGGACAAGAGCCTGGACGACGTGAAGGCCGAGTTCGACGCGGTGTACCTGGGCATCGGTGCCCACGAGGGTATCCAGCTGCGGCTCGAGGGCGAAGACGCTCCCAACGTCTGGACCGGTGTCGAGTTCCTGCGACGGGTCTACGCCGGCGAGACCCTGGACATCGGCGACAGCGTCGCGGTCATCGGCGGCGGCAACACCGCCATCGACGCGGCCCGCGTGGCCCGGCGCCTGGGCGCCAACGTCACGATCCTCTACCGTCGGACCCGCGAGGAGATGCCGGCCATCGCCCACGAGATCGACGACGCCCTGGCCGAGGACGTGGACATCCAGATGCTCGTGGCCCCCATCGGCCTGAAGCTTGTCGACGGCAAGGTCAGCGCCGTCTCCTGCCAGAAGATGGAGCTGGGCGAGCCGGACAGCAGCGGCCGCCGCCGGCCCGTGCCCATCGAGGGGTCGGAGTACGACGTCCCGATCACCGCGCTGATCCCCGCGATCAGCCAGCGGCCCGAGTGGGAGGACGCCGAGCGGTACATCGAGGGCCGCAACTGGCTGCAGCCCGACGAGCAGTGGAAGGTCGAAGAGGGCGTCTACGCCGGCGGCGACGCGGTCAACCTGGACCTGGTCACCACCGCCATCGGCCACGGTCGCAAGGCTGCCGAGTACATCGAGGACTATCTCCTCGGTCGCGAACCGGTGCGACCGGAGCCGCTTCCGCTGGTGACCCACGAGAAGATGCGGCTCGACCACTACGAAGCTGCGG
The DNA here is from genome assembly GCA_964542165.1 of uncultured Rickettsiales bacterium. Taxonomy (GTDB): domain Bacteria; phylum Myxococcota_A; class UBA796; order UBA9615; family CAYRNR01; genus CAYTBN01. Next base: position 3,535 of record CAZITQ010000337.1, read on the forward strand.
ATCGCAACGATCGCGGTTGGATTCCGGTCGCCGAGCGATTCGCCGACGGGATCGAGCTGGAGATCGACCTGGGGATCACCGCGGAGCAGTTCCGTGCGGAGGCGGCCCGCTGCATGAGCTGCGGCACCTGCTTCTGGTGTGAGAAGTGCTACCTCTACTGTCAGGCCGGCTGCGTGATCAAGAAGGAGAAGGGCGAGCCCTTCGAGTTCAAGCTGGACACGTGCGACGGCTGCAAGAAGTGCGCTGAAGAGTGTCCCTGCGGCTACATCGACCTGCAGTGACGGTGGCCGCCGGGGGGCTCTGCACTTGTCGTGAGGGCCCCAACTGAGGTATCACAGGGCCCTCCTTGCCGCTGGTGGGCGAGGGGCCACGAAAGTAATCGAGTAACGGTCCGCAAGGACGATATCAACTAGGAGGCAAGGGATGCCGCTTTTCGAACACGGTGACATCAAGCTCGAGGTCGACGAGGATGGGTTCATCCAGGAGCCCGATCACTGGAACGAGGACGTCGCCAAGGCCCTGGGAACCACCGAGGGCGTTGACGAGCTGACCGAGGACCACTGGAAGGTCGTGCACTACCTGCGCAACTACTACCTCGAGTTCGGCGTGGCCCCGATGATCCGCAAGCTCTGCAAGGAGACCGGATTCAAGCTCAAGGCGATCTACGCGCTGTTCCCCAGCGGCCCCGCCAAGGGTGCCTGCAAGGTGGCCGGCCTGCCCAAGCCCACGGGCTGCGTCTGAGCCATACGCGCTTCTGGGACCGCCCGGTGGTTTGCCGCCGGGCGGTTTCCGTTCTGGACTGATCGTGTCCGCTCCCCTCTACCCCGTACTCCTCAAGCTCGACGGCCGCACCGTGGCCGTGATCGGCGGTGGCCAGGTGGCCGCCCGCAAGGTGTCGGGGCTGCTGGCCTGCGGCGCCCGGGTCGCGGTGATCGCCCCGAGGGCGGTTCCGGAGATCGCGGAGCGGGCGGAACAGGGGGAGATCGACTGGATCGTCCGTCCGGTGGAGCCGGGTGACCTGGATCGGGTCGATCTGGTCGTCGCGGCCACCGGCGACGTGGACGTCAACCGCCGGGTCGTCGAGGCTGCCCACGACCGCAAGCTGCTGGTCAACGCGGTGGACGATCCCGATCGCTGTGATTTCTATCTCCCCGCGGTGATCCGTCGCGGTGACCTGGTGGTCTCGGTGTCGACCTCCGGGGCCTCCCCCGCCCTGGCGAGGGAGATGGCCAGGGAGCTCGGCGACGGCTTGCATCCCTCCCTGGGGGAGCTTACCCAGTTGCTGGCCGAGGCGCGCGCCGACGTCCAGCGCCGGTTCCCCGACGATCCGGCGAGGCGAACGCGTGTCAGCGAAGCACTGATCCGAACCTCGGCGCGGGCGCTGTTGGAGACCGGGGACGTCGCCGGTGCTCGGCGGATCCTGATGGAGATCGCCGCCGACGGGGCTACCGGCCCCCGCAGAACCGGCGGAGGAGGTGGTCAGTGAACGAGGAGTCCACGGCTCGCTCGACGGTCTACCTGGTGGGCGCAGGACCCGGGGATCCCGACCTGATCACCGTCAAGGGCATGGACCTGCTCGAACGTTGTGACGTGCTGATTCACGACGCCCTGGTCTCCCCGGAGCTCGTGGCGCGCTGTCCCGCTCCACAGAGGCACTACGTGGGCAAGACCGCGGGCGGCCACGCGTTGACCCAGGCCGAGATCACCGATCTGCTGGTGAGCCTGGCCACGGCCGCCGGACCACCGCGAATCATCGTCCGTCTCAAGGGCGGCGATCCCTACGTGTTCGGTAGGGGAGGGGAGGAGGCCCTCGCGTGCCGGGCCCGCGGAGTCGCCGTGGAGGTCGTCCCCGGGGTCACCGCAGGCGTCGCGGCGCCGGCCTACGCGGGGGTACCGGTGACCCACCGGTCCGTCAGCCGGGGTGTGATCTTCGTCACCGGGCACCAGGTGGCGGGCGGGCTGCCCGACCTGCCCTGGCGTTCCCTGGCCGAGAGCGGGCTGACCCTGGTGTTCTACATGGGCGTGGCCACGCTTCCGGCCATCACCCGCGAGCTTCGGCGCTGCGGTATGGACCCATCCACGCCGGCGATCACGGTCCAGGAGGGCACCCTGCCCGGACAGCGGAGCGTCACCGCGACCCTCGGCGACCTCCCCGCGCGGATCGCCGCGGCCAAGATCCGGCCCCCCGCCATCACCGTCATCGGTCCCGTCGCCGGCCTGGCCGAGCAGCTCGCCGCCCAGCGGCCGAGACCCCTCGCCGGCAAGACCGTGGTCGTGGTCCGGGCCGAGGAGAGGCACTATCCGGAGCTGGAGCGGCTTCGGGAGACCGGCGCCCGGGTGCTGGACATCGGCGGAATCCGCTGTGTGGCCCGGCCGGAAGAGGCGGGGGTCCTGCAGATGCTCGATGGGATCCGTGACCGCCACATGGTCCTGTTCACCAGCGCGCTGGCCGTGGACTTCTTCGTTTCCGCCTGGACCGCCCGCTGGCCCGATCCCGAGGCCCGGCCCAGGCCCACCTACGTCGCCGCCAGCAGGGCCTTTCTGTGGGCCATGGAACGTCATGGGATCCCCGCGGCGTTCGCCCCCGAGGTCACCGGGGCCGGGCAGGTCCTCGAGGCGTTGAGGGCCAACCAGGTGCCCCGCGACACGGTGATCTGGCTACCCCGGTCCGCGGCGGGGGACGAGGAGCTGCCGGACGCCCTCGCCGGCGCGGGCTTCGAGCCCAGGGTCGCCCACCTCTACGAGACGGTCGCCGTCCCCGTACCGGCAGACGTGCGAGCGGTCCTCGGCGAGGGACGCGCGGACGCGGTCGTGTTACAATCGGGGACCAGCGTGCGGGCGGTGGTGGGGTCGTGGGCCTGGTGGGTTGAGGCCCCTATGTGG
>CAZITQ010000338.1:0-3612 GCA_964542165.1 uncultured Rickettsiales bacterium
GGACGACGACGCCACCGGGGACGACGACACCAGCGGGGACGACGACACCACCGGGGACGACGACACCAGCGGGGACGACGACACCAGCGGGGACGACGACTCGACCGGTGACGACGACACCACCGGGGATGACGACTCGACCGGTGACGACGATGCCACGGGTCCCGTGATGCCTCCGGGCGACTTCACACTCACCGACGGCAACTCCACCAGCGCGACCTACGGTCAGGCGTTGACCCTGAGCGCCCAGGTCGGCAAGCCGGTGTGGCTGTACTTCGCGTATTCGGGGTGTGGGGCCTGCCAGTACAACGGCACCATGTTGCAGGCCACCTTCGACGCCCACCCGAACTGGGTCGGGGCCGTGGAGGTGTGGTTCGTCAACTATCCAGGGCTGGATCCGGACGAGGCGCTGCTGGTCGACGACTTCCACATGCCGGTGGTCCAGGACACGGCACAGGATGCGGTCTGGAGCACCTGGTCCGCCATCAAGGACCACTCGTACATCATCCATCCCGACGGCTCGGTCTACCACTTCGACGACGACCTGACGTCGCCGGACATGTCGACCTTCGGCACCATGATCGACAGCCTGCTCGGCCCTTGACAGGGTCGGGTCGAACCCCCAGTGAAGGGCATCCCCCTTCCACCCTCGGAGTGTGTCCATGGCAGTGAAACCGATCGGAAACCTGGGCGAGCACATCCAGCGAGTGGGCATGATCTTCAGCGGCGGGCCGGCCCCGGGCGCCAACGCGGTGATCAGCTCGGCGGCCATCTCGTTCCTCGATAGCGGCCGGGAGGTGATCGGCTTTCTCAACGGTTACGAGCACCTGCAGAACTACCACCAGCTGAGCTCACGTCTGCAGTACGGCGTTCACTACCGGCCGATGACCCTGGCGGACGTGGTGGGGATCCGGAACCGTCGGGGGATCATCATCGGTACGGCGCGGGCCAACCCGGGCAAGCAGATCAAGAAGCCCGAGGACCTGGAGGATCCCAAGAAGGTCCAGCTGCTGCGCAACATCTACTTCGCGCTGACGGACCTGGGGATCGACGCCCTGGTCTCCATCGGCGGCGACGACACGCTGCGTACGGCGAACCTGCTCCACGAGTTCCAGAAGCGTCTGCCGGCGGATGCGCCGCGGCTGTGCATCGTGCACCTGCCCAAGACCATCGACAACGACTACCGGGGCATCGACTTCACCTTCGGCTACTTCACCGCCGTGGACGTGCTGGCCGAGGAGCTCAAGAACCTGCGGGCCGACGCCGAGTCGACCAACGCCTACTTCATCGCCGAGACCATGGGCCGCAAGAGCGGCTGGCTGGCCTACGGCGTGGGCATCGCCGGCGAGGCGAACATGATCGTCTCGGGCGAGGACATCAGCGGCCCGATGATGGAGTCCGAGAAGACCAAGGACCCGGACACGGGCAAGACCGTCACGGTCAAGAAGCTCAAGGTCGAGGCCCTGGTGAACAAGATCACCGAGATGATCATCACCCGGGAGAACCGGGAGCAGAAGGGCTTCGGCACCGTGGTGCTGGCCGAGGGGCTGGTGGAGCTGTTGCCCCAGCGCTACATCGAGGGGCTGCCCCGCGATCCCCACGGTCACATCAGCATCGGCGATCTGGACATCGGCAAGATCATCGCCGGCGAGGTGGTCAAGGAATACAAGGCGCGCACCGGGCGCGAGAAGAAGATCAAGGGGCTGCAGCTGGGCTACGAGTCCCGTTCGGCCCAGCCCCACGCCTTCGACGTGATGCTGGGCAGCCAGCTGGGCATCGGCGCCTACCGGGCGCTGGTCGAGGAGGGGCTGTGCCACCACATGGTCAGCGTCTCGGGCCAGCTCGACCTGCAGTTCGTCGAGTTCGAGAAGCTGGTCAACCCCAAGAACCTCACGACCACGGTCCGCCACATCACACCGGGCTGCGACTTCCACCGGCTGGCCCGCTTCCTCGAGACCAAGGTCGAGGAGATCCGCCCGACCAAGGACGGGGTCTGACACACCTCGTCACCCCTGTCGCGCCCCACGCTGCCCGTGCGATAACTGACCTCCGAGGAGGGTGCGTCGCGGGGTGAGTCTGCTGGTCGCCGAGGCTTTGAGTGTCCGTCTGCCCACGGGTGCCGCCTCCGGCTCTCCGCCGCCGTCTCCCACGCGCGATGTGATCACCGGCCTGGACCTGACCCTCTCCGCCGGTGACCTGCGGGCGGTGGTCGGCCCCTCAGGCTCCGGAAAGACCACCCTGCTGAGGGCCCTGACCGGGCTCGCTCCGCTGGCCTCGGGGCGCCTGACCCTGGAGGGCCGGGCCCTCGCCGACTGGCCCCCGGCGACCTGGCGCCGCCGGGTGGGCATGCTGCCCCAGCGGCCCGTCATGTTCCCCGGCACAGTGGGGGACAACCTCGCCCTGCCCTCGACGTTGCGCAGCGCCCCCCTGGGAGCCGCCGTGGATCTGGAACCGGCGGCGCTGCTCGACGATCTGGGGCTGGGCGGCGGGATGCTGGACCGGCCTTCTGACGAGCTGTCCGAGGGCCAGACCGCGCGGGTCGGATTGGCCCGGGCCCTGCTGGCCGGGCCCTCCGTGCTGCTGCTGGACGAGCCCACGGCGGCCCTGGACGGGGACGCCGCCGACGCGGTGGAAGGCCTCCTCCGGCGGCGGGCCGAGCAGGGCCTGTCGGTCCTGTGGGTCCTCCACGAGCCCTCCCGGGCGGAGGAACTGCCGACTCCGCCCCTTCGGCTGCCCGCGGCTGGGGACGGCTAGATGGAGGGGCCGGTCGACATCGGATGGGGCCACCTGGCGCTGGCGCTGGTGCTCGTGGCCGTCCCCGGGATCCTCTCGGTGGTCTTCCGTCTGGGCCTGATGCGAAGCCTGGCCGTGGGCACCCTGCGCACCTTCGTGCAGCTGCTGGCGGTGGGCTACCTGCTGCGCTACGTGTTCGACCTCGACGCCCCCTGGGCGGTGCTCGCGATGCTGCTGCTGATGACCGCCGCCGCGGCCCGGGCGGCCCTGGCCCGCCAGTCCCGCCGGCCCCTGCGGTTCACGGGCATCACCTTCCTGTCGATGGTGGTCTCGGCGGGAATCGTCACCGCGGTGGTGACCCAGCTGATCATCGCGGTCGACCCCTGGTACCACCCCCACTACCTGATCCCGATCACCGGCATGATCCTGGGCAACTGCCTCAACGGCATCGCCCTGGGGCTCGAGCGGCTCCTGAGCGACCTGGCTTCCCAGCGCGCGCGGGTCGAGGCGCTGCAGTGCCTGGGCGCGACCCGCTGGGAGGCCTCCCGCGATCTCTTCGTCGCCGCCCTCCGCGCAGGCATGATCCCCACCATCAACTCGCTGATGGTCGTCGGCATCGTCAGCCTCCCGGGCATGATGACCGGCCAGATCCTCGGGGGTGTGGACCCCCTGCTGGCGGTCAAGTACCAGATCGTGGTGATGCTCATGCTCGCCGCCGGTACCGCCCTCGGTTCCCTCCTCCTCCTCGCCCTCGCACACCGCCGCTGCTTCGACGCCGCCGACCGCCTCATCGTCGACCAGATCGCCCCCCGGCGCTGAGAAGGGCAGGGGGAGAGGGGAAGGGGGAAAGGGGGGCGCTCGAGAAATTTTTAAATATTC
>CAZITQ010000338.1:3622-6373 GCA_964542165.1 uncultured Rickettsiales bacterium
GGGCTGGGGTAGTGGGTATGGGGTAATGGGCAGTTAGTTAACTTGTTAATTTGCGCGACGGTAATTTTACAATTTTAGTTACGTCCCCTTTCTGCTAGGTTCACGTTCCGCCGATGGAGACCCGGATCACCGATTCGAGTGAGTTCGCGCCGGAGCCGGGGCCGCCGCCCGGGAGGGACCGCTCGGCGCGGATGGGGACCGAGCCGCTGGGGAAGCTGCTGCTGGCGTTCTCGGGGCCGGCGATCCTGGCGATGGCTTCGGCGGCGCTCTACAACGTGGTGGACGCCTACTTCGTGGGCAAGCTCGGTGGCGACGCCATCGCGGGGGTGACCGTGGCCTTCCCGGCCATGGTGGGGATCATGGCGTTTGCGGGCGGGACGGGCGTGGGGGTGGCGTCCGCCATCTCGCGAACCCTCGGCGCCGGGGACCGGGAGGGGGCACGCAAGCTCTCGGGCAACGCCATGGTGCTGGTCCTGCTCTGGGGGGCGCTGGTGCCGGCCCTGGCCTTCCCGCTGATGGACCCGATCCTCCGGGCGAGCGGGGCGTCCGACGCGGTGCTGCCCCTGGGGCGGGAGTACTTCGCCGTGCTGGCGGCGTCGGCGGTCATCACGTTCTTCGTGGTGGTGATCAACCACGTGATCCGCGCCGAGGGGAACGCGGTGCTGCCCATGGTGGCCATGATCAGCGCCTCGCTGCTGAACATCGCCCTCGATCCCCTGTTCATCTTCACCCTCGATCTCGGGATCGAGGGCGCCGCCTGGGCGACCGTGATCTCCCGGGCCGTGGGCGGGATCGTCCAGGGGATCTATCTCTTCTCCCGGCGGAGTGAGCTGCGGCCGGCGCTGCGCCACCTGGTGCCCGACCTGGGGGCGTGGTGGGTGATCTACCGGACCGGGTCGGCGACCGTGTTCCGCAACGGCGTGCAGGCCGGGCTGTTCGCCCTGATCAACGTGGTGGCCGCCAGCTTCGGCGACCTGGCAGTGGCCGCGGTGGGGATCATCCTGCGGCTGACGTCCTTCGTGATGATGCCGGTGTTCGGGCTGACCCAGGGCTACCTGCCCATCGTGGGCTTCAACTTCGGCGCGAACCACCTGGAGCGGGTGCGGCGGGTGACCCTGATGGCCGCGGGCTGGTCCACGGCGCTCACCGCCGTCGCCTCGGGCCTGTTCGTCCTGTTCCCGCGCTTCTTCGCGGCCCCCTTCGCGCCCAACGATCCGGCGCTCGAGGAGTTGGCCACCCGATCCCTGCGCCTGTTCTGCCTGGCCCTGGCCCCCGCCGGGGCCTCGGTGCTGCTCTCCGCCTTCTTCCAGGGCATCGGCCGCGGCCTCCCCGCGCTGGTGCTGAGCTTCGCGCGGCAGCTGGGGTTCATCCTGCCCCTGGTGCTGATCCTCCCCCGCTTCCTGGGCCTCGACGGTCTCTTCCTGGCCCAACCCCTGTCGGACGTGGCCGCCTTCGCCATCACCGTGGCGTGGGCGCTGGTGCAGTTCCGACAGCTGGGGATCCCGGTCTTCCGCCGCGACCGGTCGGCATAGAACAAAAACCGCGCGAGCCGCGTTCTCCCGGACGGTCTCTCTCGTTATGCTGCGGACGGGGGTTTCGTTGCGTCCCATCGCCTGGTTCCCGCTCGTCGTCCTGGTCGTCGCCCTCGGCGCCCGTGCGGATACACCCCTGATCCTGACCGTCGACGGAAGCCTCCAGGGCGAGGAGTCCGGCGACTCCGCGGGCGTCGCCAGCTCCATGGGGGGGGACCTGGACGGGGACGGACTGGACGATCTGCTCCTCGGCGCCCCCAACCACGACGGAGCCTTCACCCAGGGAGGCAAGGTCTACCTGGTGTTCGGCGCGCCGGTCGGCCCCCACTCCCTGGGCAACACCGTGGCGAGTTACAGCGGCCTGCAGAACCACGACTACGCCGGGATGGCGGTCGCCATCGCACCCGACCTGAACGGGGACGGCCTCGACGACGCCCTCATCGGCGCGCCCGGTGCGGACGCGGGTGGGATCGCGTACGTGGTGTTCGGGCGGACCGCTGGCTGGACGACGGAGACTCCGCTGACGGAGGCCGACGCGTGGTTCGAGGCCGAGGACTTCCACGACGGGGTCGGCTGCTCCCTGGCCGGGCTCGGGGACGTGGACGGAGACGGAATCGGTGATCTGCTCGTGGGCGCCTGGAGCAACGACCACTCCGCGCTCGCGGGGGGCGCCGCCTACCTCGTCCTGGGTCGCCAATGGGGGTGGACCCAGGGTGCGCCGATCGCGGTGGTGGATGCCTCGTTCCACGGAGAGAACGACGGCGACCACGCCGGCGACGAGGTCGCTGCCGCCGGCGACGTGGACGGGGATGGACTGGCGGACCTGCTCGTCGCCGCGCCCACCTCCGATCTCGGCGGAGTGGACTCGGGGGCGGTCTATCTGGTCCTGGGACGGGCCCAGGGGTGGACGCCGGGGACCAGCCTGGCCTCGGCGGACGCGGTCTTCCCCGGGGACGGTTCGTTGCAGGGCGCGGGACGCGCCCTGGCCGGCGCCGGGGACGTGAACGGAGACGGCCTTGACGACTTCCTGGTGTCGTCGGCGGGGGTGGACGATCGGGGCGCGATATCGCTGTTCTTCGGGGCTCCCCACGGCTGGGCGCCAGACGTGACCCTGGCGGACGCCGACGTCACCTACGTGGGGGAGGACGAGGCCGTCCTGGCCGGGAGCGGGATCGCCGGCGGCGGGGACCTGAACGGGGACGGGTTCGACGACCTGGAC
>CAZITQ010000339.1:0-6366 GCA_964542165.1 uncultured Rickettsiales bacterium
CCAAGTCTCCTGACCGCTTCATGGATATTGCCAGTCTTGTTGCCCCCGAAGATAGCCGTGTTGACTGCTTTCAGTACGTGAGCGGCAAGTCCCATGTCCTGACAGATGAGGTCGGCAACATCATCGTATTTGAATTCTTCGTCTTGGAGTACCTCCAGCACTTCCATGCAAATCCTCGGAAGAACGGGGAGGTCATCTATTTTCAGCACTTTGATGAGTTTTGCCCTGGCCCCGCCTGTTTTTTTGTACACGTTCTTTTCCCCCTATGAAAGTAGTACTTTCTTCCTGAGACACTCCCGATTCCAGATTCTGCCGATAAGTCGTTGAGGGACTGGTCGTCCATACTCCACTATGGCGGTGGCATTCGAACATGACGTGGCTCATGTCTGCAGGAGTGGCACTTCAATTCTGGAATACGCTCGATGAGCTTTCGTCGTTCCAGTAGATTTGGTGTTCTCAAGGTCCGGTAAAAAGGTGGCCTGTGGGTCACGTCTTTCTTGATAAGCATGGCTGGGCTCGATATGTGACCAAAAGGTAACCTATCAGGCTGTGCATATGAACGCCTCCATGAATGCCGTTTTCAGGGCCCTGGCCGATCCTAGTCGTCGGCGCATGCTCGATCTGCTTCGTGCTCGACCCTGCATGACCGTGGGCGAGTTGGCCGAGCACTTCGAGTTCAGCCGCTTCGCGGTCATGAAGCACCTGCGCGTCCTCGAAGGCGCCAATCTGGTCGTCAGTGTGAAGGAGGGCCGCTGTCGACGCCTCCATCTCAACACCATGCCCATCCAGGCTGTCCACGACCGCTGGCTGTCCAAGTACGCGGCGCTATGGGCCGCATCTCTCTCATCTCTCAAACACACCCTGGAACAGGAGGAATCCGCAATGTCGAGCTCAAAGCTGCTGCAAATCTTCGTCACCTACATCCGAACCACGCCGGAACGCCTCTGGCAGGCGCTCACCGACCCCGAGATGACCCCTCTGTACTTCCATGGTACTCGTGTGCGGTCCGACTTCGAGGTCGGCTCTAGCATCGAGTACATGCTCACCGGGGACAGCGAGACCTTCGCCGTGGTCTGCGGCGAGGTCTTGGAGGCAGAGCCTGGCCGCAGGCTCGTCCACTGCTTCTCCTTCACCCGCCTGGAGGATGCGCCTACGCGCGTTACCTACCTCTTGGAGCCCTTGGGGGAGACGGTCAAGCTGACCGTGAAGCACGAGGAATTTGAGGGGGAGACGGAGACCTTCGAGGACACCCGGGAAGGCTGGCCTCCGATCCTCTCCGGCCTCAAGACCCTGCTGGAGACCGGGCGGCCCTTGGAGATTCCCGACGAGGAGTAGTCCGCAGGAGGCGCAACTCCTGCGCCTCTCGCTCCCAGATTCCGATGGTACCGCCGGTGGGATCCTGGATGACCGCGAAGTGGCCTACCGGGGAAGGGCGTCTTGGGAACGCAGATCTGGCCGCCCAGCTCACCGACCCTGGCGAGCGACGCGTCCAAATTTTTGACCTGCACGTAGGTCAGCCACATGGTGGGGGCCTCGGGCATAGACGCGGCCATCATCCATCCCGCCGCCAAGGTTGTCTGGATGAAGTCGTCATCGTTCTATGCAGGTCGGATTCAATTTGAGATCTTCATGTTGACACAATCTTTACAGACGCGTCACGGTAGTCGGGGTACGCTTTTCTTGCCGAAAGGCAATATCCACTACAAAAAAGGGGGCGACGCCCATGAAACGCAATGTCACGCTGTTTTCCCGCAAGAACTATGTCACCAACGATGCGGGAGGCGTAGGCAAGATCTACGTCCACGATCCTGAACTCTTCGACATCCTTGGCCAAGCCAAGACCATCCGCTACCACTTCTCCGGCCACTGGCGCAGCGCAGCCGCGCAGGTCGTCCTACGAGCATACGAGTCGGCGGTCCCCAATGGCCGGCCGCAAGAAACCGGGAGCCAGATCGGCGGAGCGACGACGATCAACACCACTGGCCCTACCTTCGCCAACGTCACGGGTCCCTTCGCTGGTCGCGTTGAGGTGCAACTGGAGGTCTCCGATCCCGCTGCTCCCGCTGGCGGTCCCCAAGAGTTCGACTGCGACTTGCAGGCTACCTTGATCTTGGACGAGTAGCTTCACCGGAGAGCGCGGCGCCGCGCGCCGGGAGGCAGACATGGCTGAGAGGCAAGACGACAACGGGCGCGTCGGTGGAGGGGTCTCCTTCGAGGCAGGCCCCCATCCCAAAACCTTCTTTGAAGAAATCGCGAAGGAGCGACAACAGCGGCGCGAATTCAGGGCGCGGCTGGAACCAGGCGATGTCATGCTGGAGGTGATGGCGGGTATCCCCCAGCGGCCCCAGGAAAATTCCGAGACCGAGCACCAAGCCTTCGGCCTCCTGCCTGGGGAGAAGCGGGCTGGGAGTAATTCGCGAGCAGACGGCCTCGCTGCAGCCGAAGGGCCCCAACCCCCTGCGCCGGCATTCGGCTTCGGGGGGCGGTTGACCGGAGAGACCAAGCGCTTCGGGTTGAACGCGGTCAAAGCCTATCAGGCCGCCTACGTCGGTGGCGTGTGCGAGCCGACCAAGTTCGGTACGGACTCCCGGCCGTTTGGCGACTGCGAAAACCTAATGTGCCAGGTGGTGCGACAGCACAGCGGGCGGGACCTGATCTGGGGCAATATGGCACCTGTCAGTGGCTCCAGCAATTTCAAGGGCTACACGGGCGCACTGGATTTCCTTCAGGGCATGCCTGTTCCGCTGGAGAGTGGCCTTCCTTCGGCCTTGGACGATGGCCTGGATCCCAACAATCCCCCAGACTACGAAAGCAGCAACCATAACATGTGGCTGCAGCTGCTCATGCAAGCCAGCAACTACAGCCAGCGCGTGGTCTACACCTTCCTGACGCTTGGGGGCGGTGACGACCGGACTCCACCAGATACCTTTGACTCCTCTGCTTGCGCAACCTCCTGCGCCACCTACAGCGACGGCTCGTCCCAACTCGAGCCAACCGACAATCAGGTTCCAATCAACTGGGACGATGGCCACATAGGCCAAACCTCCCCGAAGGGAGGATTCTGTTTCCCGACAGGATGTGACTGGCATCTCTCCTCGCTGGATCCGGCTTGTCCGTACAAGCGCGAGTACATCGGATTGATAGCCGAGGAGGTGGCCAGCAAGCTGAGCGGCCTGCAGAATGCACTCTCCATGCAAGGCTACAGCCTCACGGAAATCGTCGAAGCCGTCGAGATCTTCAACGAGGTGGACCTCAGGGATCGCTGGACCTCGGGAACGGACGCATACGGAGATCTTATCTATGACATGGGTCCCTGCGGTGAGGATTGGGGTAGAGCCTTTCTGCACGCCGCCTGGTACTTCCGCAGGCAGCTGCCCGACGAGATCTCCATCAAGCTGCCCGGCATTTCCTCCTACGGGGAGGGCTCGGGCTACGGCTGGGATGACAAAAAGGCCTTCATCGAAAGCCTCATCATAGGCATGGTGGCGGAGGCAAATGAGCACTGGGATGCGCTGACGGGAGCGGCAGATGCGGCAGATGTGCTACAGACCATTCCGTCCCTGGTCCAAGGCATTGACCTGCACTGGTATCATCGTTCCGTCACTACACGCGGAGACGAGCGACTGCATATCGGCTATCTGGTCCATGAAGTCGAAGAGGTTCAGCAGACAGTCAAGACGTCAATGGTGAACTCTCTCCCCGTAGGATACGTGACTGAGGAGGACTATGAGGATTTTCCAGTCACTGTCTTCGAGAATGGCTACTCCCAGGAAGACCCGCCCCCAGCAGGCGTCAGCGCCGAGGAATTTCAGGCCTACGAGGTCTGGCGCCGCTTGGGCGGCGCGTTAGCTTCCCCAGCCACGGTGGCGGGCTGGCACTCCTGGATGTCTGCCTCTTCGGCCTTCGGCAAAATGGGCCTGCGGGAGGACACACATAGCTCCACGGATCCAGCTTCGGACGCCGTACCCCGCCCGGCCTGGTACGCTTTCGCCTGTTTGGCCACATTGCTGCAAAATCGTGTAATCTCGGGAAGCATGGTGCTACCCGCGAGTACGAGCCGCAGCGACCTGGAGAACATGTTGAGCTCGGTCACGGCGGGTACGGATCCATGGATCGTGGTCTTTGAGTACCAGTTACAGGCTGGGAGCGCTACGAGCAATTTGGACGGGGCCTACTTCGGAAAGCAGTCATGCCTGGATGCGTTCCGTTGGGCATACATGGTCCTCCGTGACCATACCAGCACCTGGGGCGGAGGGCTCAGCGTGCTGGCCAGGAAGGCAGACAAGAGGGCCTCCTACGATGTGTGCCGGCTGGGACCTGTCCCGACCATCATACAGGCAACGTCATCGGGAAGCGACTACGCGCTCCCAGAACGCCGGGGCACCTACTTCCCCGCACAAGTCACGTCGTTCCCTCATCTTTGCACTCCTGGCTACCAGCCCTGGCTCTACCTGTCCACTGCGCGGCTGGACTGGAGCCTGACCCGTCTAGGCACGTCGAGCCAGGCCGGAGCCGTGCATATGCTCTGCCGCGACGCTGTCTCCATGCACAAACCGCCACCCTGGTTCGACGATCCCAACCTGCCCTGGAAAGACTGAGCCAGTGTGCCCTAGCCTGGTCTCTGTTCTGGCTATCGTCACTGCGGTGGGCTGCCGGTTCGGACCTCCGAAACCAAACGCCGAGGACACGGCTGCGCCTGTCGTGGAGCGCCGAGCACCGGAAGATAGCGCCGTAGAAAGCGCAGTCCCTGCCCAGGACAGTGATGTTGGGCCATCGGATAGCGAACCGTCTCCGGTGGACAGCGATCCATCGGTGGAAGACAGCGGAACCATAGACACCGGGATCTACCGCGAGGTCTTCAAGCAGGCTGTCATGCTCGAAGAGGCGGATGCTGTGATCTCCTTCGCGTTCGACGGTTTCTACAACGCCACAGCGACAGACACAGACGGAGATGGCCAGAGCGAGATTGCTTTCACGGTAACGGATGAGGAGAGTTGGCGCGACCATGACGGCGACATCCACGTGACAGCCGGCATGGCCATCCTGGTGGCTGACGTGACCGGCGAATTGACCCTGGAGGACGAGGCCATCGCCACGGTTCATGGCGAAACTGACCACTACGCAGAGATGCTGGCCACAGGAGACGTGGATGGCGACGGTCTGCAGGATTGGGTGCTTGGCGCGAGGAGCAGTCGATACGCCGAGGATTTCTCCGGCGCCGTCTATCTCTTCGCAGATCACCTCGAGGGAGACCTGGAGGAGGCGGATGCCACGGCTACCATTTGGGGTGACGAGTACCTCTTCTCCAACGCCCTCTCCGCGGGCGACACCGACGGAGACGGCTGCGACGATATTCTGATCGGCGACTATCTATACGAAGGTACTGGTTCGCCATACGCCGGGCGGGCTCTGCTGGTGCAGGGCCCACTCCAAGAAGACATCACCGCATCCGAGGCCAACGCCGTGGTGGAGGGCACCAAGGCCGACGGCACCATCTTCGCCAGCGCGGTCTCGGCCGAGGCGGATCTGAACGGAGATGGATTGAACGACGCCGTCCTGGGCTCCGACTCGTACCAGAGTTCCCAGGGTCGCATATGCCTGTTTTACGGACCGCTGGAGGGCACCAGCAGCGCTGACGACGCTGACGGCATCCTCGAGGGGGAATGTGCCTACAGCCAAGCCGGGCAGTACCTATCCGCCGGTGGAGACGCAGACGGCGACGGATATGACGATGTGCTGGTCAGCGCGGTCTGGTACGCATCCTACTCCGGCAGGGTCTACTATGTGCGCGGGCCAGTGGAGGAAGTGCGCAGCCTATCCGATGCGGATGCCATCTTCTACAACAACCAAGCTAGCGCCGACATGGGCAGGGGGCTCTCCATCAACCAAGATTTGGACGACGACGGTGTTTCCGATCTGGTGATGGGCGCCACCGACTACAGCGTTAGTCTGAACGACCATCGTGGTGTGATCTTCCTCTTCCACGGACCGCAGGAGGGGCTGCGCGAGGCAAACGAGGCAGACGTGGCGTTCCATTCCGAGTCAGAGGATCCTGACTACGGTTTCCTCGGTGACTACGTTGTTGGTCTCGGCGATACCGACGGCGACGACGTGGATGACCTGTTGATAGGCTGTGCCGGCACCGGGCCGGCCTTTCTCTTTCGAGGGCCCTTATAAGAGATAGATGAGGCCGGTGCGTTCAAGAATCGGGAGCTGTGCTTGCCTACCGGTTGGAGCTGCACCCGTCCCCGAATTCAAAAACTGGAGCCTTCGCGTTCTTGGGGTCCAGTGAGATGTCATTGGATTCCTGAGAGCCGAAGAACTCTTCTGGCCGCCCTGGAGCTTTCTTCAACTCCCGTCTTCCAG
>CAZITQ010000340.1:0-6365 GCA_964542165.1 uncultured Rickettsiales bacterium
TCTAGGTGTCATTTTGGGCCCCTCGATCTCCATTCTGCACGGACCCGCGCCAGGGATCAAAACCAGGTGATCCAGATCGGCGACGACCAGGCCATCTCGCCCGAGGTCCAGCCGTCGCTCCAGATGGCGTGGTCCGAGGTGTAGTGGTCGAGCCCCGTGGAATCCGAGGTGGTCTCGAAGCCCATCAGGCGCGCCAGCGAGGTGTCCGCGTGGGCTCCGGTGGCCCACAGCAGGTCGAAATCCCCCCCGTCCGAGATGATCTCGAACCGATGGTCGTCAGCCTGGTACGCGACGGTGAAGGGATCCGAGGCCGGGATGGCGCCGTTGAGCGCGGACGCGACGAGGTCGGCCAGGGCGGACGCCGAGTAGGCGCCGATGGCGAGCTCCACCTCGATGGCGACCCCGTCCGGCCCGACGGCGTCGATCCAGCGATCGAGCGCGGTGATGTGGAAGGTGTCGACCACGTCCGGTTCCTGCTCCACGCGCACGTAGTAGATGTTCGTGCCGGGGGAGGCGCAGGCGTCGGAGATCTCCCAGCTCAGGTCGACCTCCGCGGGCAGGGTCCCGCTCCACTGCCGGCAGGTGCTCCATCCCGCGACGGGGTCGTGCCACAGCAGGGAGATCCGGTCCAGCGGCGCGCCATCCTGGGCCACGTGGATGCCGGCGCGAACCGTGTCGGCCAGATCCGCCTGCAACACCCGCCCCATTCGGTGGTTTCGCCCGCCCTCGACTCCGACCCCGAACCACAGGTTGATGCGCGCCCCGGTGGTGGCGTAGGTGGCACGGTCGATCAGGCCGTGGAAGACCTTCTCCCGCGTGAACGCCTGCTCCTGGTTCGCGCCGCGCGCGTAGACGCAGAGCACCGCATTGCGGGGCATCCGGTACCACTTCTGGCCCCACTCACCGGCGTACTCGTCCAGGGGCGTCGCGGGGCAGTTGTCCAGGGCCAGCTCCTCGATGGGATTCCTCCCCGGACGGCCGTCCTGGGAGTCGCTGCTGCCAATCAGGCCCACGTGCCGCGCGCAGGTCCCGTCGCCGGGGAGGGCCGCCTGGACGGTCTGACCGTAGGCGACGTCCTCGCGGCAGCTGATCGGGTCGCCATCCGGATAGATCATCCCCTCCCGCTCCGAGCTGCCGTGCCGGGAGTAGATCTCCACCAGCGGTTCGTACGACGGGGACAGCCCGCAGGCTTCGGGGCAGGTCGACCAGTCGAAGCGCGGGGGGGTGTCCCGGTACGCACCGGGATGGTGGGGGACGCTGAAGAACTCCAGGCCGGGGATCGTGGCCGTCATGTCCTCGAGCGTCGTCCAGAGCTCGCAGGGTTCGTCGTACGCCGGGTC
Source organism: uncultured Rickettsiales bacterium (assembly GCA_964542165.1). Classification (GTDB taxonomy): domain Bacteria; phylum Myxococcota_A; class UBA796; order UBA9615; family CAYRNR01; genus CAYTBN01. The sequence goes on from CAZITQ010000340.1 coordinate 1,341, forward strand.
GATGGTCCGCAGGAGGGGGATCGAGGTGTAGCCGGTCTCGGGGTAGCTCGGATCCCCCGGCTGCACCTGATAGAGGAACACGTTGCGGTGGCCGTAGCAGCCGCCCTCGAAGGGGCACGAGCCCTTGTAGGGGCTCCAGCTCGTCCATTCGTACCCCAGCACGGTCACGAAGCGCCGCTCGGCGTAGCAGGTCTCCGCGGGCACCGGGTATTCGCAGGCGTAGGTGTTGGCCGCGTTCTTGACCTCGGCCCAGTCCACATCGGACAGGCTGCCGGTCTTGTCGGTCACGGCTCCGAAGTCGAGCGCCCCGTCGGCGATCATCGTCTCGTAGGTCTGCCAGGGGTCCAGGAGGCTCTCGGAGTCGTTGGTGTAGCTGGAGTGCACGTGCAGGTCGCCCCACAGGGCGTAGAGGTTGTCCGGCGGAGCCACGCCGGTCGCGACGGGCGCGGGCCGGATCCAGACGGGGTTGCTGGTGTCAGCCTCGAGGCCGCCGGATGGATCGGCCGCGCGCAACCAGATCGTTCCGGGCTGCAGGGCGGTGATTCGCAGGGAGCGGGAGACGTCGTCGGCGCCGAACTCGACCGTGGCGGGCAGGTGGGCCTCCCCGCTGCTCTCCGCGACCGCACTCAGGTCCACCTCGAGCGCCTCCCCGCGCGCCAGGCCTCCGGCGCGGTCGACCAGCGCGATGTCCAGATCGAAGGTCTCACCCACGTACACCGCAGACGGTCGGGCCAGCACGCGCAGGCCCACGGGCGCCGCCTCGGCGACGACCCTGGTGGACGTGGTGGTCAGCTCGAGCCCCGTGAGCGAATCCCCGGAGCCCGGAGGCGGGGAGTCCACGGCGGGAGGTGCGCTCGGAGGCCCGGGGCACCCGAGCAACGCCAGCGAGACAGCGATGGCTGCCCACCGGAAGCGTCGTGCTGTCGAGTCCCTCATGAGCGACGCCCCTGGTGTGAACCGCCGGCCCCCGCTTCGCACGCAACGCACGCACGCGTTCACCACTGGATCGTCGAGGCAGTCGGACGGACTGTCAAGGCCCGCGGTTCGCGGCCCCGGATCGCCGGCGCCGACGCGGGCGAGCCGCGGGGACGGGGAGGCGTTAACATAGGGTCGCGCTCCCGGGAGAACCCATGTCCAGGCATCCGAATCTCCGACCGTCCATCGTCGCCCTGGTGGGGGCTCTGGTCCTCCAGGCATGCACCCCTCTGGCCACCCTCGACACGGTCGTCACCCGCGACCGCAAGGTGGGGGCCGGCCAGTCCATCGAGGTGAACATCGTCCGCGCCGGTGGCGCCGTGGACAGCGAGCAGGAGATGGATCTGGAGGTGGGGGACAACCTGAGCACCGGCCCCTCCTCCTTCGCCTTCGTGCGCTTCGCGGGGGGCACCGAGTTCGTGCTGCTTCCCTCCACCGACCTGGTCGTCGGAAAGGGCAGGATCGAGGTCGACGGAGGCGCCGTTCTGGGCAAGATCCGCGGAGCATTCCGCGTCGACACGCCCCACGGCTGGGCCGAAGTGGTGGGCACCGAGATCCTGGTGGAGATCGGCGAGGACTCCACGGTGGTCACGGTGCTCGAGGGTCTGGTCGGTGTCGGCTGGACCGGGGGTCCCGAACAGCCGGTCCTGCTCGAGCGGGGCCAGCGTGTGGTCTTGGCCCAGGGCGGAGACGGTGCGGTCGAGGAGGTGCCCTTGCCGCTCCTCGGCCACGTCGCCAGCGAACTCAACGCCGTCGAGCGTACGGCCCGAGGCGGCCGGGCCCGGCTCCTGGTCCCCCAGCTGATCGGCATCGATCGCCAGCAGGCCCTCGAGCTGGTCGAGCAGCTGGGCTTGAAGCCCGGCGAGGTGGACGGGCGCCTCACCGGCGAGTCGGCCGTGGGGGCGGTGGTCGATCAGGACCCGACGCCGGGCTCGCGTCTGCACGCAGGCAAGAAGGTGGACCTGTGGTTCGAGGCCGAGCCGGTGGAGGTTCCCGAGCTGGTGGGTGCCCACCGCAAGCGGGCCCGGGCGCTGCTGGAGCAGGCCGGCCTGGGCACCGAGGAGTTCAAGCGCACGACCATCACCGGCGACGTCCCCGAGAACACCGTCAACCAGCAGGATCCGGTCGCGGGCACGGTCATCCGCAAGGGGGATCCGGTCAAGCTGCGCTTCGAGGCCGCGTCGGCCATCGTGCCCGATCTGACCGGTCAGACCCGGGCCGAGGCCGGCCTGGCGCTCGCGGACCTGGGCCTGCGGGTGGGGACCGTGACCGCCGAGCTCAACGAGGGGCTGGCCATCGAGGGGGTGCAGTCCCAGTCACCGCCCGCCGGTGAACGGGTGCCCGGCGACACGGCCGTGGCGCTCACCCTGGCCATGCCCGCCGTGGTGGTCCCCACGGTGCTGGGGGAGACCATGGTCGAGGCGCGCAAGACCCTGGAATCCGAGGAGCTGGCCGTGGGACGGGTGGTGTTCAAGCCGGCCCGCGCCTTCGACGACGCGACCTTCGTCTGCGCCGTCAACCGCCAGACGCCGCCCGCAGGCGAGCTGTCCGCCGTGGGTGCTGCGGTGGACCTGCGGCTGGTCTGCGAGTCCGCCGAGTAGTCAGGGACCGTCCGTACCCGCCGCGTAGACCACCTCCCCGCCCACCACCGTCATCCGGACCCGGACCTCCAGCAGCTCCGCAGGCGCGACGACGAAGGGATCCGCCGTCAGCACCACGGCGTCGGCCAGCTTGCCCACCTCGAGGCTGCCCTTGAGGTGCTCCTCGAAGGAGGCATGGGCCGCGTCGAGGGTGAAACCGCGGATGGCCTCGGACACGGACAGGCGCTGTCCGGGGAGCCACCCGCCCGCGGGGTGGCCCGAGTGATCCTGGCGGGTGACGGCGGCGTGGATTCCCCACAGGGGATCCTGCGACTCCACGGGGAAGTCCGATCCCAGGGGAAGCCGGGTGCCGGCGTCCAGGAAGGATCGCCACGCGTACGCGCCAGCCAGTCGCTCCCCGCCCAGCCGCGCCTCCGCCCAGAGCATGTCCGAGGTGGCGTGGGTGGGCTGCATCGACGGGATGACCCCCAGCTGGACGAAGCGCGGGATGTCCTCGGAGGCCACCACCTGGGCGTGCTCCACCCGGAGGCGGTAGTCGCCTCCGGGCAGCTCGGCGAGGGCGCCTTCGTACGCGTCGAGGATCGCCCGGTTCGCCCGGTCACCGATGGCGTGGGTCGCCACCTGCCAACCCCCGGCGAGCGCCCGGCGGGTGATCTCCTCGAGCGTGGCCGGGGGGGTGACCAGGAGGCCCGCGTTCCCCGGTTCGTCGCTGTAGTCCGCCAGCAGCGCGGCGCCCCTGGAACCCAGGGCGCCGTCGGCGTACAACTTCACGGCGCGGACGGTCAGGTGGTCCTCGTAGAGCCCGACCTGGGGCGGTCCACCCAGGTAGGTGTCCAGCAGCTCCGGGTCCTCGGTGTCGAGCATGACGTAGACCCGGATCCGCAGCTGCCCCTCCTTGGCCAGGGCGTGGTAGGCGTTGAGCCCCCCCCGGCCGACTCCCGCGTCCACGACGCCGGTCAGGCCGACCCGCAGGCACGCTTCCTGGGCCAGCAGGGCCCGGTCCCGCAGGACCTGGGGCGAGGGCTCGGGGACCGCGTCCCGCACCAGGTCCGCCGCGCGGTCGACGAGCACCCCGGTGGGTGCGCCGCTGGCATCCCGTTCGATGCGTCCCCCCTCGGGGTCCGGAGTGTCCGCGTGGATCCCCGCCCGGGTCAGGGCCGCGCGATTGACCCAGTACGCATGGCCGTCGACCCGGGCCAGATACACCGGGCGATCCCCGCAGGCAGGCAGGTCTTCGGCCGTGGGGAAGCGGGCCTCGGGCCAGTCGTTCTGGTCCCAGCCGCGGCCGTAGATCCAGGCCCCCGGAGCGGCCCGCTCGCACGCCGCGCGGACCCGATCGGCCACCTCGTCGACCGAGGTCGTCCCGACCAGGTCCAGGTTCTGGAGGGTCTTGCCCAGGCCCAGGAAGTGGGCGTGGGCGTCGATCAGGCCCGGGAGGACCGCCGCACCCGAGAGATCGATCACCCGGGTGCCCTCCCCGCGCAGCGCCAGTGCCCCGGCGTCGTCGCCCACGTAGACGATGCGACCGTCGCGCGCGGCGAGGGCGCGAGCCCGGGGATTCGCCGCGTCCAGGGTGTGGACGACGGCGTTGTGGAGGATCAGGTCGGCGGCTGGCAGGTCCGCCGACCCCTCCCCGGCCCGGGCGGCGGACGCCGCGAGGCCGACGACGGCCAGGGCGGTGAGGGCGTGCAGGCGTGGGAGGTGGTTCATGGCGTACCCCTCGGTGACGAGATCGAGAGTATGGCACGCACGGCCATCTCCCACCCGCTCCCGCACCCGCCGCCGCACCCGCTCCTCCACCCGCTCCCGCCGCAGAACTTCCCGCCGGCTCGTCCCGACTTGCTACCCTGGCGATCCACCCACGAGAGGTACACGAGATGACCGTTCGCCTGCTGATCGCGCTCCTCGCCGTCCTGCTGCTGGTCGGGTGCCCCGACCCGGAGGGGGACGACGACACCACCACCACCGACGACGATGACGACTCCACGGGGGATGACGACGCCACCGGGGATGACGACACCACCGGGGACGACGACACCACCGGCGACGACGACTCGACCGGCGACGACGACTCGACCGGCGACGACGACACCACCGCAGCGGATGCCGACGGAGACGGCTGGACCGTGGAGGACGGGGACTGCGACGACACGGATCCCCTGGTCCACCCGGACGCCACCGAGGTCACCTGCGACGGTGTCGACAACGACTGCGACCCGGCCACCGAGGACGCACCCGACGGGGATGGGGACGGGTCCACGGTCTGCGACGACTGCGACGACGCCGATCCGGCCGTCCATCCGGGTGCCGGCGAGACGACCTGCGACGGCATCGACAACGACTGCGATCCCGCCACCGAGGACGCGCCCGACGGCGATGGAGATGGGTTCACGGTCTGCGACGACTGCGACGACGACGATCCCGCGGTGAACCCGGACGCCGGCGAGCT
>CAZITQ010000341.1:0-6351 GCA_964542165.1 uncultured Rickettsiales bacterium
GGATCGCCGACGCCTGGAGCCTCGACCGCGCCACCAAGCGCGTGGTCAGGCGCGTCGAGGCCATCTCGCAGCTGTTCGAGAAATGGAAGCCGCGGCGGGAAGGTGAGTTCTTCTGGCGTGCTGACCAGAACCCCGCGGACTGGTCCATCTTCCGCGTGCCGGGCGACCGGCGGCCGGCCGACCTCATTCCCCCAGAGGAGATCGCCAACGCCGCGTTCGCGGCGCTTGAGGCCTCCATCGCGGCGCCCCGCACGGAGCTGGCTCGAGTCACGGCCCGCCTGCTGGGCATCCAGCGTATGGGAAAGACGGTGACTGCGGCGATGGAAGCGGGGATCGAGGTGCTCGCGGGCCAGGGACGCTGCGAGTTCAAGGGCGATGATGTGGTCGTCTGTCAGGAGAATGGCTGATCCCCGAACCTCCGCCGCGTGGCCGCGCGGTCAGTCAGGCGAACAGGTGGGCGCCGCGGTGATCTCGCCCAACCGACAGGTGTGCGACCCCAGGCTGCGCCGCGACGATCGCCCGTTCTGGCTCTGGCTTCGTCGTCACTGGTCGAGATGGCGCGCTGCGCTGGTCATCGTCCAACCCGAGACGGTCCTCCGCCGCCACCGCGAACCACCGCCACCACCGAGCACCACCGCGATCCTCCGCGGTCACCGAGAATCACCGCCGTCTTCCAGGCTCCACCGTCCGGGGCAGGCTCTCACCGCGGCTCACCGGAGATTCTCCCGGGCGGAATGCCCTACGATGGACCGGAACCAGGGGATGCACCATGAACTCCGACGCCTTCCTCGCCGACCTCCGGGAGCATCGCCTTGCTGCGTACCGCGCGATGCCTGCGGACATCCGCGAGCACCAGACTTCCGACGAGTGGCAATCACCAGACTTGCGATGTTCAGCGGCTCCAGCCGGCACGTTGTCAACAACGGCGGGGATTGCACCTGGAATCGGACGTCAAATACCGCAAGTTTCGTTGGACTGCCTTGATATTTGCCTCAAACGCTGCCGTCGGAAGTCTGGAGCACCACGCCCTCGAGGCGGAGATCGCCCAGAACTACCGCGGCCGGTTCGTGTACGAGCTGCTGCAGAACGCGGACGACGCGATGGCCGAAGGCGGCCTGGATGACGCTGCACTGTTGACCCCGTGGGCAACCTCCGCTCCGACATCCCCGGCGCGGTCCCCTTCGTTCGCACCATCCTCAACCCGGTGGCCCAGCTCCGGGGTGCGCTCGTCTCCGAACGGCGCGTCCAGCAGAAGGTGCAGCTGCGGGTGGACCGGTTCCGGGAGGCGGAGGAGATGGTGTTGACGGTGCGCGCCGTCCGGACCGTCTGATTTCCACCACGGGTCTGGAGCAAACTGATGGATCACAGCTTCAGGATGACCTGCTCCGGGGACTGGACGACTGGTCTCGCCGACGCTCTCGCTGATGCAAACCAATGCCCCGCGATGGACCGACACCAACCTGCTATCCTTGCCCGTTGTGGAACGAGGGGACTCAGGCGGGCTATCGAGCACGACGGGTGCGCAGTTCGGCAAGTACAAGATCGTGCGCCGGCTGGGCGAGGGCGCGTTCGGGGTGGTGTACGAGGCACTGCTGCCCGGGCCGATGGGGTTCACCAAGCGCGTCGCGATCAAGCTGCTGCGCAGCTATCTGGTCCGCGACGATCCGCGTTTCGTCCAGTCGATGGTCAACGAGGCACGCATTGGCGGTCTCCTGCATCACGCCAACATCGTCGACATCCTGGAATTTGGCCAGGAGGGCCAGAACTGGTACCTGGCGATGGAGTTCGTGGAGGGCCCGACGCTCTCGGAAATCCTCCGGCTCTGCCGGGACCGCAAGGCCCTGCTGCCACGATTCGTAGTCGTCGATCTGACGCAGCAGATCTGCCGTGGATTGCACCACGCCCACGAGTTCAAGGACTCGTCGGGCCGTTCGCTGTCGCTGATCCACCGGGACCTCAAACCGTCCAACATCATCGTCGACCGATCGGGGATCACCAAGGTCTGCGACTTCGGCATCGCCAAGGCAGCGAGCAACCTCTACAACACCACGACCTCGGGGATGGTCAAGGGGACGCCACGCTACATGTCTCCCGAACAGATCGGCGGCGAGCGGGCTCTCGACCGCCGCTCCGACCTGTTCTCGCTGGGGGTGATCCTGTTTGAGGTGATCACCGGACGGGTGTTGTACGACGCTGGGTCCCTGCCAGCGCTAATCCACCAGATCGCCTACGAGGACACCTCGTCGAAGCTGGACGAAGCGGAAGCGGCGTTCCCGGGCAGCCGAGCCCTGCTGCGACGCCTGCTGGCACTCAACCGGGACGATCGATACCCCGACGCGATGGCGCTCTCTGACAACCTGCGCGATCTGGGGAGGGCCTACCCCGCCGAGGCTGAGATGTCGGAGGTCGTCCAGCGGCTGCTCCCCGCGGTGGACCGCACCGGTACCACCGACATCGGAAGCACCGGCGACCTTGGCCTGGACCATTCCGCGGGAGCGGTTGACGACGAGGCCACGAAGCTGGCCCCGATATCGGAGTTCACGCCCATCCCAGCCGCGGCGCCCACGTCGGGGGGGTGGGAGAGGTTCTCGGAGGTGTTCGATGCCTCCGCGGAGCCGCCGCCACCGCCGACCCTCACCCCGGCACCTGCTCCTCCCAGGGGGACGGAATCGCCGACCCCGGATTTCGGCCTGCCGACCGCGACGGCAGATCCAATGCCCGATCCCGCCGCCGCGTCGCTGGACAGCGCCCGGACACCGGCTGTCACCTCGGCGGATTGGGATTCGCAGGCCCGCGGAGGAAGCCTCGGGATCTCGCGGTGGCTGGTCTTCTTCCTGGCCGGCTCGGCGCTGCTACTGGTTGGGCTGCTAGGCGGTCTGCTGGTCACGTCGTTCATGGACGGCGGTCTCGGGCGACTGGGAGCAAGTCGGACTACGAACGATGGAGCGGCAACGGGGCCGGGGGAGGAGACCGAGATCGAGGAGGAGGCCCCCGCGGGGAAGGAGAGGGTCGCGGGGACGGAGATGGGAACGGAGATGGGGATGGGGATGGGGACGGAGATGGGGACGGAGACGGAGATGGGGACGGGGGATGTGGGGATCCTGTCCGAGTCTGTTCAGCACGAATCGAAACTAGATGCCGTGGCGGTCGCGGGGGAGACCCCAGGGGAACCGGATCCTGCCGCGGCCGTGGCGAACGAACCGGTCGAGGGTGGGAGTGAAGCCGCTCCACCCCCGGCGGAGGCCGACGACGGAGATGTGGATCGATCTACGGAGCGCGATCGATCGGAACCACAGCCCGAGGAGACCGCGGAGCGCAAGCCCGGGACGATATCGGTGAGATCGTTCCCCTGGGCCCAGTTCTACGTGGACGATGTCTCCGTCGGGAAAGGGGCCAATATCCTCAAGCTGCACCCCGTGACCGGGGGCGCCCACACGGTCCGGCTCGTGTGCACGATGTCGGGCAACCAGGAGAAGGTCTACCGCGTCGAAGTCGACGGCGACGACGTCGACCTGGGGTGCTGGGACTTCGACAGCGAGACGCCCACGTGCCGCCAGCGACGCGCGTCCCCGTGATCGGTCCGGGCGGGAGATCGATCCTCGCCGCAGCCGACAGCGAGCAGCGGGCCCACTTCGACCACACGCTCCGCGTGGGCCGCCATCCGCTCAACGACCTGGTCCTGGAACACCCCCGCATCAGCGGGCACCATGCAGTGCTGGAGGCGCTTCCCGAGGGGGGGCGGATCAAGGATCTGGGCTCCCGGAACGGCACGTCGGTCAATGGTAGGAGGATCCGGGGTTGGCGGAGCCTCAAGACCGGGGACACGGTCCGCTTCGGCGGGATCGCCACCTGGACGGTCGAAGCGATGGCCCCTCCTGGTCTCCTCGGGAACGGGATCGGTACGCTCGAGACCACCGAACGCGCGCGCCCCGGTGCGGAACCCCCGCAACTCCATCTGTATCTGGCCTTCGACGGCCCGGGGGACGGCGTGATCCGTGTCGAGCACACAGGCCGTACGTGGACCGCTCACGCCGGCTTGCGCTTCATCCTGCTCTGGGTGCTGGCCGGGGCGGGAGGCGACTGGGTCCGCGACGAGGATCTGAAGACCAAGCTCTGGGGCCACACCGGCGCTGCCGAGGTGGACCGATCGGCGTTCTACAAGCTGCTGCACGACACCCGCCAGATGTTCGCCCACAAGGGCGTGGACGGCGTTCTGATCGAGAAACGTCCAGGGAGCACGAGGCTGCGCCTTCCCCCGGATCACATACACGTAGGCTCCTCGCCCCGGACCCCCTGACACGCTCGTAATCACCGCGTAAGATCCTGCGGCTTGAGGGGATCTACACTGGAATCATGAAGCGCTCGAGGAGGAGTCGCCATGCGACGACGGACCAGGAAGACCTCGGTGTACGCCATGCTGCTCGGTATCGCGCTGGCGACGGCCGGCGCGGCTCATGCGGAGGACGACGAAACCACCGCGGTCGAGCCCGAGGCGGATGACGCCACGGCGCCCGCCGAGGCGCTCCCACTGGTGGTCTACGCCGGACGTATCCCGTCGACCGAGGCGGCCGGCGACGCCATGGCACTGGCCTCGTTACTCGATCTCCCGCTGCCGCCGGCCGGGCCGCTGCACGTGACCGAGGTTGCGCCGGCGGAGGGCATCCGAGTGCTCGGCGTAGAGACGATGGACCGCTGCACCGGGGATCCGATGGACGGCCCGGCCTACCAGGCCTCCCTGGACGCCCTGTACGAGGCCATCCTGTCCCTGGAGGACGCGAGACCGCTGATCCACCGCGCCAAGCGTTCCCAGGCTTGCGCAGCCGGACCGCTCGTTCCGTCCGATATCGCATACGTCAGCTACCTGGAAGCGATCTTCGAGCACAGCGAGGGCAACCACATCGGAGCCGAAGCCGCGTTCCAGGACGTGTTCGCTGTGGAAGCGTCCTACCCCTGGGACCACACCTTCCCCCCCGACGCGCAGGTTCTGTTCGGCGACGTCAAGCTGGCCATGGCCGACGCGGAATTCACGACCCTCCGGCTCGGCTTGGTACCCGGGACCGAGGTCTGGCTGGACGGCGCGGCGGTCGCGGACACGAACGCCGAGATCCGTATCCGCCCCGGGCGACATCTGGTGCAGCTGCGGGTGTCCCCGGACACAACGGCCGAAGGGGTCGCCTTCCAGGTCCCAGCCGGCCAGAGTGTCGCCGTGCTCGACCCGGTGACCCTCGACGCCCAGGCTCCGCCCGACCTCGAGCGCGTGGCCACCCTGTTCTTCGCCTCCCTTCAGTCCTCGGGGCAGCCGGCCCCCACGCACCTCGTGTTTCTTGGTGGCACACCGGCTGCTTGGCGCTGGGACGTGGAGACCGCGCAGCTCGTGTCCCTGGAACTGCCCGCGCGGCTGGCCCGGAAGGGCCGCGCCAGTATGAGCGTCGCGGGTGAGGCCGGCGTGCCCCGCGCCCTGGTCCCGATCCTCGCGGGAGTCGGGGGGGGAGTCCTGGTCGGGGGCGCGGTCCTCTCCGGGGTCTCCTCCGGAAAGCTCGGCACGATGAACACCGCCATCGAGGCCGGCGAAATGCCCCTCGCGCGCCCCGACGATGACGCAGCCACCGGCGAGATGGCCGACAACCGTGCGGAGTGGAACCGGCTGCACGGCTCGATGAGAGCCGGGACCGCGATGATGATCGGCGGTGGCGTGACCATGGCCGTCGCGATCCCCCTGGGCCTGGCCGGGCGGAACCGGGATCGCGAGGTCACCCTACGCGCCTGGTGGACGACCCCGACCCCCACGTCCGGTCCCGACGCCATCCACGACGACCGATTCCAGCTCGCGATCACGTTCCGATGAACGACGATTCGGAGGAGATGACCATGTCGAACCCCCGGTACGGACGCCACTGCTTCGCCTTTGTCCTCTCGACATCCATCCTCGCGTTCGTGGTCGGTTGCCCGGGAGAGCCGGACAACCCTGACTGCGTGGACAACGACAACGATGGCTACGGCGATCCGCGTTTCTACATGGACGGCTGTGGCAACGACGAGCAGGGCGAACCGAACGTACCGGACTGCGACGACGAGGACGCTTCGCTACACCCCGGCGACGCGGACGGCGACGGCGTCTCGACCTGCGACGAGGAGCCCGACTGCGACGACGGAGACGCCGACCTCTATCCAGGCGCAGACGAGCAATGCGACGGCGTGGACAACGACTGTGACGGCGATGTCGACGAGGGGATCCCGCTGTTGGACTGGTACCCCGACATGGATGGCGACGAGTACGGCGACGAGGGGGCGGACGCCGTCGAGGCCTGTGCAGCGCCGCAGGATCACGTGGAGGACCACACGGACTGCGAC
>CAZITQ010000342.1:0-6342 GCA_964542165.1 uncultured Rickettsiales bacterium
ACAGCACCGCGTCGGTCAGCGCCTGCAGCTGGGTCGACGAGGTGGTGATCTCCAGCCCGCCGAACTGGGGCCAGACCTCGCCGGGCGCCCGCACCGGCTGGACCATCACGCCGTCGTCGATGACCCCGTAGGTGGCGAAGGCCTCGGAGGTGGCCGGCGTCCAGACCGGCAGCTCGAAGCTCGCCGCGTCGGCGAACGAACCCGTCGACGCCGCCACCTGGAACCGGGCCGTGCCTGCCATCTGGGCCGCGGCCGGGAAGCGCACCTCGACCCGGTCGTTGGCCGGGATCGAGACCTTGCGGCCGGCGGAGACCGGCAGGCCGGTGCCCTCGCCGGGCTGGGCCGCCTCGAGGGTCTCGGCCAGGGTGACGTTGGTCGCCCGGAGGGCCAGCTCGACGGTCATCTCCTCGTCGGTCTGGTTCTGCAGCACCACCGGCAGCTCGAAGCGGTCGCCGAAGTTGAGGAAGCGCGGCGGCGACGGCCGCGTCATCAGCGGTAGCCGGGCGGTGATCGAGGACTCGCCGCTGCCGAAGTGATTGTCCCTGGAAACGGCCACCGCCATCACCCGGTAGCGGGTCAGGGAGTCGGGCAGCGTCAGGTCGACGCTGGCCTTGCCCTGGGCATCGGTGGACACCTCGGGGGCGAACAGCGCCAGGGCCCGGAAGTCGGTGCGCATGGCGATGGGGGCGTCCTCGCCGCCTCCGCCCTTGCCCTTGCTGGCCGACTTCTTGCGGGAGCGGCGCAGGGGCGCCTCGTCGGCCACCGCGTCGAAGTCGTCGTCCATCTCGGCCATCCGGGCCGCGCCTTCCATGGGCGCGGGGGGCATGGCCCCGAAGTCGGCGTTGCTCATCGGCATCGCCGTCTGGGCCATCGCCCCGCCCGCCGGGGCGTTCATGGCCGCGGCGGCGGCGGCAACGGCCAGCGGATCGGAAAGCACCACGTGGTGCCGGGTGTGGTAGTCGGAGACCCCGGAGCCCCGGGCGGCGTAGAACACGTCGATGGGGTTGGGCAGCTGGTAGCCGGTGAGGGCCAGCACCGACTCGTCGGCCACCACCAGGGCCACCTCGGCGCCCTGCACCGGCTGGCCGTCGGCGTCGGTCACGACGAGTTCGATGGCGGTCTCCGAGCCCGGTTCCAGCTTCGGCAACCGCGGGCTGACCGCCACCTCGAGGGTGCGCTTCAGCGGTGGCACCTCGAAGGTCAGGCTGCCGGTGGCGAAGGCCACCCGTCTGGGCAGGTTCGGCTGGGGTTCGCCCTCGTCGTTGGAGCGCACCGCGGCCCCCACCAGATCCACCTGGACCGTGAGATCGGGCACGTGCTCGTCGAGGACCGCCACCTCCAGGGTGTGGGTCGCCTCCTCCATCCGGAAGCGCTCGGTGTGGACCAGGCCGGAGCGGCGCACGGTCATCACACCTTCGGCCGGGGCGAAGGGGGCCTGGATCAGGAGCCGGGCGGTCTGCCCGGGTTCGACGGTCTCGTTCTCGGGGATCAGGGTGATCTGCTCCTGCTCCACCTGCCGCGCCGGCGGTCGCTCGCCGCCGGCGACCCAGACCCTCAGTTCGCTCTCGTTGGGCCGGTCGTTGCCGTCGGCGACCGTGGCCTTGATCCGGTAGCTGCCGCCCTCCTCGGGCTCGAAGGTGCAGGTGCCGGCCTCGGCGCCGGAGACGAGCTCGCAGGTCTGGGGATCGACCTCGATCTCGGTCCAGCTGCCCCCCTTGTAGGTCCAGTCGAGCAGGGCCATCGTCATGGTGATCGCCGTGCCCGGGACCGCCGCGCCGTCGATGTCCACGGCGATCGCGTCCACCTCGACCTTGTCGCCCTTGCCCACGAAGGTCGCGTCGCTGCGCAGCCCCACGTAGAGGCTCGAGGGGTGGACCAGCACCGTCGAGGTGGCGGTCCAGGCCTGGCGGTTCACGTCGGTGATCGTGGCCTCGGCGGTGACCGTGGTCGGCCGGGGCGGGTTCATGGCCTCGAAGTGCACCCCCAGGTAGTGGCGGCCGGCGCCGTCGGTCTTGCCCTCAAGGGACTCCCAGTGGGACTGGGGATCCCCGGTGCGGGAGCCGTACCACCACCAGGGTGACCAGACGCCGAAGGTGTAGTCGGAGCGGTTGGGGGGCGTGTAGCTGCCCGGCGACGAGTGCACCGACCAGTACACGGGCGCGGCAGGCAGTCCGCCGCCGGCGTAGTAGGCGGCCTCCGCGGTGAAGGTCGCCTCGTGGCCCAGCACGTAGGGGCCTGGATCGACGGTGGCGGAGACCTCGAACTCGGGCCGGCGGAACTCCTGGATCTGGATCGAGTGGGTGTGGCTGGTGCTGCCCAGCGAGCCCGCGTCCACCGCCTCGAGCTGCAGCCAGGCCGTGCCCAGGTTGACGTTGTCCGGCAGCGTCATCGACAGGTCGAAGCCGCCCAGGGCGCTGAGGGTCTCGGTGCCGCTGGCCAGGTCGTTGCCCCGGGGGCCGCGCAGGGTCCAGCTGACCTTCCCGGGCTGGCCGTCGAGGCCCTGGATGTCGCCGCCGACCTCGGTCTCGAATACCCGCAGCCAGCCCTTGACCCGGACCTCCTCGTTGGGCTTGTACAGCCCCCGGTCGTCGAAGGTGTACCAACGGAGCTGGTCGTTGACCTCGACCTTGCGCCAGCCTGCGTACTCGTTCCACCAGCTGACCTGCTGGGGCAGCAGGGCCACATCGGCGCCATGGCTCGCCACCAGGACCTGGGGGCCGTCGGGATTGTCCAGCAGCTGCAGCCGCGCCAGGCCGGCGTCGTCGGAGGTGGAGGCGGGCTGGCCGCCGGGCAGGACCTGCAGCTCCACGCCGTTCATCGGAGCGCCGTCCGCCAGGGTCGTGGCCCAGGCCACCAGCTCGTCGTTGTCCGCAAAAGCGGTCAGGCCCATCTGGGTCACCTGGACCCACACCAGCACCTCCTGGCGGTACCAGCGCTCCTTGGGCTGCTTGGTGGGCTCCACGCGCACCAGGAACTGGCCGAAGCCGTCCTGGAGGTGGGGGGAGAGATCGATGGGGGTCTCGACCAGGGTGTCGGACTCACCCTCGACCTTGATCGTCTTGGCGAGCACCTCGGTCCCCGGCAGCGGGCCGGGGTTGCGGTCGTCGTAGTTGTAGGTACGCATCCACGACATCCACTCGTTCCATTGCTCGGCGCCGACCCGGTGGATGCGGACCTTGAGCTTGTCGTGGTTGGTGGAGTAGACCGACAGCTGCTTGGGCCCCACCGGGTCGAGGACCACCATCTCCTGGGGCGGGCCGAACAGGGTCTTCTCCGCGGGCCCGACCTTGAACTTGACCGAGTCGTCCTGGCCGAAGGTCTGGCCGAAGGCGTCCTTGAGCGAGGCGGGGACCGTCACCGTGTAGACCGTGCGGCCCTGCTTGATCCCGTCCAGGGTCACGTCGTTGCCCCAGACCTGCACCCGCATCCCCGGGACCTCGGGATCGACGCGGAACTTGCTGGGGTCGAAGGCCTCCTCGTCCAGGGGATTGTTGAACTCGATGCGCCAGCCCGAGGTGGGCGGGCACTCGTCGTACCAGTTGCAGTGGTGGTCCACGATCCGCAGCGGGTCGAAGGTGCGGAAGGAGAACGCCTGGTCCCCCGGGGTGGTGCGGGGGCCCTCGGCGGACGGGGCGCCCTCGCGCACGGTGACCGTGAAGTTGGTGGCCCGGGGCAGGACGTTCTTGGGCCGCAGGGCGATCCAGCGGTCGTCCTCGGCGCGCTCGGCGAGGATCTTGACGGAGGGATCGGCGGCGATCTCCTCGTCGGTGGCCCTGCGCAAGGCCCAGGTCTGACCGCCGCCCTTGAGGTTGACGAAGGGCAACAGGGCGTCGACGTCGATGGCCTGATCGAAGCCCAGGAAGATCACCGGCTCCAGGCCGTGGGGACCGTACTCGGGGTGGCGCTGCGCCAGGCCCAGGGCGGGGGTCAGGAAGGTGAAGCTGAGCCCGTCCGCCAGGGCGTCACCGGTGGCCGACGAGGTGCCCGCGGGCACGGTGACCGTGTACTCGGTGGCCATGGGGAAGCGGGGATCGGGATCGAACAGGGCCGTGCGGGTGCCGAGCCAGCGCCAGCCCCCTGCAGGCGTCGGCGAGAGCTGCACGGGCACGGTCTGGGCGGCCTCCTCCTGGGAGGTCACCGACACCATCGGCCGCGAGAACGTCAGGCTCAGGTGGGGCGCCATCGGCACCTCGCCCTCGGGGGCGAAGCGCAGCACCTCGAGCGTCCCCGGCTCCCCCTCGTCGGGGATCGGCGGGGCCTCGGGGGGCGGGAAGGGGATGTCGACGGTCTCGCCGGTCAGCGGCGGCGGCAGGGAGCCCTGGCGGACGGCGAAGGCGGTGCGGTCCGCGCCTTCGGCCTGCAGCTCGTCCACCCGCGCCAGCAGCTTCGCGGTGCGGTCGGCGGACAGGATCTCCGCCTCGGCCGGCGGCACGGCCTCGGTGGCCATCGACGGTGCGCCGGCCTCGAACAGCCGCATCCGTAGCCCGCTCAGCGCCTCGTCCTCGACGAAGTGCACCGGCTTGGTGTTCGCCGGGGGCGGCTCCACGTTGGTGGCGGGCTGGTTCTTCTTCTTGCAGGTGAGCAGGGGCATGGTCACCAGGGGGGTGACCAGGACCAGCGCCATCAGGACTCGTCGCATCGGGATCCCTCGCGTGTGCACGGCGGGTGGACAGCGCGGGCGCACCGCTCCCCGGCCGATGGGGATAGGACACGCGAGCGCCGATCAGGTTCCCAGCCGCCGGCGGTCAGGACACGATATCCCGCCCCGGGGCCGCTTTCCAGCGCGGATCAGAGGGGATGGAACAGGAAGGCGAGGCGGGTGCGGAGTTCGTCGCGGGCGGCGCGGAAGGCGTCCAGTCGGTGGGGGCCCTCGACCGCGGCGGGGTCGGGGAGGCCCCAGTGGGCGCGGCGGGCGGGGGCGAGGTAGGCCGGGCAGACCTCGTCGGCGCACAGGGTGATCACCGTGTCCACGGCGGCCTTGTCGATGGTGTCGACGGACTTGCTGTGATGGGCGGCGATGTCGATCCCGACCTCGGAGAGCACCTGGACCGCCTCGGGACGGACCGAGGAGGGCTCGGAGCCGGCGGAGTACACGGTCACCCCTGGAGGCGCCAGGGAACGGCCGATGCCCTCGGCCAGCTGACTACGGGCGGAGTTGGCCACGCACAGGAACAGCACGCCGCGCGGGCGGAGCGCGCGCAGGACGGCCGCCTCGATCATCCACACGGGGGGCGCACCGCCCCCGGGGTAGCGCCGTCACCCGGCCCAGAAGGCGACCGGCGTCTCCGGCTCCAGGTCCACCCCGTCCACCCTCACCGTCGGCGACCCGGCGTACCGATCCAGGGCCTCGGCGTCCTTGCTGGCGTCGGTGATCGTCAGCGGGTCGCTCGGTGCCAGCCGCTCCAGCACCCCACGCACCCGCGCCACGGTGTCGTCCAGGGTCAGGCAGCCCTCGGTGTGCAGGATCTCGACCGCTGGCATGGGGACCTCCGCGAGGCCCACTCTAGCCGCTTTCCGCGCGACTTGTCGGGACCGTCACAGCCCAATTCCCAGCCCTCCTGTCGATAACCCGTCAAGACATCGCCCGGTCGCGGACTCTCGCCGAACGCCACGAAGACCTCCCAGCCCGTGACCTGATTCACACCGCAGTCGTCTTGGACAACGGCATGGATACCTTCGTCAGCTTGGACTGCCACTTCGACCACGTCCATGATTTGTCTCGATCCCACTCGTCTGCCGTTCTCGACCAAGACTGGTACCGAATCACCACCGCGGCAGCGAGACCAGATCTCCCGAGTGGCATAGGACGCACGCAGACGACTGCGGATCTCAATGAGATGCGTCGGACAACCCCGGTCTCCTTCGCTGTTTTTCACCCAGAAATCCCCAACACTTGGAGCATGACGCCAAGGCACCGCGGCCGAGTAGACAAGGCATTTCTTCAGAGTGTACACTCCTGAGCTAGCTGGCCGCTTTTGCGAGAACAGTGGGGGATACGTAGCTATGTCAGAGCAAGCCTCTGTGTCTTTCCCAGAATTGACGCCTGTAGGGGAACCCCGGTCCCCAGCAAACAAAAGGATGTACACGCGCGTTAGCTACATAAGTGATGTAATCATCGGGAATAGTAATTCACGAAGAGTCAACGGTATAGTACGCTCGGTGGACGTCTCCCCCAACAGCGTATTAGTCTGCGGCCAAGACCGGTCTACATTTTCCAGACCGCCCGGGCCGTTGCTACCCGTCCCGAGCAGGAACACCTGCAGCATCCAGATATTTACCGGCACTAGACTGAAGTTCCCCTGGGTTCCGAGCGCATGATCGCTATGCGTCGGGGCAATCCCG
>CAZITQ010000343.1:0-1151 GCA_964542165.1 uncultured Rickettsiales bacterium
CCGGTGTTCATGTCGACCACGTCGTGGGCGACCACCATGCCGATCACGTCGTCCTCGCCCAGGGGCAGGAACTCCACGCCGGCCTTGGCCATCTTGCGCAGGTGCCCCGAGCCCAGCTTCTTGTCCGCCTTGACGACCACGTCACCGCTGTCGGGGTGGCAGATGTCGACCGATGTCCGGGTGCCCTTGTGCAGGTCGGGCTGGAACACCTTGCGCAGCTGCTGGTCGTCGACGATCACGGTGTCGTGGTCGTAGAAGTAGTCCAGCAGCTCCTCCTCGTTGTACCCGAGGGCGCGCAGCAGCACGGTCGCCGGAAGCTTGCGGCGGCGGTCGATGCGCACGTGGAGGATGTCCTTGGCGTCGAACTCGAAGTCGAGCCAGGACCCGCGGTTGGGGATGATCCGGGCGGAGAAGATGACCTTGCCCGAGTAGCTCGTCTTGCCCCGGTCCTGGTCGAAGAAGATACCCGGGGAGCGGTGGAGCTGGCTGACCACGACCCGCTCGGTACCGTTGATGATGAAGGTACCGTTCTCGGTCATGATCGGCAGGTCGCCAAAGTAGACTTCCTGCTCCTTGATGTCCCGGATGTTCTGGCTCTCCGCGTCCTCGTCCACATCCCAGACCACCAGCCGCACGGTGACCTTGAGGGGCGCGGCGTAGGTCATCCCCCGCTCACGGCACTCGTCGACCTCGTACTTGGGCTTCTCGAACCCGTAGCTGACGAACTGCAGCGACGCGGTCTGGTTGAAGTCCTGGATCGGGAAGACGCTGTGGAACACGGCCTGCAGGCCGATGGCGCGCCGTTCGTCGGGCAGGACCTGGGTCTGGAGGAAGGCCTCGTAGGACCGCTTCTGGATCTCGATCAGGTTCTGGACTTCCACGACCTGAGGGATCTTCGCGTAGGAATAGCGAAAGCGGCCATTGGTGGCGATCAGGGATGCCATGGACTCTCCGTTCCCGCATCCGAGGCGGGCTCGAATCACCTGTCATCCCCGCGTGCGGGGCCACGAGGGCTCCGCACCGGGGTCGAAAAACGACTGCGGCCGTTGCCCCCAGGCCGCCACGGCGCCGCGCGGGAAACCCGGTGGCGCCCCCCCCCGCCCACCCGGCGCGCCCTCCAAACCCCAGCAACTTGATAACGACGCGGGCGC
>CAZITQ010000343.1:1161-6297 GCA_964542165.1 uncultured Rickettsiales bacterium
GGGGGGGGGGGCGGGGGGGCGGCGGGGCGGCGGCGGGGGGCGGGGGCGGGGGGGCGCGGGGGCGCCCCCCCCGCGCCGCGCTGGAAACCGGGTGGCGCGCCCACCCGCGAAGCGGGCGCGCCATCCAAACCGAAGCTACTTGATCTCGACGGTCGCGCCGGCTCCTTCCAGCTTCTCCTTGGCCGCATCCGCCTCCTCCTTGGACGCACCTTCGAGGATCTTGGCGGGCACGGACTCGGCCAGGGTCTTGGCCTCCTTGAGGCCCAGGCTCTTGTCGATCTCGCGGAAGGCCTTGATGACCTGGATCTTCTTGTCGCCGACGGTGGTGACCTCCACGTCGAACTCCGTCTGCTCTTCCTCCTCCTCGGCCGGGGCGGCAGCAGCAGCGCCGGGCGCTGCGGCGACCATCGCCGGGGCGGCGGCGGACACGCCGAGCTCGTCCTCGAGCTCCTTGATCAGCTCGGACAGCTCCATGACGGACAGGTTCTTGATGTAGTCGACGACGTCGGCACGCTCGATAGCCATTTTCACAACCTCCTTGGGGTCGAAGCTATGGTCTTCGCGTTGCGAATCTCTCGCTTTGCAACCGCGGCCCGGACCATCCAGCCCGCGGTGGGTTTCCGTTCCGTTCGGGGGCTAGGCCGCCCCCTCCTCCAGCTCCTGCTTGCGCGCGTTGAGCACGTTGAGCAGACCCCGCGGCACGTTGGCCAGCAGGTGGACGAAGTTCCGCGGCGGGGCGCCCAGGAGACCCAGCAGCTGGGCCTGCAGCTCGGGCTTGCTCGCCATCTGGCTCAGGGCCTTGACCTCGGCGGGATCAAGGACCCGACCGTCGTAGAACGCCGCCTTGATCTCGAAGGCGTCGTTGGTCTTGGCGAAGGCCACCAGCGCCTTGGCCGGGGCGACGGGGTCGTCGTACCCGAAGTACACGCTGGTGGGGCCCACGAAGTGCTCGTTGAGCGGCTCCTGGGGGCTGTCCGCCAGGATTCGCTGGCAGAGGCTGTTCTTGACCACGCGGAACTCGCCGCCCTCGAGCTTTCGCAGCTCGGAGCGCAGCTCGTTCATGGCCTCCACGTCCAGTCCCCGGTAGTCGGCGAGGATGGAGACCACCGCGTTGGAGAACTTCTCAGTGTACGTCTGGATGAACTCGACCTTGTCGGTGCGCTTCATCGTCCTGCCTCCTAACGCAGCAACCGCGTGACGTCACCGACGTCGACGCGGATCCCGGGGCCCATGGTGGAGCTGATGCTGATGTTGCGCAGATACGTCCCCTTGGAGGACGACGGCTTCAGCCGGTTCAGCTGGTCGATCAGGGTCAGCAGGTTCTCCTGCAGCGCGTCGGCCCCGAAGGAGGCCTTGCCGATCGCGGTGTGGACGTTGCCTTCCTTGTCCACGCGGAACTCGATCTTGCCGGCCTTGAGTTCCTTGACCACCTGGGCGATGTCGCGGGTCACGGTGCCCGACTTGGGCGAGGGCATGAGGCCGCGGGGGCCGAGGATCTTCCCGACCCGTCCCAGGAACTTCATCATGTCCGGGGTCGCGACGACCTTGTCGAACTCCAACCAGCCGCCCTGGATCTTGGCGACGATGTCCTCGCCGGCCACCACGTCGGCTCCGGCCTCCTCGGCCGCGGTGATGTTCTCGCCGGAGGCCACGGCCAGCACGCGCACCGACTTGCCGGTGCCGTGGGGCAGGTTGACCGCACCCCGGACCATCTGGTCGGCGTACTTGGGCTGGACGCCCAGACGGACGGCGGCGTCCACCGTCTCGTCGAACTTTGCCTTGGCGTTCGTCTTCACCAGGCCGACGGCCTCCTCCACCGGATAGAGGTGGAGGCTCTCTACCGTCTCCCTGGCGGTGCGAAACCGTTTTCCGTGTCGAGCCATCGAATCTCTCCCCGCGGTTCATCGGCGTCCGACCGGGCGTGGCGTTTCCCGTCCCGGTGGCTCGCCTCCCGCAAGCACGTGTTGGCGCAGGCCGTCAGCCCGCGATGTTGACTCCCATGGAACGAGCAGTGCCGGCCACGATCTTCATGGCGGCCTCCACGTCGTCCGTGTTCAGATCCGGCATCTTGGTCTCGGCGATCTGCCGCAGCTGATCCTCGGAGATGTCACCGACCTTCTCCTTGTTGGGCTCCGGACTGCCCTTGTCGAGCCCGGCGGCCTTGCGGATCAACACCGACGCCGGCGGCGTCTTGGTGATGAAGGTGAAGGTGCGGTCGGCGTAGACCGTGATCACCACCGGCGTCACCAGGCCCGGCTCCAGCTTGGAGGTGTTCGCGTTGAACGCCTTGCAGAACTGGGGGATGTTCACGCCGTGCTGGCCCAGGGCCGGTCCCACCGGAGGCGAGGGATTCGCCTGACCCGCGGGGATCTGCAGCTTGATGAAAGCAAGGATCTTCTTCGCCATCGTTCAAACCATCCTGCCGGTCAGCCTCCCGGGAGCGGTGGCGGCGCTCCCGGTCCAGACGGCTGCCGGTGTCTAGCGGGCGGCTTGTGTGCCGTCCGTCATCCGATCGTTCCTCACGTCTTTTCCACCTGGGTGAAGTCGAGCTCCACCGGGGTGGATCGTCCGAAGATGGAGACCATCACCCGGAGCTTGCCCTTCTCGGGCCTCACCTCGTCGACCATGCCGGCGAAGCCCGCGAAGGGCCCGTCGACCACCCGCAGCTGCTCGCCCTTCTCGAACTCGAGCAACGGCTTGGGGCGCTCGGTGCCCTCGGCGACCTGGTTGGTGATCCGCGCGACCTCCTCGTCGGGGACCTGCGGCGGCTGGTTCTTGCCCCCGCCGACGAAGCCCGTCACCTTCGGCGTGTTCTTGACGATGTGGTAGGTCTCGTTGTTGTACTCCATCTGCACCAGCATGTAGCCGGGGAAGAACTTGCGCGTGGCGGTCCGCTTCTTGCCGTCGCGGACCTCGATCACCTGCTCCTGGGGCACGAGGATCTCGCCGAACCACCCGTCCCTGCCCAGGGACTTGATCCGCTCCTCGAGAGCGAACTTCGCCTTGTTCTCGTAGCCGGAGTAGGTGTGTACGACGTACCAGGCCTTGGACATGACGGTCTCCTTGTTCCCACGAGCAATCCCGGAGGGACCGCCTAGTTCGCCGGGCCCGAGAGGATGATGTTGGTCAGCTTGGCCCACACGAGGTCGAAACCTCCCAGGATGCTCGCCACGACGAACACGAAGACAATCACCACGATGGTGGAGTCCCGTGTCTCCTGGCGAGAGGGCCACACGACCTTGCTCACCTCGTCCACGACTTCGGTCAGGAAACCGTTGACCTTGGGGGCGCGCCAGCACCCGATCGACAGGCCCAGCGTCACCGCCAGTCCCACCACGTCCGCGGCCGTGAACGGGCCGAAGGCGTAGTTGCTGAGACTGGCCGTGCTGATGACCCAGATCGAGAACTGACGCAGCACCAGGAAGACGACCACGGAGGCCGCCACGAAGCTGAAACCGAGGATCCGACGATTTGTCATCGTCCCGTTGCCTCTCTCCGGCCGCCACTCCGGCGAGGTTCGGGCGTTCTTTTTATTGGCAGGGGCAGGAGGACTCGAACCCCCAACCTACGGATTTGGAATCCGTTGCGCTACCAATTGCGCCATACCCCCGCCTACGCGACGGGCCCTTTCGGGTCCGGCTCGCGACGGGTTGCCCGCCACATTGACGAGCAACGCGCCGCCCCCGAGGGCGGCGCACACGGAGACGGCCTGCCGGGCATCGGTAGGGCCGCCTCCGGACTCTCGCTACTCGATGATCGACGCCACGACGCCGGCGCCCACGGTGCGGCCGCCCTCGCGGACGGCGAACCGGAGCTCCTTCTCCATGGCGATCGGGGTGATCAGCTTGCCGCTGACGGTGACCCGGTCGCCGGGCATGACCATCTCGACGCCATCGTCCAGCGACACGATGCCGGTCACGTCCGTGGTGCGGAAGTAGAACTGCGGACGGTAGCCCGTGAAGAACGGGGTGTGTCGGCCGCCCTCTTCCTTGGTCAGGATGTAGACCTCGGCCTTGAACTCCACGTGGGGCTCGATGCTCTTGGGCTTGGCCAGCACCTGACCGCGCTCGATGTCGGTCCGCTTGACGCCGCGGAGCAGGCAGCCCACGTTGTCGCCGGCCTCGCCGTAGTCGAGGATCTTGCGGAACATCTCGACGCCGGTGACCACGGTCTTGGTGGTCTCCTTGATGCCGACGATCTCCACCTCTTCACCGGTGCGGATCTGACCGCGCTCGATGCGGCCGGTGGCCACGGTGCCACGACCGGAGATCGAGAAGACGTCCTCGACGGGCATCAGGAAGGGCTTGTCGATGGCCCGGTCCGGAAGCGGGAAGTAGGCGTCCATCGCGGCGACCAGCTCGTCGATGCAAGCGGTGTTCGCGTCTTCCTCATCCGCCTCGAGCGCCTTGAGGGCCGAGCCCTTGACGATCGGGATGTCGTCGCCGGGGAACTCGTAGGAGCTCAGCAGGTCGCGCAGCTCCAGCTCCACCAGCTCCAGCAGCTCCTCGCACTCCTCGTCCGAGTCGCACTGGTCGCGCAGCTTGTCGACCTTGTTCATGAACACGGTGATGGACGGCACACCGACCTGACGGGCGAGCAGGATGTGCTCACGGGTCTGCGGCATGGGGCCATCGTCCGCGCCCACGACCAGGATGGCGCCGTCCATCTGGGCGGCGCCGGTGATCATGTTCTTGATGTAGTCTGCATGTCCGGGGCAGTCCACGTGCGCGTAGTGCCGCTCCGGCGACTCGTACTCCACGTGAGCGGTCGCGATCGTGATGCCGCGGGCCTTCTCCTCGGGAGCCTTGTCGATCTCGTCGAACGGCACGAACGCGGCGCCGCCCTTCTTGGCGAGATGCTTGGTGATCGCGGCGGTCAGGGTCGTCTTGCCGTGGTCCACATGCCCGATGGTGCCCACGTTCATGTGTGGCTTGTTACGGACGAACTTTTCCTTGGCCATCTGACGAATCCTCCAGATCGGGGCCGCCTTCGTCGACCCCCGGCCCGCCCGGCTGTTCGCCGTGCGTTCCGTTTGTCTTTCCTACTCCACTCCGGTCCCCTCGAACCGGCGCCTAGCTTTCGTGGAGCCCATGACCGGACTTGAACCGGTGACCTCGTCCTTACCAAGGACGTGCT
>CAZITQ010000344.1:0-6283 GCA_964542165.1 uncultured Rickettsiales bacterium
GCGCTGCTGCGCGAGACCTGGCCGGCGGTGGAGGGCCTGATGCGGCGCGCCGAGGCCCGTCCGGGCCCGCGAGAGGGCAGGGGCCGAGCGAGGAAGGGCCGGGGGAGCCGCGAGGAGCAGGGCCGCGCAGCGAAAGGGATGGAGGAGCGCGGCGAGGTGCCTGGCGCACGCAACGGGCTGCAGGCCTGGTTGGCCGGGGGGCAGCTGCGACCCGAGCTGCGCAACGGCGAGCAGGAGCAGCTGGACGAGCGCGCCTACGCCGAGCGATCGGCGGCCAGGGAGCGCGGCGAGGAGCTGTCCTTCGCGCAGGCGCGCCGCCGGGTGAGGAAGCAGGCCGACTACGAGGAGATGGACGCCTGGCTGACGCAGCTGGAGGGGCCCGGGGGCGCCCTGGCCGAGAGCGAGGGCTCCGAGCCCAGCTTGCGCCCTCTGCCCAAGGTGCTGGCCGAAGGCGTGGAGCCTGAGCGCCTGGCGGCTCCCGGGGCCTTCACCTACCCGGAGTGGGACGCCACCATCGAGGACAGCAAGCCGTCCTGGGTGCTGCTGCGGGAGTACCCGCTGCAGCGCGGCAGCCGCGCTTTCGTGGACGAGGTGATGAACCGCCATCGCGCCTTGATCCTCTCGCTGCGGCGCCAGTTCGAGGCCCTGCGACCCGAGGAGATGGAGAGGCGCCGGGCCCTGCCCTTTGGCGACGCCCTGGACCTGGACCGCGTGGTGGAGGCCTACACGGTGCGGCGCGCCGGAGGCAGCCCCTCGGATCGGCTCTACACCCGGCACGAGCGCAACCGCCGTGACGTGGCCGTGGCTTTTCTGCTGGACATGTCTTCTTCCACCAACGAGGTGGTCTCGGGGGACAGCAAGCGCATCATCGAGGTGGAGAAGGAGGCCCTGGTGCTGATCGCCGAGGCCGTGCAGGCCATCGGCGACGCTTTCGCCATCTACGGGTTCTCAGGCTACGGCCGCGATCAGGTGGCCTTCTACGTGGCCAAGGCCTTCGACCAGCCCTACGACGACGCGGCCCGCGAGCGCATCGGCGCCATGAGCTGGAAGATGGAGAACCGCGACGGCGCGGCCATTCGCCACGCCAGCGGCAAGCTGCTGCGCCAGCCTTCGCGCATCAAGCTGTTGGTCCTGCTGTCGGACGGCAAGCCGCTGGACTGCGGCTGCGACCAGTACAGCGATCGCTACGCTCAGGAGGACACGCGTCAGGCCCTGCTGGAGGCGCGCAAGGAGGGCATCCACCCCTTCTGCATCACGGTGGATCCCCATAGCCGCAGCTACCTGCCGCGCATGTACGGCCAGCACGCCTACACCATCATCGACCGCGTGGAGGCGCTGCCCCAGCGCATCCCGCAGATCTACCGTCGGTTGACGCGCTGATCCCTCACGCTGCCCACCGCGATCTCGTACTCCCCAGCTTCCGCTTCGCAGTCCCAGCGCAGCAGCACCACCTGGTAGCTGCCCGGCTGGCTGTCCTCGATCAGCGCCGCGGGGCAGGCCCACTTGGGGGGCGGGTAGGTGCACGGGAAGTTGTCGTCGGCCTCGACCACGGTGCAGCCCTGGGGATCGTTGATGCGCAATGCCGGGTCGAAGGCGGTCTTTACGGAGAGCGTGTCCACTCGGACCGCGATGGCCTCACCCGCGGCGGCCTGGAAGGTCCAGACATCCACGGTCTGGGTCTGGCAGTCCAGGGTGCCCTGCGCCTCGGCGCCTTGCTCCAGCGCCTCGTCTTCGTAGGAGTACTGGATGCCGCCGCAGTCCTGGTAGTAGGCCTCGGTCTTGTCGTCGTAGCGCGCGACGTCATCCAGCTGCAGCGTCAGGGCCCGGTCCACGTCGCTGTCCGTGTCCGTGTCCGCATCCGCCTCGCTGTCGGCCACGGGCAGGGTGCTGTCCGTTCGCCGCTGGCAGGAGGGGAGGAGCGCGCTGGTGCAGAGCAGGATGGCCGCGGCGGTCCCCAGCTCCGTGCGACGCGACATGGGCGCTACTGGTCGCTTTCCAGGTACTCGGCCACGAAGTGCCGCGGCGTCAGCTCCTCGCCCGTGGCCTGCAGGATCAGCTGGTTCCAGTGCAGGCTGGCGCCGGGGGCGAAGATGCGCTCCTTCATATAGGCGCCCACCGCGGGCTGCCCCGCCAGCTGGATGGACGACACCGGTGCGCCCTCGTAGAGCTGCGAGGCGATACGGGCCAGCACCTGGGAGGCCATCATCTCGCCCATCAGATAGTTGTGGTAGTAGGCAGGATAAGACACGATGTGGATCTTGGTGGCCCAGTCGGCCGCTGCCTCGCGGCCTGCGGGCCGTGTGAGCAGCTGGTGTCGCTCTGCCAGGCTCCACCACAGATCCTGCAGGTCCGCGTCCGGATCCTGGTAGAGGCCGCGCTCGAACTCCACCATCACCATGGACCAGCGGGCGAAGACCAGCTGCAGCAGGCGTTGGGTCTTGCGGGCGTCGTCGGCCGCGGCCTGCACCTGCTCGGCGGGGGCGCCGGTGACGGCGCCAATCCAGGCCGGGTCCTTGGACAGGCGCCCGAATACCATGGCCACCGCCTCGGTGGTGAAGGGGTGGGCCGGGCCGCGCAGGGTCCAGGGCAGCTGCGGGTCGATGTACTGGTCGTAGACCGCGTGCCCCAGCTCGTGGAGCATGGTGCTCATCCAGTACTCGTCGTCCGTCAGGTTGCAGAGCATGCGCACGTCGCCCTGGCGGTCGATGTCCGTGCAGTAGGCCGAGGGCTGCTTGCCGTCGCGTGGGTAGAGATCGCTGCGGGCGATGATCCCCTCCACCTCCATGCCGATGCCGGCGAAGAAGGCCGTGCTCAGCTCTTCGATGCTGCGATCCTGGTAGAAGGCGTCCAGATCGGTCTCCCAGATCTGCGGCGCTTCCTGGAAGAAGGGATCCGCGTAGTGCCAGGGGCGCAGCTGGGCGACCTCCACGCCGTAGCGCTGGGCCAGCACGGCATCCACCTCGCCCTTCAGCTGGGCGAAGGGCGCCTTGGACAGCTCGCCCATTTCGGTGAAGAGGCGCTCCACGGTGGCCGGATCCTGCTCGCCCAGGATCAGGCGCATCTCGTAGAAGTTGGCGTAGCCCGCCTTCTTGGCGGCCTGGTTGCGCAGCTTGACCAGCTCTCGCAGCTTGTCGGCCACCAGGGGCCCCACCTGCTTGGAGGCCTCCCAGGCCTTCTGGCGCCGCGCGTTGTCGGTCTCGTCCGTCAGGATGGACTGGATCTGGTTGGCCGAGACCTCTTCCCCATCGATCCTGCCGCGAAAGGGGTTGTAGATCTCCTCGATCTCCACGCCCAGCTGGACGATGCGCTCCATCAGCTCGGCGTCCATCTGGTTGGCGGCGAATCCGTTGCTGATCAGCAGGAGCTGGCGTTTCAGAAGGGGATCGCCGATCTGGGGGCTGTCGCGCCAGGTCCGCAGCTGGGCGTAGGTCTCGGGATCGGCGTGCAGCTGGCGGGCCTGAAGCTCCAGCTCGCCGACCTTTTTGTAGGCCTCGGCATCGTCCTGGGTCGTGGCGGTCCAGTAGGCCAGGTTCATCTCTTTGACGACGGGCGCGAGGCGCTGCTCGTGCTCGGTGACGAAGGCGCGTGCGGCGGCTTGCACGGGATCCTCCTCTGCTGCCTGCGTGGCTCCGGAGGTGGCGTCGACCGGGGGCACGGGCTTGGGGGTGCAGGCGGCCAGCAGCGCCAGCAGGGCGAGGGAGGGCAGGGGAGGGGTCATGGGGCGCTCTGCGGAAGAGGGGACGGATCCACCTATCCTGCTAGGGATGCCAGGCCTCGCGGGGGACCAGGGCGATGCGGTCGTTGGGTACGTCCAGCACCATCACGAAGGGCTCCAGCAGCCCGACGCCGATGGTTCCCAGCAGGGTCTTGTCCGACATGGAGCCTCCTTCGCCCACCACGAAGATGACCTCGGGCTGCGCGAAGCTATGACCCGCCAGCTGGAAGTCTTCCAGATTGCCGATGCGCGCCTTGCTCTTCGCTCCCTGGCCGATGGCCAGGCCTTGCTTGAGCCGCTTGGTCTTGCGCCCCTTCAGCAGGCGCAGCTCCTCCACGGCGAGACCATGGAGGTGCAGGTTCGCGTTGGCGCCCGTGTCGATGCGGAACCAGCCCTCGTGCCCCTCGAAGGTCGCTTCCACGCAGGGACAGCCGTCGTAGAAGGCTACATCCTGCCAGTCGCCCCCTGGCAGCTCGTAGGCCTCGGGGTCGTGCAGGCGCACGCGCCCCCGCTGCACGTCCATCTCGATCACGCCGTGGCCGTAGGCCCAGAGCCCCAGGATGCCCGCCGTGTTCGCGCCCAGCGCCTGCTGCAGCTCGGGATGTGCCAGCTCGACGAAGAGGGGGTGGCTCAGCGAGAGGGGACCCAGGCGCAGCGACTGGCCCAGGCGCAGCTGGGCCTGCTGGGTGCCTGCCGCGCCACCCACCTGGAGGCTGCCCGCAGTGTCGAGCGCAGCGGTCCCTGGCGCGCCCGAGAAGATGAGGTTCCCCGCTGCGCCCGTGTCCAGCAGCCACCAGACCTCCTCCTCCTGGCCCAGCTGGGCGGCGACCCGCAGCAGTCCGTGCTTGCCCCGCTCGGCGCGCAGCTCGACAGATGCCGTGGCGTCGAAGCTGGCGACGGCAGGGCGCTCCACGCGCAGGTCGAAGGACTTCTTCGGGGCGCTCGCCAGGGGGGTCACCTGGCTGACCACGCTGCGGACCTCGTTGCCGGCGCCGTCCTCCAGCCGCCACCGGTGGGGGAAGAGCAGACCCTCCACTTCCTGGTAGTCCTCCATGTGGAGGATCTCCGGGGCGTACAGGTATTGGTAGCTGAGAGAGCGCAACAGCATGCTGCTGCGGTCCGCCACCAGGCGGGCCTCGAAGGGCTCGTCGTGGTAGCGCAGGCTGAGCTCGATCTCTCCGAGCTTCTTGTCGTCCCGCTCCAGCCGGATGTCGAAGGGCGCCTGCTCGGACAGCCACAGGCCTGTCAAGACCAGGTTGCGGGTCTGCAGGGCGGCGCGCTCGCTCAGCTCCACGGCCCGCAGCACGCCTCCCTCCAGGCGCACGCAGGTCTCCAGGCCGCAGGCCTCGACGCTCTCCAGCATTCCCTGCCCGAGCCGATCCAGGATGAACTGGCCGTCCGAGAGGAACTCGTAGTTCATGCCGAATGGGCTTTCGATGCCGGAAATCCTGGTCTCGCCGTTGATGCGGAAGCCGACCTGATCCTCCAGGTCCTTGATGCCGTATGTCAGGCGCATGCGCTCCAGCACCAGGTCGGTGTGCAGCTCCACCTCCAGGGCTTGCGCGGGCGAGTTCGTGAGGGCCAAGAGGAAAGGCCACGCGAAGAGGGTGTCCATGGGTGCTCCCACTGGTTGGGATGGTAGGAGAAAGCTACATCTTTTCGGGTGGGGAGGCTACCGTTGCTGGGGGCCGGGGCTCAGGAGGGGGCCGTGGTTCATCAGCTCGGGATGGGCTTGCCCTAGCCAGGCCCGCAAGCCCAGCTGCAGGCGCAGGGCGTGGGCAAGTGCGGGGTGAGGACAGACGGATCTCAGCCGCCAGACGGCTTGGCGGGAGCGGCCGATCAGCTCCGCGACCCGGGCAGGCGGGAGCTGCCTGGAGGCCAGCTGGACCAGCGCGGCCAGGGCGCGCTGGACTTCAGGGGTCCGACGGTCCAGCGACGGCAGGCCCAGCGCTCCCGCGGCGGCATCGCAGGGATCGATCAGCTGCTCGGAGGGCAGCAGGTCCGTCGGCGGAGGAGGGCCCTTGGGCTGGCGAGGTGGCCAGAGGTGGGGCAGCAGGTCCGACCTGGTGAGCCGGGGCAGCAGCTCACGCACGCGGCCGATGCTGTCCGTGGGCAGGAAGCGCATGCACAGGAGCTCGGGTAGGCTGCTGGCGTCGAGAAAGGGATCGCTGAGGATGCCGTGTCGGTTGCGCTGGTTCAGAGAGTAGTGGAAGGTGTTTTGGAGGTGGTACTGGTCGGCCAGGGGCTTGATGGTCGGCCTACGGAAGCGAACCGGGAGGCGCAGCGAGCGTCGCAGCGCCTCGGTCAGGCGCTGCGTGAAACGCCCCAGGCGCTCCCGCGGTTCCGCGAGCTCCAGGTGCAGGTGCGTGTCCGCCGCACCGAAGCAGATCAGCTGGTAGTGGGCGCAGACTCGATAGACGGCTCTGGCCAGCGCTCGCCGGTGGCGGATGCTGGGCGCGATCACCCGATCGTCTTCGAGCCGGAACATCATGTGGGAGCCGAGTTCTTTCATGGTGCTCGGCAGCTTCGCAGGTTCCGTGCCAGGGGGCGGGTACGGGTGAAATTCCG
>CAZITQ010000345.1:0-6238 GCA_964542165.1 uncultured Rickettsiales bacterium
AAGCTCTACCTGCTGGACTTCTGGGCCAACCAGATCATGAACACGGTCTACCGCCAGACCTACTTCGCCGAGTTCGAGCTGAAGGCGCACCAGATGGCCGAGGCCGGCGAGGCGCTCACCGCCGACTCGCTGACCGAGCTCTACCACGGCATCTTCCAGAAGTACTACGGCGACGAGCTGATCCTGGACGGGCACCTGGACATGTGCTGGGCCCGCATCCCCCACTTCTACCGCAGCTACTACGTCTACCAGTACGCCACCAGCTACTCGGCGTCCCTGTCCCTGGCCAAGGGCCTGACCACGGGCAAGAAGCGGACCCGGATGGGGCGGCAGCGGGACTTCCTGGGCTTCCTCTCGGCCGGGGACTCCAAGTACTCCATCGACATCCTCAAGGACGCCGGCGTGGACATGACCAGCCCGCAGCCCATCGAGGACTGCCTCGAGAAGTTCGACTGGATCGTGTCCGAGATGGAGAAGGAGCTGGCGAAGTAGGCGTCGGGCGTCAGGCGTCTGGTGGGCCGAGGAGGCCCCGCTCGGGAGGGGATCAGGACTCCTCGCGGTCGAGCAGGTCCTCTGCGTTGACCATCTCGAGGCTGATGGTCGCCGCGTCCTCGTCCACCACCGGTCCCAGCGAGGGCATCACCACCGACCAGGCGTTGGAGCGTTCCTTCTGTGGGGTGCCCTTGCCACCGCCCAGCAGCGGCCTCTGGGGGGCCACGGGCGTGCGGTACTTATCCACCAGGGCGGCCACCGAGCGCCCCGCCGGGACCTGGATCCGGATCTCCTCGAGGGCCTCGAGCAGACCCTCGGCGCTGGTGAAGCGGTCCTCGGGCAGCCGGGCCAGGGACCGCTCGAGGATCGGCATCATCGGGCCGATGGCGTCGGCGTGTCGCCGAAGGTCTCCACCCACGTCGGAGCGGGAGACCTTGTCGATCACCTGCATCAGGCTGTCGGCGGCGAAGAGCCGGCTGCCCGTGAGCATCTCGAACAGCACGATGCCCAGCGTGTAGATGTCGCTGGCCGGGCTCAGGGGATCCCCCGCCACCTGCTCGGGGGACATGTACATCGGCGTGCCCTTGGTGAACCCCTCCATGGTCTTGGTCAGCTGCAGGGCGGACTTGGCGATGCCGAAGTCCATGATCTTGACCATGCTGGTGGAGGTCAGCATCAGGTTCGCGGGCTTGAGATCCCGGTGGATCACCTGATGGTGGGCCCCCTCGTCGTCCACCAGGTCGTGGGCGTACCGAAGGCCGCGGCAGGTCTGGGAGAGCACGTCGATCGCGAACCCGGCAGACATCCGATCGCCGGCGCCGTACACCCCGTTGATCAGCTCGTCCAGCGGGACGCCCTGGATGTACTCCATGGCGATGAAGTACTGCCGCTCCCAGCGCCCGAACTCGTAGACCTCGATGATGTTCGGGTGCTGCATGCGCCCGCACACTCGCGCCTCGTTCACCAGCGCCTTGAGCTGCTTGGAGTTGTCCGCGGCCGGGGCCGACGTGACCTTGATCGCGACGATCTTCGTGAAGCCCATCGGGCCGGAGAGCCGCGCCCGGTAGACCTTGGCGTAGCCTCCCTGACCCAGCAGGGACAGGATCTCGTATCGGCCGATGTGATCCGGAAGATCCCAGGGGTGTTCGCTCATGGGGGCCTCGTCGCCGCCCAGGTGGGCTGCGGGGGCGCATCTTAGCACAGGCCACCCGCCACAAAGATCGGGCCCGGCTGCTACACTGACCGCTCTCTCCCCCCAAGGGGGAGGGGTGACGAGGGACCGTGGCCGACGACAAGAACAAGGGCGGGGCGAAGCCCCCCGAGGAAAACGGGCAGGAGGGCGACGGCCGCGTCGAGCCGCGCTCCTTCCCGACCCTGCGGCCCAAGGGATCGTCCCGGGGATTCCAGCCCGAGACGCCACCCCAGCAGACCCCCCGTGAGTCTCCTCCGGGCCCCCGAACCCGGTACGTGTTCGAGCGGCGCATGGCCCGGGGAGGCATGGGCGAGGTCTGGCTGTCCAAGGACCTGCGGCTCAACCGCGAGGTGGCCATCAAGCTGGTGCGGGCGGAGCGGTCCTCGGAGGCCCGGGTCGTCAACGCGGTGATCCACGAGGCCCGGCTGACCGCGCGGGTCGAGCACCCCAACATCGTACCGGTCCACGACCTCGGGGTGACCGAGGACGGGCGATTCTTCTACACCATGAAGCGGGTGCATGGGCGCTCGCTCAGCGCCATCCTGCGTTCCCAGGCCCGGGGCGACACGGCCATGATCGAGGAGTACTCGCTCATGAAGCTGATGTCGATCCTGCGGCAGGTCTGCCTGGCCGTGGCGTTCGTGCATTCCCAGGGGGTGCTCCACCGGGACCTCAAGCCGTCCAACGTGATGATCGGCGAGTACGGGGAGGTGGTGATCATCGACTGGGGCCTGGCCCGGGCGAAGATCAAGCGCAAGGACGGGCCGCCCCCCGGCGGCGGCAAGAACGAGCTCGTGCAGGGCACGCCGGCCTACATGTCCCCCGAACAGGCGCGCTTCGGCCTTCCGGGGACCGACGAACGCTCCGACATCTATTCCCTGGGCGCGATCCTGTACCAGATCCTCGCCCTCCGCCCCCCCTACCGGCGGGCGAAGACCGAGACCCTGCAGGCCTACCTGAGGCGCATCGTGTCCACGATCCCGCCCAGCCCGGCCGAGGTGGCACCCCCGGGACGCGAGGTACCCCGGGATCTGGCGGCCCTGGCGGTCCGGTGCATGGACAAGGACCCCGAGGTCCGGGTCCAGGAAGCCCGGCTGCTGGCCAAGGAGCTCGAACTCCACATCGAAGGCAAGAAGGCCGAGGCCCGGCGGAACGCCAACGCCGCCTCCCGGGTGGGACTCGCCGAGCACGCGGTGGACCGGCACCGGGCACTGAAGCGGCGCCTGGCGCGGGAGACCGAGGCGTTCGATGCGGCAGCGGCGGAGACCCCGGCCTGGGCGCCCGACGATCAGCGAGCGGAGCTCTACCGGCTGGAGAAGGGGGTCCGCGACACCGAGCAGCACGTGCTCGAGGCCTTCGGGGACGCGGTCCGCCGCTATCACGAGGCCCTGACCTTCGTGCCCGACCACGCACGGGCGCGCTCCGGCCTCGCCGATCTCTACTGGGAGCGCTTCCTCACCGCCGAATCGGCGGGGGACCGGGAGGGCTGCGCCCACCACGAGGCGCTGATCCGCCACTTCGACGAGGAGCGCTACTCGGGCCAGTTCCGGGGCTCGGGCATGCTCACCGTACAGACCACGCCCCCGGCATGCAGCGTGGAGATTTCCTCGCTCGAGGAGTGGGAGCGGCGGTTCCACGAGACCGAGCCGCGCCCCCTGGGGACCACGCCCATCGCCCCCCTCGAGCTCGCCATGGGGGGCTACGTCCTGCACGTCCGCGACGGGGATACGACGGTCCGCAGGCCCCTGTTCATGCGCCGTCAGGAGCGGGTCGACGTGGACCTGCGGATGGACGTGGACCTCCCCGACGGTTTCGTGGTCATCGCCCCCGGCGGGTTCTTCCTGGGCAAGGACCGAACCCGGATGCGCAGCCTCCCCCAGTTCGCCATCCAGCGCTTCCCGGTCACCTTTCGCGAGTACCTGCGCTTCGTCGCCGACCTGGACGACGTGGATCGCTTCGAGGCCTGGCAGCGACTGCCGCGCTGCGAGGGCATCCCGGGCCACCGCTGGAGGCGGACGGGGGAGACCTACGAGCTGGAGGGGGTGGCGGACGCGCCGCAGCCCGAGTTCCCCGTGGTGGGGGTGTCCAACGACGACGCCCACGCCTACTGCCGCTGGTTGGGGCGCCTGGACGGGCGCAGCTACCGTCTGCCGACCTCCGGGGAGTGGGAGAAGGCTGGCCGGGGACCCGATGCGCGCCTGTTCCCCTGGGGCAACGACTTCGACCCCTCCTTCTGCCTGATGCGCGACACGCGCGAAGGGGCGCCCACGCTGGAGCCGGTGGGCTCGGTCGACGGTGACGAATCACCCTACGGCGTGCGCGAGATGGCGGGTTCGGTCCGCGAGTGGTGCGGCGGCTGGTTCGGCGACAAGCAGGGGCACCGGCCGGTGCGCGGCGGTGGATGGAACGAGCCCGCGGAGGTCTGCAAGCTCACCGTGGTCCGGGGCCTTCACGGCACGGCGACGGCCGAGAACCTGGGCTTCCGCCCCGTCCTGGAGATGGAACCCGACCCCATCTGAGGGAGGGCCGATCCCGGCCCCCGCTCAGCGCCCCGAGGCCTTGCGGGCGCGGTAGTACGCCCGGATCAAGCTCTGGAGCAGGTAGGCGACGATGACCACCACGATGATGGTCTGGATGCCCTGGACCTGCTCGCGCAGCGCGGGGAGTTTGTGGGCGAAGAAGTGGCCTGCGAACACCAGCACCGGGATGCTGATCAGGCCCGCGACCCCGTCGGCGAGCAGGAAGGTCCGATAGGGGAGGCCGAAGCGGCCGGCCACGAAGAACACCACCGAGCGGAAGCCCGGCATGAACCGGCCGGCGAACACGGTCTGCCAGCCCTTGCGCTCGAAGTACCCCTCCACCTTCTCGGCCCGGTGGGGCGGGATGATGCGCTGGAACAGTCGGCTTTGTGTGATCCGGTCCGGCAGGTAGCGGCCAAAGGAGAACACGATCAGGTCGCGGGCCATCACGAAGCCGTAGCAGCCCAGGGCCCAGTGCCAGGCCGGGATCCCCTTGCGCTCGCAGAGGAATCCGGTGAGGAGGAGGGGGACGTCCTCGGGGATCGGAACCCCCAGACCGCTGGACAGGAGCGCGGCCATCAGTACCGGGAAGCCCCAGCGAACAGCGAGGTCGGTCAGGAACTCGAGCACGGGCGGGAGGGTACCACGGCCTCGGCCGAAGGCCGAAAGTTGTCACCAGAAGATCACGTAGAGGACGACCGTCGCGATCACCACGGCGATCCCTCCCCCCCTCGCGAGCTTCGAGGAGGTCAGCTCGATCCGGGTCTTGGTGGGCAGCTCGTAGGCGTCCGACATCGGACGCACTGCCGTGATCACCGCCATCACCAGGAGCACGCAGACGAAGGACAGCGCCATCCGATCGAGGAACGCCATGGAGGGCACGAGCAGCTTGAGCAGGCCGTACATCAGCGGATTGATCAGCAGGCCCACGACCCCGCAGATCCCGGGCGCCTTCTTCACCAGCAGGCCGAACACGAACACGGCCAGGATCCCCGGTGAGATGAACCCCTGGAATTCCTGGATGTATTTGAAGATCCCCCCGAATCGGGGATGGCCAAGCAGGGGCGCGATCAGGCACCCGATGACCACGAACACCAAAACGCAGACACGGCCGATCAGCACGAGCCGTCTCTGTGGGGCGTCCCGCTGCACGTACTTTCGGTAGAGGTCCATCGTGAAGATCGTCGAGGCGGAGTTGAGCATGGAGGCCAGTGAGCTGACCACGGCGCCGAGAATCGCTGCCAGCACGAATCCCTGAAGCCCCTTGCCCGCAGGCAACAGCTTCCCGATGAGGAGAGCGAACGCCGTGTCGTACTTGTATCCGAGCAGCTGGAGCTTCTCCACGGATCGATCGCCGAGGGACGCCAGCGTGGTCTCGTTGTGAGTCGCGATCTCCGCCGCCCTGTCCGGATTCGCCTTCGCCCAGCCGCGATCGAACTCGATCAGCAGGGCGGTGCCGGGATCCGTTGCGTTGCGGTGGGCCTCGTACCTCGCGAGGACTTCGGCGTTCCCCTCGACGATCTTCGGGTCCCGCAGCGACTCCTCCGCCATGGAATCTGCGAACAGGTTGAAGGCGATGATCCCGGGGAACACGATGACGAAGGGGATGATCAGCTTGAGCGCGGCGGCGAAGACGACCCCTTTTTGGCCCTCGGCGAGGGACTTGCTACCCAGGGTCCGCTGCGTGATGTACTGGTTGAGGCCCCAGTAGTAGAAGTTGGGGATCCACAGTCCCACGACCAGGGCCGTCCAGGGGATGTCCGGATTGTCCCGGGGCAGCACCATGTGCAGCTTGTCGTCGTTGATGGCGAAGAACTTCGCCCACCCACCGGCGTCGTCCGCCACGGCACCGAGCGCCTCCGAGGTCGCCGTCAACTCCGCCACGGGGGTGGATCCGAGTCGATCCAGCGCGAACCAGAGGATCACGCCACCGCCCACGATCAGTGCCGAACCTTGGATCAGGTCGGCCCAGGCGCACGCCCGCATCCGTGTTCGGATAAGCCCCGCTGGAATCGCTTAAGTACTTGAATAAAGG
>CAZITQ010000346.1:0-6154 GCA_964542165.1 uncultured Rickettsiales bacterium
CGCTGCACTCGTCGACCCCGTCTCCGTCCAGGTCCAGCTCGTCCGCCGGCAGCGATCCGTCGCAGTCGTTGTCGATCCCGTCGCAGATCTCGGCCGCACCGGGGAAGGTCGTGGCGTCGGCGTCGTCACAATCCCCCGCGCAGGGAGCCACGCCGTCGCCGTCGCCGTCGACCTCGTCGGCGGGGATCACCCCGTCGCAGTCGTTGTCCAGGCCGTCGCAGAGCTCGGTGGCGCCGGGGAAGACCGTGGCGTCGCCGTCGTCGCAGTCGATCTCCCCATTCGGGCCGGTGCAGGTGCCGTAGCCGTCGCCGTCGGCGTCCGGGCAGACCTCGAAGCTCACGAGGGCCTCGGCCGTGGCCCCCAGGGAGTCGGTGGCGACCAGCTCGACCTGGTGGTCGCCGGTGGTGAGTGCGCAGTGCTCGAAGGTGACGCCGCCGTTGCCGTCCGGCGGGGTCTCGTCCAGCAGCCCGTCGATGGAGCTGGTCCAGGTGATGGCCAGGTCCTCGGGATCGTCCTCGGCGTCGGTGGCCGTGCCCTCGAAGGTGATGCAGGCGCCCTCGAGGAAGGCGTCGCCATCCAGCGGGGCGTCGAGGGTCACCGCGGGGGCCTCGTTGCAGTCCTCGGCGGCCAGGACCTCGAGGAGCACCGAGTCCGCGCCCTCCACGCCGTCGGGGTCGGCGACGGTGAGGGTGAGCAGGTGGTCACCGGCGGTGGTGAAGCTGGCGGCCGCCGAGGTGTATCCGTCGGCGCTGACGTCCTGGCCCTCGGCCAGGGGGCCGTCGACGTCGCTGGTCCACGAGGCGGTCAGGGCGTCCGTCCCGCCGTCGGGATCGTCGGCCTGTCCCTCGAACAGCAGGGTCTCGCCGGCGCAGATCACGTCGCTGTCCGTGGGGGCCACGATCTCCACGGTGGGGGGTTCGCCGGAGACCACCGAGAACGTGTCCGAATCGGATCCCGAGTCCCCGTCCGTGTCCACGACGGTGAGCACGAGGGTGTGTTCCCCGGCATCGTAGTCGCCCGCTGGCAGCTCGATGGAGATCTCGCCGTCGGGGCCGGGGACCGGGTCCTCGAGCTCCTGGCCGTCCACACTCGCGAAGACCTCGAGGTCGGCCGCGTCGTCCTCGTTGTCCCACACCTGGGCCTCGACGGTGACGGTCTCGTCGTCGGCGAACGCCGCCCCACCCGGGCCGTGGGTGATGGCGACCTGGGGTGCGGTGTTGTGGGCCTTGACGCCGAAGTCGCCGCAGCCGCCGCCGAGCGCGGCGATCAGGGCGGGGACGAGGACCAGGCCATGGCGCGGGACCGGCGAGCAGTCGGGGCGCATCGTTGTCTCCACTCTCGACCGGGGGATCTCCCCGGAGGGTCGATCGTAGACCCGGGAGGAAGGGGGAGCAACGATGGCGGGGCTGTCCCTACTGAACGGTGTAGGCCGTGCAGCCCGAGGCCAGGTTGGTGGTCTGGATGTTGACCGGGTCGTGGTGCAGCCGCACGCCGTCCCAGCGTTCCTCGTACTGGTCGGCCCAGTTCATGAACACGAACACGCAGACCTTTCCGGTGTAGGGCAACGAGGCCCCCTGCTTCTTGGCGATGTCGCGGAGGCGTTTGTCGGGATCCAGGCACCCGGCGGTGCCCAGGTCCGTGGCGTCCTTGCCCGCGCAGTGACCCCGCTCGAAGTCCAGGGGGAAGCGCTGCTGGTCCCACTCCGCCGAACGGTCACTCATGCGCTGTACGCCCACGGACTCCCACTCGATGTAGCCGTCCTTGTCGGCCACCACGACCTGGACGTTGTACCGTCCGTACTCGTCGCGGATGGAGTTGAACGAGGCGCCGTGCTGGGCGTATTCGCGGACCAGCTGGGGGTAGTAGCAGCGGGCCTCGAAGATCTTCTCCGGCGCGGAGAACCCCTCCTTGACCGTGTACGAATCCTCCTCCTGGTACGGCAGCGCCACGTCGCTGAAGATGCAGTTGCCGCTCCCGTCCTTGTTCAGGATGCGGTACTTCGCCTCCGGGGTGTTCAGCGTGGCGGTGGCGGTGATGCTGCCCGCGATCAGGAACAGGGCAGCGGCGAACGCGATCATCAGCTTCCTGGACATGGAGACCCTCCCTCGTGTGGACTCGGCTACCCATCATCGGGTGCGCGGGCAGGTGCACCCGCACACCTCCCGCGACGGGTACCATCGGCCGTTCTCCGCGTCTCTGAAGTCAGTTCTCGGCGGTGAATCGGTCGCAGTACCGATCGGGCGACCCGGCGATCTGGACCTGGTCGCAGACCGAGTCGAGGATGACCTTGTCGAATCGGGGTTCGAGCTCGACCTGGAGGCGAAGGACGTTCTCGATCCGCTGGTGGTCGTCAGGGCAGAGGACGAGGGTGGTGTTCCTGGCGTGGGGGCCGAGGAGTGCGTCGAGATGGTTCACGGGGGATTCCCCCGCGGGGATGTCCGTGGCGTGCCCGGCTGGGGTGAGCACGGCGTACCCGTCGGCGCGGATGGCCAGCCCGCATGTGTTTCCCGGGTGCGGGGACGAACCGCGACGAAGCCCGGTCGGGACGGTCCGGACCCATTCGGGCTCGTGGCCCCCCGGCGCGGCGACCACGAAATGGGCGTCGCACCAGCCGGCCTCTCCCGCCGCGATCCTGGCGGCGTCGGCGGTGGCCCAGTCGTGGGACGCGTCCACGAGCAAGAGGTACCTCCCGGTCATGGGCAACGACGGCATTCGCCGGGCGATGGCGAGCGCGTCCTCGGCCTTCTCCTCCAGCTCGAATCGCAGCGCGTCAGCCGCCTCCCCGTCGTGGGCGAGGGCCTCCAGGCCGCCGACACGGACGCCGTCGAGGAGCACCGAATCGGCGTCGACCACGACGTTGACCGACACCTCGGGACAGTTGTCGGTGTCGACCACGGGCGCCCGGACGTCGTCGGGAATCATGACGGTCAACGAGCAGGGGTCGTAGAGCATCTGGTGCCCCCACTGGGGGGCGGCGCCTCGGAGGAGGGTGCTGACCCGGTCCACCTCCGAGCACTCCCGCTCGCAGACCGGTCCGAAATCGGCCGCGACACCCACGCCGTTCGCCGTCCGCAGGCCAAAGGCAGCCAGTACGGCGAGGGACACCAGCCCCACCGGCGCCACGGCCCTGCGGAGGTCCGCCCACGCGGCCGCCAGCACCGGGACCGCGAGGACCGCCAGCAACACGAGCCAGGCGACGGCCTCGGGCAGTGCGGTGTGACCCAGCCGAAGACCATCCACGCGGATGTTCGCGAGGAACTGCTGCTTGGTGGCCACGTTCCCGAGGAGCAGGGCGGTGAGGAAGTGGAGTCCGCGGGCGCTCCCCAGGGCGAGCAGCGCGAACGCGCCAGCGCCGCCCAATCCCAGCGTGGATGCGAGCGCGAGTCCGGCCCTCGTCCCCCGTTCGTCGGCGGCGCTGGCGATCGACGCGTAGAGGGGTCGGAGAACCAGCGGCAGCCCCAGCAAGACCAGCACGAGGGGCAGCTGGGGCAACATGAACCATGCCCCCCGGACGGTGCCCAGCCCGTCGAGGGTCTGGCCGAGCTCGCTGATCGCCTGTGCCAGGCCGTACTCGAGGATCACGCGGGGTAGCAGCGCGTAGGTCAGCAGGAACACCGCGACCAGGGCGACTGCAGCCAGAGGGCCCGTCGTCCAGGCCACCGGGTCGAAGCGCGGCCGCGCGCCAGAGCCGTCCCCAGCGGGTGCCAGCGATGGGACGGCGCCCGCAGCCGCGTACCCCACCGCCGCCCACAGGGCGCCCAGCGCCGCCCCGTAGAGCGCCCCCCCTCCGGGGCCTCCGAGCCGCGCGACTCGCACGTCCTGACCCTTGCCGGACCATAGCTCCGCGTACTCGGAAAGCAGTCCCTGGATCTCCACCAGCAGCCCGGAGGCGGCCACGAGCAGGGCAGCCGTGGGGAAGGCGAGCAGGAGGAGGGGGCGGGGACGCCATCCCCGGGCGGCGGCGACGCAGGCGAAGGCCGAGAGCAGGGCGCCGCAGCCACCCAGCAACGCGCTCGCCATCGCCCACGCGCCCCGCAGGTCATCGGGGACCGGCCACGGTTGCTCGATCCAACCGTGCACGGCGAGCGCGCTGGCCACCAGCGCGAGGATCCAGCCTGCGTGTGCGAGCGCTCGGCCCACAGTTTCACCCCCGGGCGCGATCAAGATAGCAGCAGCGCTCGCGGGCAACGTTCGATAGCATCTCCGGCCATGAGCAAGATCAATCTGTCGTCCGTCGTCCAGTCCCTGAGCCTCGAGCCCGAGACCGCCGACACCCCGACGGCACCCACGGTCGTCCGCGCGACCCGCGTGCTCGCCAAAGCGGGGGTGGAGCCGGTGGCCACGCCGGCGGTTCGCGAGGCGGCGCCCGCGGTCCCGGGTGCCGAGACCCTGGGCCGCTTCGTGCTCCAGGGGGAGCTGGGGCGCGGGGGCATGGGGCGGGTGCTGGCCGGGCGCGACCCGGAGCTGCTGCGGGACGTGGCGATCAAGACCCTGCTGGCCGAGGGGGACGTGGACGAGGTCCGACTGGCGCGTTTTGTGGCCGAGGCCCAGATCACGGCCCAGCTGGACCACCCCAACATCGTGCCGGTCCACGAGATGGGGGTGACCGCTGAAGGCGAGCTGTTCTTCGTGATGAAGCGGGTCCAGGGGCGGACCCTGCGCCAGATCATCGACGGACTGTCCGCGGGCGATCCCGAGGTGATGCAGCTCTACGGCCGTTTCTTCCTGTTGATGCGCTTCGGCCTGGTCTGCGGCGCCGTGGCCTACGCCCACCAGCGCGGCGTCCTGCACCGGGACCTGAAGCCCGACAACATCATGATGGGCGACCTGGGCGAGGTCCAGGTGATGGACTGGGGGGTGGCCCGGCTGATGGGCGACGCCGACGAGCAGGTGGGCGTGGAGCCGGTGGGAGACTTCCAGGTGGCCCACACCCTCGACGGCACCAGCATCGGCACCCCCGGCTACATGAGCCCGGAGCAGTGCTACGGAAACCTCGCGAGCCTCGACGCCCGCTCCGACGTCTGGAGCCTGGGTGCGATCCTCTACGAGGCCGTGACCCTGAAGCGGGCCTACGACGAACCCCACGCCTACGCCATGCTGCTCAAGACCGTTCAGGGACCCCCCGTGGACCCGCGGGAGCGGGGTGAGGTGGACGACGAGCTGGCCGCCATCGTGATGCGCGCCCTGGCCACGGACCCCGACGACCGCTTCGGCAACGTGATGGAGCTGGTGGGGGCGCTGTCGATGTACATGGGGGGCAAGCACGAGGCGGGGGTGGCCTGCGGCGAGTGACCCGGCCCAACCGAACCCTTGTCCTTCGTCCCCCGCTTGGGCTATTCAGATCGGACATGCACGACTCCCCGATTCGATGGCGTCCCTTCCTGTTGGTGGCCGGCCTGCTCGCCCTGCAGGCCTGCAAGTCCCCGCCCCCCGCCCCCGAGGAGCTGGACGAGCTGGCGGCCTACCTGTTCGCCAACTTCGAGAGCGAGGAGTACGCGGTGCTCGAGGCCGGCGTGGGCAACATGGAGGCGTTCTTCCAGGACGTGGACATGGAGGCCGGGTACGCGGACCGGGCCTACTCGCTGTCGGTGCTGACCGAGGACGAGGTGTCCGACGTCGAGCGGCCGGACCGCAGCCTTCAGATGATGCTCCCGGTGGGGATGGTCGCCGAGTCCCCCCACCCGCCGGAACGCCATGCCTGGGGCATCACCCAGTCGGACCAGACAGAGCTCGAGCCCGCGTCCCCCAACCACTACGTGCGCTCGTTCGTCGAACCGACCGACGCCTCGGGCTTCCCCGACCGCGAGCACATCGTCCAGCGGACCATGAACGACATCCACAAGGAGAACCTGGTCATGGACGTCCGCTACGACATGCACAAGGACTTCCGCTGGGTCGAGCTGCGGGAGCCGGGTAGCGAGGAGTGGGCGGTGCTCGGGCGCGCGTGGATCACCGAGGCCGCCGAGGGGAGCTCGGGCGCGGTGATCCTCGAGCAGTCGTTCTCCATCGACGTGTTCATGCCCCGGGGCGACGACCGCGCCATCCGGTTCATGGGGCTGTGGTCGGACACCACGATCGAGGGGGTCGGTCCGGACGTGATCGAGGGCACGATCAAGCTGGGCGTTCACCAGATGTTCAACGCCACCGACGAGTT
>CAZITQ010000347.1:0-6135 GCA_964542165.1 uncultured Rickettsiales bacterium
ACGACGACACCGGGGACGACGACACGGGGGACGACGACACCGGGGACGACGACACGGGGGACGACGACACCGGCGACGACGACACGTCCGGGGACGACGACACGTCCGGGGACGACGACACGACCGGGGACGACGACTCCGCCGGGGACGACGACACCGGTCCCGCCGGGTTTGCCTGCCGTTGCTCCCAGTCCACGGAAGTCGATCTCCGGCCCGCGGCCGCCCTGACCGTCCTCGCCGGGCTCGCGGCGCTGCGCCGACGCCGGATCTGATCCCTCTCTGTGCCACCGTCCGGGCCGAACCGGGACATCTGTGTCATCGTGCCACATGGCCACCTGGGTCACGGTGTCACACAAATGACAAGTGTCCGGAAAAACAAAAGAAAATTGAGTTGGCATCGGTCTTGCTAGTACTCCGGACGTCGCTCGAGGGCGACAGAAACGGAGAACACGATGTCCATGCTCGACACCCTTCGCACCCTGACCGGCGCCCTCACCGTTGCCCTTCCCCTGGCGTTCGCCGGGACCGCCGCGGCCGACGACGGAAACGACTCCGACCTGGCCGATGCGGAGACCTCGTACAAGGGCGCCGCGATCCTCGAAGGCGACGTGGATGTGATCCTGGGCGACGTGATGCCCGGCACCTGGGGCGACGCCGACGACCTGTCGACCTACGGCTTCTTCTCCGGCAACACCCTGTACGCCGGCGCCGAGGACTACGACGGCAACAGCGTGGACATGATCGCCGAGTTCTTCTGGTTCGAGTCCTCCATCGACCGGGGCTCGGACTTCTACGTGGGCGTCTTCAAGGTGCGCACGAGCCCCAACCTGGACGACTACGAGCTGCGGCTCGACCACGACCCGGTCCTCTATCTCTACGCGGAGACCGACCTGTCCTACGGGACCGGCGCCTTCCGCTGGGACTGGTCGATCCCCTTCGAGAACTACGGCATCGACTCCTACGGCGAGGCCACCCTGGGCACCTCCTACGGCCTGGGCGCCAACGTCGAGGGTTCGGTGATGGAGTCCAAGACGGTGGACGAGGAGGGGGCCACGGTCGAGGGCACCATCCAGGCCAAGGGCTTCCTGCAGGGCGACTACAAGATCTCGGCGCAGTACCAGGTCACCCTGTGGCGCTGGGAGGTGGACGTGCACGCCACCCCCGGTTCCATGGAGTGGGAGATGTACCTCAACACCTCCGACCGTCAGGAGCAGAACGCCTACCACGAGTTCTTCCTGGTCATGCAGTCCGAGAAGGACGAGCCCTTCGTCATGGACTGGCTGGAGATCGGCGGCACGGTCAGCGACAACTTCTGGTGGTGGGACAACGATCTGAGCGTCGCGCTCACCGACATGACCATCCTGTGCCCCGAGGACACCGCGTCCGAGGGTGACGATGACGACGACGACGTCGAAGGCGACGACGACGACGACGACGACAATCCCGACGTGGGCGGCGGCCCCCCGGATCACGAGGGCATCCGTGACCTGGCGGACGGTCAGACCCCCAACGAGATGGACGACGGCGTGGACCACAACGGAATCGACCGGGCGGGCGAGGGCGCCGGCTGCAGCGCCGCGGGCGCCACGGCCTCCCCGGTGATGGGCTCCTTGATCTGCGGGCTGGTGCTGTGGCTGGCGCGGAGGCGGAACAGCTGAACAGGCGGAAGCAGAATCTCGAGCTGAATCTGTAGCGGACATCGACGAAGGGGCGGCTCCCGACAGGGGGTCGCCTCTTCGGCGTTTGGCTATCCGGTCTCGGATCCCTCCAGTCGGGGCCTTCGGTAGAAGCTCCGGGGTCAGGGGGGCGGTTTGGGGGGCGGCAAGTGGCAGCGGCCGAGAGTCGGTCTTGGGGGGCTCTTCGGGACGTTGCGGTGTCGGCCCCGACGTTCCGGGGTGGAGTCCGGGGGTCTGGGATCGGGTGTACGAGTCGCGTCGAAGGCGGCCTTCAGTCAACCTCCCCCACCAGCACCGCCCCGGTCACTCCGATCGTCCGGATCGAGTAGCCGGTGGGGAGGTGGGCCGTGTCGGTGACGGCTCTGCCGACCATCAGGCCGACGGGGCCGGTGGGGAGCTGTGCGGTCATGTCTCCGGGCACCAGGAACTCGCCGTCGTCCTCGCAGCGGCAGACCACGGCCGGCTGGGCGTTGTCGTCGGGCACCAGCAGCAGGGCCATGCCCCAGCTGTCCTCCGAGGGCACGCTCAGCACGGGCAGGGGTTGGCCGCGGGTGATCTGGACGGTCTGGCTGGCGGGCGGGAAGGTCACCGTCATCCGGTCGCCCAGGACCACCG
The DNA here is from genome assembly GCA_964542165.1 of uncultured Rickettsiales bacterium. Taxonomy (GTDB): domain Bacteria; phylum Myxococcota_A; class UBA796; order UBA9615; family CAYRNR01; genus CAYTBN01. The sequence goes on from CAZITQ010000347.1 coordinate 2,292, forward strand.
CCGCGTCCGCCTGCATCTCGGGGATGCCCCCCTGGGCGCCGTAGGCGTACACGTCGTAGGCCGCGTCGAAGGGCACGGCCTGACTGGAGGTGGACTCGTAGAACACGTCCCCGGGTTCCCGCTCGACCCGCTCCAGATCCAGCGCCAGCGCGTCGTCGCGGATGTGGAGCAGGGCCCCAGCGTCCACCGGATCCTGGCCCCCGGTCAGCCCGAAGAAGGCGTCGTCCTGGGACACCACGGCGCAGCTGTCCACCGGCAGGTCCAGGGGTTCGACCGCGGCGCAGGTGTCCGCGGTGCCGTCCGGCTCGTAGAAGTAGGCGTTGGCGCCGCTGTGGGTGATCACCTTGCCGGGGGCCAGGGGGTTGAAGATGTCCTGCTGCATCAGGGTGACCTCGCCCGCCATCACGCAGGTCGGGATCACCAGGTCCGGCTGGGAGTCACACGCAGACAGGTCGTGTCCCTGGGCGAGGATGTCGGCCAGGGTGGCCTGGTACCCCTGGACGCCCCCGTCGGGGAGGACCGTGCCCGAGGTCTGCACGGTCCCGCTGGTCACGTCGTGGGCCTGGCCCGCGATGGTCACCTCCGCGAGGAGCTGCACCGAGGCGTCGGTGGACACCGGCCAGATCACGTAGTGCCCGTCCGCGTCGGTCTCGGCCACGGTGGATCCGGCGTACGAGATCCCCTCGGCCCAGACCTGTGCCCCCTCGATGGGATGGCCCGCCACGTCGGTCACCCGGCCCTGCACACAGGTCAGCGTGTACGCCCAGTCGATGTTCCACCAGGTGAAGTGATCGGCCTCGGCGAACGCCGCCAGCCGGCCGGGATCGGAGGTCGAGACCCCGACCAGCGCCTCGCCGCCGGGGAGCCAGCGCTGCAAGTCGTCGTCGAACCACCAGGTGTGCAAAGTGTCCCCCGCGCCCAGCGAGGCCTGATCGGCCGGGAGGCCCTCGGGGAGGAGGAACTCCATCGCCACCGTCTGGCCCGCCGCGAGGGACACCGGACTTCCGTTGGCCGAGAGCGTGATCTCGGCCATGCCGTAGGACCGGAGCCCCACCTCGTAGTCGTCGGAATCCAGCGCCCGGGTGTCGCCGGGGGCCGCCCGGAGCTCCGGTCCGGTCGGGTCCACGTGGGTGGCCGAGACCTGGACCGCGCCCGTCACCGGCTGTCCCAGCTGGTCCACGAAGGCGTCTTGGGGGAAGAGGAGCCGGAGATCGTCGGAGACCACCTCGCCCCCGGCGGTCCCCGAGACGTTGGCGAGGGTGTCCACGGGGAGCAGGGAGGCGTTGACCGTCCGGGTCTCCCAGGCGCGGAGTTCGGTCCGGCCGTGATCCGTGGTGTACCCGAACTTCGCGAAGGTCAGGTGGAGCAGCCCGTCGGGCTCGATCCCGTCGAGGCGGTAGGCGCCGTCGGCGTTGGTGAGCTCGGATGCATTCGGACCCAGCCGGACGGTCACCCCCTCGATGGGCTGCCCGTCCGGGGTGGTCACCACGCCCTGGACACGACCCACGACCGGGCTGTCGTAGGGCTCCGGAGGGCCGGTGTCGTCGTCCCCCGTGTCGTCGTCGCCCGTGTCATCGTCGCCGGTGTCGTCGTCGCCGTCATCGTCGTCGCCCGTGTCGTCGTCCCCCGTGTCGTCATCACCGGGGGGCGGCCCACCGCTGTCGTCGTCGAGGCCGGGCGATGGGGTGGTTGGGCAGCCACCCAGCGTCAGCGCGAGGGCCGCGATCCACCAGGCCCATGAAGTCCTTGTCATGGTCGCCTTCCGTTCTCGCAGGCGGTTCCGCGCCTTCCTGGGGCGGACGCACACCTACCGCTAGGACAATCGGTCGCCATCCTCTTTTCTTGAACGACCAAGGGCCCTTCCGGGGGACATCTTCGTCCTCCCGGCCCCATCTCCTTGACCACGCGGGAACCCGCCCTCGATACTGTGATCGAGGTACACGGTGTTCAACTCGCCGGAATCACACGTAAAAACCGCTGTCATGGGCGTTACCGCGGCGGGGTTTCTGTTGCTCGCCAGCCCGCTGGTCGACGGGTGCCGGCCGTCCACCGAGCCCGCGGGACCGGACGAAGCGACGCCTCCGCCTCGTGCGGTACCCGCCGACGGCGACGCCCTGGTCGTGGCCTACCCCACGGACGTGGACACCCTCGATCCCGTGGTGGCCGCGTCGGATCTCAGCGGCCAGATCCTGGACTTCCTCTTTCCCCTGCTGGTCATGCCGCGATTCGACTGCCGGTGCACCTACGAGCCCAACCTGGCGCGGAGCTGGAGCTGGAGCGACGACGGCCTGGCGCTGACGTTCACCCTGCGGGACGACCTGCGCTGGTCCGATGGGGAGCCGGTGGACGGGGAGGATGTCCGCTTCACCCTCGGGCTGATCGCCGACCCCCAGGTGGGTAGCGGCTACGCGGCCTATCTGGAGAACCTGCGGGCCGAGGAGCCGATCCAGGTCCCCGATCCCCACACGGTGGTGGTGCACTTCGACCGGCCGGGGAATCCCGACACCCTGCTGTCCCACGTGGGAAGTTGCCCGATCGTGCCCCAGCACGTCCTCGCCGGGGTGCCCAGGGCCGAACTCCGCGGCGCCGCCTTCGGTACCGCGCCGGTCACGGCCGGCGCCTTCCGTTTCCGACGCTGGGAGAGGGGCCAGGAGCTGGTGCTGGAGCGCAGCGCGGAGCCGGTCCATGCGCCGCGGCTCGACCGGGTCGTGTTCCGGGTCATCCCCGAGTACACGACCCGGCTGGTGGAGCTGGAGCGCGGGGAGGTGGACCTGGTGACCGGCGTTCAGGTGGCCGACGTGGAGCGGCTGCAGCGCCAGGGGTCGGGGATCCGGGTGATCCGGCGCGGCCAGCGTTATCTGGACTACGTGGCCTGGAATCTCCGCGACGAGCGGTTCGCCGACGTCCGCGTTCGCCAGGCGCTGGCCCACGCCGTTGACGCCGACGCCCTGATCGACGCCCTGCTGCGCTCGGGGGACGAGCGCTACGGTGCCCGGGCGGTGGGCACACTCTCACCGGAGCTGTGCGATCTGCGGGACGACACCGTCCAGCCGACGCCCCACGACCCCTCCCGCGCCGCGTCCCTGTTCGCCGAGGCGGGCTGGACCGACAGCGACGGCGACGGTTGGCTGGACCGGGAGGGCACACGACTGGGCTTCACGCTGGAGACCAACGCCTCCAATCCCCGACGGGTCCAGGCCCAGGTGATCCTCCAGGAGCAGCTGCGCCGGGCCGGGGTGGACGTCACCCTGGCCACCACCGAGGGCAACGCGTTCTTCGAGCGGCTCGAGAGCGGCGAGTTCGAGGCCGCCCTGACCGGCTGGGGCGCGGCGCTGGTGGTGGATCCCTCACGGCTGTGGAAGAGCGACGGGGTCTACAACTTCCCGGGGTACGCCAACCCCGAGGTCGACGCCCTGATCGAGTCTGGACTCGCAGCCACCGATCCCGCCACGGGCTGGGACAGCTGGCGGCGCCTCCAGGCGGTGATTCACGCCGATCAGCCGGCCTGCTTCCTCTACTGGCGTGAGGAGCTGGTGGCGATCCACGAGCGCTTCCGCGACGTGGGCGCGTCGACCCTGTGGCTCTTCGCCGATCTGCACCGCTGGTGGGTCCCCGCGGAGGAGCAGCGCCACCGCCGCTGACGCGGCCGGTTGTGGCGACCGCCATGCTCACCTTTGCGGCGCGCCGCGTGCTGGTGGCGGTGCCCACCACCCTCGGGGTGTGCACGGTGCTCTTCTTCGCCCTGCACCTGGCGCCCGGAGATCCCGCCGACCGCTTCCTCGATCCCGAGTTCCCCACCGATATCCGCGAGGTGATGTCGCGCAACCTGGGACTCGACCAGCCG
>CAZITQ010000348.1:0-6045 GCA_964542165.1 uncultured Rickettsiales bacterium
GACGAGTGCCAGTCCATGCCCATGGCCGCGCCGAAGGCCTGGAACCAGAACGGATCCGCGAGCCGCCGCAGAAACCCCTGGCGCCCCTCGGTGACGATCACCACCTCGGCGATCGCCGCCCCCAGCTCCGCCATCCGGCTCGCGAGCCAGCCGGGCACACGTCCGCCGTGCAGGGGAAGGGATGCAGTACCGGAGCGCGTAGACATGAACATATGTTCAGTATCGCGTTCTGCGCTCGGTGTCAAGGGGAAGGGATCAGCGGGAGGCGACGGCGGCGGTGGGCTGGCCCCAGCCGGCGAGCTCGCCGGAGATCTGCTGGTAGATGATGTCGTCGAGGTTGTTGGAGGACACCGAACCCGTCACGCCGTGGGAGGCCGCGGACGCGGCGGTGGATCCGTACTCGACGAAGATGAACTTGCCGCCGGTGAACTGGGCGGTCTGGCGCATGACCACGGTGCCGAAGCTGTCCAGGCCGCTGGCGGCCACGGAGTGGATCCGGATGCCCCGGTCCACGGCGGCCAGCAGGCTCTGTCCGTACGGGGTGTCGCCGCTGTAGTCCATGTGGGGCGGCGCGTCGGCGATGAGGAACATCACCTTGGCGGCGCCGTCGCGCCAGCCGTCGAGGCTCACGGCGTGGGCCAGCCCCTGGTTGAGGGACTCGGGACCGTCGCCACCGCCGTTGGCCTGCACGCCCTGCAGGGTGTCCACGAAGCTCTCGATGTCGCCGGTGAAGGGGTGGGCCTTGGTCACGTACTCGTCGCCGATGTCCCGGTAGAGCACCGCGGAGTAGTGCAGATCGAACTCCTGCTCCAGGCCCCTCAGGCGCTCGGTGACGCGCAGGAGGGTGGCCTTGATCCGGGAGATCTCGTCGCCCATCGAACCGGTGGTGTCGATGAGGAAGCACACGTCCAGGGGGATGGTCGCCGGCACCTTCTGGCGCTCCCCGATCTCGACGACGAGTTCGTCGCCGATCCCGTTCCAGCGCTCGACGGTCTGCTGGTCACCGTGGCTCACCTGGACCAGGAACCCGCCCTGGGGAGCGGCCAGGGAGCCGCTCTCGCCCAGCTCGCGCGAGGCCACGGAGGGGTAGAACGGCAGGCTGCCGTCGCCGTAGGTCGTGGCGCTCCAGACCACCGCGTCGCGGACCTCGTCGATCAGCGCGACCTGGACGCCCGGGGCCGGGTTCCCGCGCCCGTCGGTGATCCGCAGTTGTCGCCGGTCCCGCACGTCCAGCTCGTCCCACTGGCTGGCCACGTGGGCGTCGTCGCTCCAGCCGGCCAGGAAGGCGAGGAAGTCGTCGAAGTCGGCGTTGTCGTCGGTCGATCCCGCCCTCATGGGTGCGCCGGATTGCGCCACGTCGGCCCGGCCCTTCTTGCGCTCCACCACGGCGAGCTCCGCCGGGGCTCCGGTCGCGGCGTCGCCGCGGCCCCCCGCACTGCCGAGACCGGCGAGTCCGCCTCCGCGGTAGGTGCGGCCGGGCTCGGGGGCCGCGCTGTCGGTCGCCACGGAGGTCGGCATGGCCGGCTCCATCTCGACGGACGAGTCCTCGAAGGCCCCGTCTTTGTCGCTGCGCTCGGTGCGGCCGCGGTCGGAGCGACGGATCGTCCACGGACCGTCCTCCTCCTCGACGATCCCCAGCCCCTGAAGCTCGGGTCCGAGCAGGCTCGTCTCGCCGTCCTCGCCGGGGTCCGCCGTGTCGGACGGCAGGTCGGCGGGTTCGCCGTCGTGCTCCGGATCGTCGAGTTGGGGGGGGCAGCCCAGCATGAACAGGCCGATCAGGGTGGTTCCGAGCCTTCGCATTCCGTCCTCCTCCGTTCCGTCCCGGCCGGGCGCGCCGGTCATGTTGGGGTATGACCACGCGCCGCGGATTTCGTTCGCGTTTTTTTCCACCGAACACCGCTATTGACCGCGGGGACCCGGTGGATTAAAGGTGCCGGGTGACCGGAATCCACGCCCTCGTCGTCGACAACTACGACTCCTTCGCCTACAACCTGGTGCAGGCGCTGGGCGCCCTGGGCGCCACGGTGGACGTGGTGCGAAACGACGCGGTGACGGTGGCGCAGGTGGAGGCGATGGCCCCCCGCGCGATCGTGCTGTCCCCGGGGCCGCGCCGGCCGGAGCACGCGGGCATCTCGGTGGAGCTCGTGCGGCGCATGGCGGGCCGGGTCCACCTGCTCGGGGTCTGCCTCGGCCACCAGTGCATCGCCCAGGCCTTCGGCGGGCGGGTCGTGAAGAGCCCGCGGATCGTCCACGGCAAGACCTCGTGGATCCACCACGACGGCGCCGGGATCTACGCCGGCCTCCCACGTCCCTTCGAGGGCGCGCGCTACCACTCGCTGATCGTGGAGCCCTGCTCGATCCCCGCCACCTTCCGCGTGACCTCTCGCACGGACGACGGCGAGGTCATGGGGATTCGCCACCGGGAACTCTCGGTGGAGGGCACCCAGTTCCACCCGGAGAGCTTCCTGACCCACGGCGGATCGACCCTGCTGCGGAACTTCCTGGCGCGCTGCGCCGAGCGGGCGGACCGGTGCGTGAGCCTGAGCGCCTGAGGGATCCGGCGGACCAGGAGGCGCTCTTCGAGGCGCGTTGCCGGGGGCCGGTGCGTTTCCTGCTCGACAGCAGCCTCGGGGGGGCCCAGGGCCGACACTCGTACCTGGGGGACCGACCCTTCCTGGTGATGACGGCGCGGGGGCGCGACATTCGACTGGTCGACGCGGCCGGCGCCCGGTCTCTCGACGCGGACCCCTTCGAGGTGCTCGGCGACCTGCTCCGCAGGTATCGGACCGATCCCCCAGACGACCGGGACGCCCCCCTGGCCGGCGGCGCCGTGGGGTACCTGGGCTACGAGCTGGGCCGGCACCTGGAGCACCTGCCCGCCACCACGGCCGACGACCTGGGCCTGCCCGATCTGGCGCTGGCGTTCTTCGACGACCTGGTCTCGCTGGACCGGGACCTGGGGTTCGCCCAGCGGGTGCGAATCCCCCTGCCCGGCGTCCAACCCGGGCCCCATCCCGACCTGGACGTCCTCTGCCCCCCGGGTACGATGCCGGCCGCCGAGGGTTCGGATTTCTCACGGGACGCCTACCTGGCCGCGGTCGACGCCGCCAAGCGCTACATCGAGGAGGGGGACATCTTCCAGGTCAACCTGGCGCAGCGGTTCACCGCCCGCATCGACGTCGATCCCTGGCTGCTCTATCGACATCTCCGCTGGGAGAACCCCGCCCCGTTCGCGGCCTACCTGGACTTCGGCCCGTTCCAGGTCCTGTCGTCGTCACCGGAGCGGTTCCTGCGGGTCGACGGCCGGCGGGTCGAGACCCGCCCGATCAAGGGCACCCGCGCCAGGGACCGGGATCCACGGGAGGACGGCCGGCGGGCGCGGGAGCTGGCGGCCAGCGAGAAGGACCGCGCCGAGCTGGCGATGATCGTGGACCTGGAGCGCAACGACCTGGGGCGGGTGTGCGAGTACGGGACCGTGCAGGTCGAGCGGGGTCGCGCCGTGGAGAGCTTCGCCTCGGTCCACCACCTGGTGGCCACGGTCAGCGGCAACCTGCGTCCGGACGCCGAGCTGGTCGACCTGCTGCGGGCGACCTTCCCTGGCGGCTCGATCACCGGCGCCCCCAAGGTCCGGGCGATGGAGATCATCGACGAGCTGGAGCACCACGTTCGCGGTCCCTACACCGGAGCCATCGGCTACCTCGGCTTCGACGGCCGAGCGGACCTCAACGTGGCCATCCGTACCCTGGTCCACCGTGACGGCTGGTGCGGCTTCCAGGTGGGGGGCGGGATCGTCGCCGACTCGGAGCCGGAGTCCGAGTACCAGGAGACCCTGGACAAGGCCCGTGCGCTGGTGGCGGCGCTGCGCGACGTGGGGAGCGACATCCCCCTCTGAGAGGGGGCCTTCCGACCCTGCACGGCGGTGGACCGACCCTGTATGCTTGCGCGGTGTTCTCCGATCCCTTCTGCGCCCTCATCGGCGGCGCCATGCTGCTCCTGGTCGCGCTGAGTGCCGTGCGTGCGCTGCGGACCACCGTGGCGGTGCGCAATGCCGACCTCCGCTCCGGCGGCGAGGTCGCCGTGGCCAAGATCGTCTCCGTCTCCCCCACCGGCGAGCCCGTGGGTGGTGAGGTCCAGGTGGAGTTCGTCCTGCAGCTGCCCCATCCGGCGGGCACCACCTCGGAGGTGACCGTGGTCCGGCCCGTGGCCGAGGGCGCCCTGGCGCGGCTCGAGCCCGGGGCGGTGGTGATCGTGGAGTTCGACCCCCTGGACATGGCGAGCCTGTCCCTGCGCCTCGACATGACCCCTCCGGAGCTGCGCATCACGCCCGGCGCTGCCGCGGCCACCGAGGCCTCCCCAGGGGACACCCCGGCGGACGGCTGACGTGAGCGTAGTCCCGACGGAGGCGGGGGGGCGGCTGCCCCTGCGGATCGCGGCGGGGGCGGTGGCCCTCGCCCTGGCGCCGGCGTGGCTGCTGGGACGGGTCCCCATCCGTTCGGACGCCCTGGCCTACTTCTGGCCCCTGCGCGCCCGGCTGGCCGACGCGCTGAGCGAGGGCCGACTCCCCCTGTACGACCTGCTCAACGACGGGGGAACACCCCTGTTGCTGAATCCGCAGACCGGGGCCCTCTACCCGCCCCACCTGCTGTACGCCCTCGTGCCCCTGGGTTGGGCCTACGCCTGGATGCACGCGGGACACCTGGCCCTTCTGGGGGCGGGGACGGCTCGGTTGCTCCGGAGGCTGGGGTACTCGGGGGCGGACGCGGCCCTGGGGGCCTTGACCGTGGCCCTCGGCGGCGTGGCCCTGTCGGTCTCGGCGATGCAAGACAAGCTGTTTGCCCTGGCCTGGGCGCCCTGGGCCCTGGCCGGGCTCCTCACCGCGGTAGGGCATCGGGCGAGTCGGCGGCAGCGGGTCGCCGGGGGTGCGGCGGCCGCGGCGGCGCTGGCCATGGCGATCCTCGGCGGCGGGCTGGACGTGGTGGTGATGTCCGTCCTGGTCGCCCTGGGCCTGGCGGCCGTGGACGGCGGACGACACCCGCTCTCGACCCGCTCGGTGGCGCGGCGGACGGCGATCGCGAGCCTGTGCATCGCCGTGGCCGCCGGTCTGGCAGCCGTACAGTGGCTGCCGTTCGCGGACTGGCTGCGGGGCACCGACTGGTCCGGAGGCGCGGCGGGCGCCGACCTGCTCAGCCGGTCGATGCGTCCGGTGCACCTGCTGGGGCTGTTGTCTCCCAACGCCGGCTACGTACCGGCGGTGGACGGGCTGCGGCTACCCTGGATGGATCCGACCCAGCCCGCGCCGCTGTTCTACCTCCCGGGCAGCTACGCGGGCGGAGCAGGCCTGCTGCTGGGCCTGATGGGAATCGTGGCCGGCCTGCGCCGGGGGGGGCCAGCCCGCGTCGCCGCGACCGGGCTCGGGATCTGCCTGGTGCTCGCCCTGGGGCCGACGATCCCCCCCGTGGGCTGGGCGGAGGAGCACCTGCCGGTGCTCTCGATGATCCGCTACCCCCACAAGTGGGCGATGCCGGCCGCTCTGTTCGGGGCGATCCTCGTGGCCGAGGGCTCCAGAACGCTCCGCTCCGCTCCCTCCTCTGTCCGCGGCGGCCGCTTCTGGATCCTCGGGTTCCTGATCGCCTCCGGCCTGGCGGCGGTGGCGGCGCTGCTGGCGCCAGGCGTCGCCCCTACCGACCCCGGCACCTCCTGGCGGACCCTGGCGACCGGGATCGTCGCGGCGACGGGGGCGGGCGCGGTGGTGGGGCTCGCGCTGTGGACCGCCGGACGGGTCACGCGGCCGAGGAGGCGGGCGGCCCTGCTGTCGCTGGCGGTGGCGGTCGCTGCGCTGGATCTGGCCGCCCACGGGCTGCGGTTGGCGCCGCTGGAGGACCCCGCGTCGGTCTGGGCGCCCACGCCGGTGGTCCAGGTCCTGGCGGACGAGCCCGCGCCGGTGAGGGTGTTCCCCTTCAGCTACACCGCGGCCGGGATCTTCCCGGACGCCCGACCCGGGGCCTCGCTGACCCAGGTGCTGAGGGAGAGCCTGTTCCCCGGCAT
>CAZITQ010000349.1:0-6038 GCA_964542165.1 uncultured Rickettsiales bacterium
GGGCGGCGGCGTCCCGGGCACCGGCGGCGCCTGGGGGGGGCGGCCCCCCGGGGGCGGCGGCGCCGTCGTCGTCGTCCCCCGGGCCGGTGTCGTCGTCTCCGGTGTCGTCGTCGTCGCCGGTGGGGACCCCGTCGGGGTCGGGGAGGGTCTTGGAGATGCAATGGAAGGCGCCCGCGGACGTGATGACCACGTCGGCGCTGATGGGCACGACGGTCACCCCGCGGGCCTCCAGCACGTCGATGGCCTCGTTCTCCAGGTTCTCGTACCCCTCGTACGACGGCATCAGGAAGGTGTCGTCGATCCAGATCCCGTTGGTGTAGTTGCGCCACACCGACTGGTGGGAGTTGCCGGGCTGGGGGATGCGGACAATCTCGATCTCCTCGCCGGTCACCGGGTCGACCAGCCCGCTGAGTTGCTGGGACACCGCGGTCTCGATCAGGGTGTGGCTCGACGGATCGTCGCCCTGTTCGTACTGACCGACCACGAGCGTTCGGTGGTCGAGCCAGGTGATCCACATGTCCACGTGGCCGGTGACGTCGTCCAGGGGGGGCAGGATGATCAGCTCCGAACAGCCCAGGTAGTCCTCGTACAGCGCCTCCATGTCCTCGGTGGAGTACTGGGGGTTCAGCCCCAGGATGGTGTCGCTGACCAGGCAGATCCCGTGGCCGTTGGGCAGGAAGTTGCCGCCCTCGGTGGCAAAGTCCCACTCGTGGCGCGCCACCCCCCACCAGCCGGCGAAATGCTCCGGCTGGGCGTCGTCGTTCGTGCGGTTGTAGCGGACGTAGTGGGCGTCGACGATGCTCGGGGCCAGATCGTGGTCCAGCACGAAGAACGGGCCGTAGTCCCGGATCCAGATGCTGTCGAGCAGGTGGTCGTCGGTCTCGTTGAACCAGACCGCGTCCGTGGGATCCCGACCGGTGTGCTGGGACAGCATCTGCTGACAGCGGGAGACGTCGCCGGCGTCCGAGGGGCCGCTGGCACGGATGTAGATGTAGGGGGTCGCGCCGTCCCAGGCCGCGTCGAGGAGCGAGAGCCACATGCGGTCCCAGCGGTCGGGATCCGAAGGCGAGCTCTCGCAGTCCCAGCTCAGGATCAGACCGTCCACCTCCCAGCGCTCGTTGGGGCTGATGACCGGGGTCGGTGGCGGATCCAGGGCGAAGCGCGGGAAGGCGGACGGATCGGCGGCGAACGCCGCCTGGGCCTCGGCCACCCGCTCGCGCCACGGCCGGCGGGGTTCGGGTCCACGGGCGACCGCGGGCAGGGCGATCCCGAGCGCCACGAGGACCGGCACGGCTCGAAGCATCACAGGGACACCTCCGCCGAGCCGATCACCACCACGGCCGCGTCGACGCCCTCGCCCCCGTGCCCCAGCATGCGGGTGGCCCAGCCCTGGGCCCCGTCCCCCTTGAGGATGATCCCGCTGACCATCTGCTCGCTCCCGCCCCTGGGCGTGAAGCGGACCTCCACGTCCCCCTTGGCGAAGCCCATGTCCGGTTCGCCGTCGGCGGTCAGCCCCCACAGGCGGACCTCGGCCGACCGGACGCAGAGGCGGACCTTGCCCCCGGCGTAGTCTGCGGTCCGATCCAGGTCCCCCGCGGCCTCGTCGCCGCAGTCCGGGCGGCTCCAGTCCGGGGGAGGCGTCGCCGGCTCGGGGGTGTCGTCGTCCGCCGCGGGCGTCGGCTGCGGGTCGTCACCCGGATCGGGGGTCTTGTCCCCGCCGCAGCTGACGAGCCAGCTCGCAGCCAGCAGGATCGCGAGTCCCAGCTTGAATCCACGCATCGCTTCTCCCATCGCAGGGCGCTCCCCGGCCGAGTAGCGCCGGGTGCCCGACGATTATTCCTCAGATCGACATCTGGATCAGCGAACGGATCTCCACGTCGGCGCGGTCGTCGCCCTCGTCGCACGAGAACTGGGCGCCCACGTCGGTGCGCCACTGGACCCGGCGGCCGAGGATGAAGACGTCGAGCCCGATCCGGGGCTCGTGGATCGATGCGGAGCGGTCCAGAGGTCGGATCAGCGCGTACTGGCCCACCACTTCCACCCGCCGCCCGATGACGTACCCGGTCCCCGCCCACAGGCCCACGGCACCCGGGATCTGGTGGGCCGGCAGAGGTCCGTCCTGGATCGTGGCCAGGTAGCCGCCCAGCGACAGGGAGTACCCGGACACCTTCATCAGCCCTTCGAGGGCGGTGCGGATGGCCCAGTCCTGCCCCGGCGTGGGTTGCAGGTCCCACGCGGCGCTGAGATGGACAGCGAAGCGGAAGGGGCCGGCATCGGGGAGCCCGCCCTCCAGGTCCCCCTCGCCCTTGGTGTCGATGCCCCGGTGGTTGTAGCCCACCCGAGCGACGATCTCCGGGTGGATCGGGACCGGCTCGACCTCGTCGTCCACGCCGAACAGCATCTCCGCCCCCACCCCGTGGGAGGTGCGCGTGTTGACCCCGCTGAACACCCCGAACGCCCACTCGAAGGGGGGCGGCGTACGGTCGGAGTATCCGTCGTGCAGCGCGATCCCGATCTGCCGCTCGGCGCCGAAGACCTGGGTGATCACCGGCCAGTCCACCAGCTGCCGGTCGGCGAACGAACGCGTGCGGAAGCGGGAGAACGGGATCTTCCAGACCCCGAACCGCAGACGAAGCGCCGGTGTGAACGAGTAGTCCCCGTACAGGTCGAGCATCTCGAACTGCCCGGGCAGCACGCTCAGCTGCAGCTTGTACGAGAAGTCCCGGGTGAAGGCGTTGCCCGACAGCACGAGCCGGATGCGACGGAACTCCACCCGCGCGTCCCTGGACGACGGCCCCGCGGTGGACTGCCAGTCCTCCCGGTACCTCAGCCAGGCCTGGGCCACCAGGCCGAAGCGCATGCGGTAGCGTCCGTCCGGGCTGGCGATCTCCAGTCGGAAGGGCTTACGGGGTGCCGTATCGGGCCCGGCGTCCGGTCCACCGGCGGCCTCGTCCGGGGAGGCCACGGTCTCCGCCGCCGCGGGCGGCGCGACCGCCAGCGCCAGCAGCAGCGCCGCCAGCGCCATGTTCCGGACGGTCGTCACTGCCACTCCTCGATCCTGGCCAGGCCCACGGCCGCCGGTCCGGGATCGGCGGGCACGCCGCTGTACCAGACCGAGACGCCGCCGTCCTCGACCAGGGCAAAGGCGTTCAGCGTCGCGCCGTCGTCCCAGCTTCCGCCTCCCCCCGGGGGGAGCACCGGTTCCTCGGCGCTCCTGGCCCAGCGCAGCCCGTCGGTGGCGACCGCGTGCCCCACCTGCCACGTGCCCGTCCCACCGGCGCTGTACAACAGGTGGTACAGCCCGTCCTCGAACCAGACCTCGGGGCTCTTGGTCGCGCTGTGCTCCCAGGCTCCTCCGCCCAGGGCGGTGAACACCGGGTTCCCGCAATAACGGGACCAGGTCACCCCGTCCGCCGAAACGGCGTGGCCGAGCCGCAGCCCCCCCCCATCGGACGCCCCGGACGCGTACCACATCTCGTACGCCGCGCCGTGGGCCACGACGGCCGGGTGCGCCACCGAGCCAGCGTCCCAGTCGCCCTCGGCGCCCGCTTCGAGCACCGGATCCGCCGAAAGCAGCTCCCAGGCTTCCCCGTCGGCCGACCGGGCCGCGCCGATGACGCTGTGGCCGTCCACGGCACCCTGGAACCACGCGGTCAGCTCCCCGTCCGCGGCCACCAGGGCCGGTCCGTTCGTCGAATCCGCCGCCCAGTCGGCGCCGCCGACGCCCGCCGGGATCACGGGCTGGTCCACGAGCCGCTCGAACGTGGTGCCGTCCTCGGACCAGGCCGCACCGATCTCGTAGTCCTCCCCCCGGGCTCCGTAGAGCATCAGGTAGCCGCCGTCGAAGGGCGCCACCGACGGCATCATCACCGTGTCGGCCTCCCAGTCGCTGCCCACGACCACCTCGAGCACGGGATCGTCGCCCAGGCGGTCGACGGCGGGAACGGGCACCGGATCGGGGATGTCGCCCTGCTTGACGATCCCCCACGCGTAGCCGAAGGGGTGGACCGTCAGGTCGGCGGTCTTCAGGGTCGCCCGCTGCTGGTAGGAGACCTCCACGGTGACATGGACGTCACCGGGGGACATCGGCCCGAGACAGGCCTGACCCACGCCGTCGTCGTCCAGCTCCCCGGCGGGGCGGAACACCTCGCCGTCGGTGCTCATTCGAAGCCCGCCACCCGACGCGGGGACCAGGCCCAGGATGGCGGTCACGTCCACGCACACCTCGGCGCACTCGTCGTACCCCTCGGCCGGTTCCAGGGTCACGATCAGCTTGGGATCGTCGGGGGGACACCCGGGCCCCAGCACCACCCCGAGGGCCAGAGGGACGGCGGCCAGCCACGTCGTTCGCATCATCGGTACTCCTCGGGCAGCCCCCAGCCGACCGCGGGCCCCAGCTCCGCAACCGTGTCCCGGATCCAGTCCTGTAGCGCATCCCGGGTGTCGCAGTCGGCCTCGTCGGTGCACTCCACCCGCCCCCCAGCGTAGGTCTGCATGGAGAGGGCACTGATGTCGGGCAGGTGGAAGTAGAGCACGCGGCGGGTCCCGGCGTCCCGGGCCGCCAGCACGTGGTACGTCAGGTAGTGGGACAGGATCGCGAAGTCCGCCTCCCCCATGGTGTCGGTCGACTCGTCCCCGACCCAGCGCGCGTCCTCCCAGTGGTCCCCGCTGGCCTGCGTGTGGAAGAACATGTCCGACACCATCAGGCCGCTGCGGGCGAGCTCGTACAGCCGCGTGTGGGCGACGGTCATGCCCGGGAGATAGCTCAGCGGCCCGCCCGGATCCGGCTCGTCCCAGAGGGCGGGATCCGGGTTCACCCGGAACGGGGCCAGGCGTCCGGTCGCGTCCCACGGCGCCAGCTCCTTGGACGCCGAGTGGCTGGTGTACGGGTAGTTGGCTGCGCTGCCGAAGAAGGTGAAGGGCTCGCCCTCACCGGGGTGGAGCGCGCCGTACGCGTCGGGCCAGGAGACCTCTCCGTACTCGGTGTACAGCCCCACCGCCCGGTCGAACCCGCCGCACATCGCCCCGTAGGCCAGGGCGTGGTCCCCGAGGTCGACGCAGCCGTCCGGCAGCGGGAGCTCACCGCCGCTGCAGCCGCCGGTTCCCTGGTACACCTCGGCCACGCGCTCCAGGTCGGCGGTTGCGAAGAGGTCCTCCAGGAAGGCCTCGAAGGCCAGCTGATCGGTCACGGCCACGTCGCAGTCTTCCTCCGACGCGTCCGGGCGCCACAGCTCGGGGCAGCTGTAGGGAATCTGGTCCTCGCTGTCCGAGGAGGTGTGCACCAGCAGCACCGGCATCAGGTCGCCCCTGGCCGCCAGGTCGCCCACGTCGCCGCCCACCGTCTCCAGGAAGGGCAGGCCGAACTCGGCGAGCAGCGGCCGGTCCAGCTCCAGCGCCGCGTGGATGCAGTGGGAGGACTGGAGCAGGGAGGTGGGATTGACCGCGAACAGCATCTCGATCCGGTCCTCCCCCGGCACGCCGTCGAGGACCGCCCGCTCCAGATAGTCCAGGTTGGCGGCCACATGGTCCGCCCTGGCGCGCTGGAGGCAGCACAGCTGGTACATCTGCCGGTCCAGGCTGGGCCAGCCGATGGTGTCCTCGTCCAGCCCCTGGCAGGGCTCGGGGTCCACCGCGACCTCCTGGGGCTGCTGGGTCAGGTCGTCCAGCTGGGGATCGCGCGGGTACTCCAGGAAGGCGGCGGCGACCAGGCGCACCGAGGCCTCCCCCTGCGCCGCCAGGTGATCGGTGTCCAGCCAGGAGCTCACGTGGTAGCTGGCCTCGTCCCCGGATCCCGCGCGCTCCGAGATCAGCACGATCTCCTGGAGGTCGGTCCCCGCGGCGAGGGCCCGCAGGGGCTCGTCGAAGGGCTGGAACAGGGCCTCGTCGTGCCGGGGGTCGAATCGGTAGACCCCGTGGGGCTCCTCGCCGATGGCGTAGACGCGGCCCGTCCTGACGCCCCCGTCGACGGTCTCGCCCACCGCGAGCCGCGTCGCCCCGGGCGCCGCGCACGTGGACGCCGTCCCGCCGTCGGCCGGGCC
>CAZITQ010000350.1:0-6018 GCA_964542165.1 uncultured Rickettsiales bacterium
CCATGCCTCCCCCCGCGCCCCCCCCCCCCCCCCCCCCGCGGGCCCGCTCCTCGACACCAGTGAGAACCAGGCGGAATCCCACCAGAGGGCCTCCGCGTGCCGGTGCTACCCATCCCACGTCCCAGTCGCTTCCGTGCACGATCTCCTCGTCGTGACCCCATCGCCCGTAGCGGGCAGAACCGTCCTTCTCTGCTTTGACGAACTCCGCGATCTTCCAGTCGAGATCCGAGATCCCGAGGGATGGACGATCCTCAGCGGCAGCTGGTGATCGGGCGAATCTATGTGCGTATTCCCACTGGATTTCGGTGGGCAACGCCACCTTCGCACGCGGCTCGGCGATCCCGATCCGTGCCTCGACCCAAGCCGAGTACTTCTCGACCTTGAACAGGGCCACACAGTTGACCGGTTTTTCGGCGTTTTCCTCGAACCGCTCTACACAGGGCCCATTGATCCCGCCCTCGGCGTCGCGACGACTGCACCAGTTGCACGATTCTCGTTCGCTTCCCAGGGCGACGCAGTTCCAAGGTTTCCCAGATACACACCCAGGAGGATCGCTGGCGACGGCAACAAACTCGTCGTAGCTCTGCACGGTGATCTCCGTGGACGAAATCCAGAATCCCTCCACCACCGTGGGTTCGCCCTTGCCGGACCGTAGGAAGACCCCTCCCGGCACCCACACCCAGTCGATGGGCGCGTCGCCAAAGCGCCGGGCGTCGCTCCTGGGCTCCGCATCGGCACCTCTCGTCACATCTCGGGCAATCCGGAACCCGTAGGCCGCCTGGATCGGTACCTCGCCGACCACAGGCCAGTGTTTCCTACAGCGGATCGACAGGCCGGATCTCCCGTCTTCGTCGGGCTTTTCCGAGAAGTACGATCCGCCTTTCATCGCGCGGGCTCCTTGCGGAGCGGGATTCTCCACGGCCTCGCTCTGGACCGTCCCATCGAGAGTTTGGGTCCACGGGTCCTGAACGAACTCGAAGACATTGCCGGTCATGTCGCATAGGCAGGTTCTCGCCGTCTGGCCAGCCAGATGGCTACAGACGGGAGCGGTACGCTCGTCGCCGCACCCCTGCCCTCCGACGCCACCCAGGGACATCTCCGCGTCCTCGCAGCTCGCTGTCTCCCCCTCCCAGGCGAACATCACGTCCGAATCGTGGTTTCGGCCAGCTCTGGCGGCGTACTCCCACTCAGCTTCCGTGGGAAGACGCCCCCCCGCCCACTTCGCGAACGCGGCGGCTTGGTCCCAACGGATGCAGTTGACCGGCTGATCCAGATCTCGTTCCTCTCCGTAGTGACCCGGGTTCCAGTTGCAGGCCAGGGTTGTGCCCGGACGCTGGAGGGAGCTCTCTGCCTCGGGCAGACTCTCCAGAAACCGCACGTACTGCCGTACCGTCACCTCGGTCCTGGACAGTTGGAAATCCCGTAGGCGCACCGCGCGGACGGTATCGTCGCCCTTGTACCCGCCCTGTCTCGGACACCCATCCGGCCCCATCGTGAACTCGCCGCCTTCGATGGTGACCCAGGTGATGCCGGCGGGGTTGTCCTCGGTGGGTTCCAGGGGTTCGTAGGGCCCACAGTCCGGCGTGATCCCGGGCTCGGGGGGCTCCGCGATGGGGGGGGCGTACGGAGGTGGGGTGGTGCCCCGGCCGATGTCGGTGACCTTCCAGACGACAAGTAAGACCGTGAGCAGCCCAACGGCGGCGAGGGCGAGCGACGCGATCGGGACTCCGCTGTTCCGACTGCCTCCAGGCTCGTTCTTCGTCGAGGTTCCCGTCCGCGCGCCCCGCTCGAGGGCCTCTCGCAGTTCGCCGGCGCTCGCCCAGCGGTCCGCCGGATCGGTTGCGAGGCACCTGAGGATGGCGGCGCCCAGCCAGTCGGGGACGCCCTCGATCGGCTCGATGATGCCCTCCCGGATCTGGACGGCGACCTGGTCGGCGGGGCCTTCGAAGGGGGTCTTGCCGGTGAGCAACTCGACCAGGGTCACGCCGAGGCTCCACAGATCCTGCTGCGGGGTCGGCTGCTCGTTGCGGATCTGTTCGAGGGACATGTAGGTCGAGGTACCCGAACCGCTCGTTCCGGAGAGCTGGCTCATCTGAGTCTGGATCACCCGGCCCAGGTTGAAGTCGGTGAGCTTGGGCGTGCCGTCGCCGGCCAGCATCAGGTTCGCCGGCTTGATGTCCCGGTGGAACACCCCCTGGGAGTGGGCGTAGTCGAGGGCCTCGCACAGAGCGATGCCGATGCGGACGACCTCCTCCGCGGCAAGACCGGCAGGGCTCTCGGCCAGCAACTCGCTCCCCGTGAGCCCGTCCAGATACTCCATGACCAGGTAGGGCACGCCCTCGTGCCGGCCCACGTCCCACAGCCGCACGATGTTGGGGTGGGTCAGGCGCGAGGTCAGATCGGCCTCGCGATCCAGGTTCTTCGCCAGCCGGGCGTCATCCTGGAGCTCGGGCCGCAACGTCTTGATCGCGTAGCGCCGCCCCTCGCGGCCCGCCCCCTGTCCGATGGCCCGGAAGACGGCTCCATGGGCCCCTCGTCCCCGCAGCTGATTCACCCTGTAGCGGCCGTCGCCGAGCACCACGCCCACGTCGATGGGACGCCGCTCCGCGGGGACGTACCCCTTGAGGATCAGGGGGACGTCCGCCCACTTTCCTGGGTCGGCCAAGAGCTCCGGGCCGTGGACCACGACCTCGGTACGCAGGCTCTCCACGACACTGACGTCGACGTTCGGCGCCGCCCCGGGTTCGGGAGCGACGCGGAGGTAGAGGGGACTCCAGTAGATCCAGTCGCCACCTGGGCCGTCTCGGAGCTGAAGGCGGAGATCCAGCTTAATTCGGCCGTCCCGCCGCGGCGTCACCCCGAACTCGACCGACGCGGTCCCTCCCGCGGGGATCGCGTCGACCCCGAGTTCGTCGTCGCTATCGCCGGTGAGGAAGCGGGCCCTGCCAGAGAAGGAGAGGCACAGCTCGTGGACCGGATGGTCCGAGGGATTGTGAATCTCGAATTGCAAATAGGCGTGGGTGCCTACTCGCAGGAGTTCGGGACTGCGGATGCGCAGCGGCAACCACAGGGGAGTGGTTCCGCAGTTCTCGCACTCGCCGTTCCCCGTGAATCCCGCCGTGGATCCGCACTTCGGACACGGTCGCTGAGCCATGGCGACATCGTACTCTCTCGGGTCCGCCGCTCGCACCACCCTGCTCTCCTCCTGCCGGGGGATCGTCGGATGCGGGTGGCGACGGATTCACCCCCCCCGGCCATGCTCACGGCGTACAGGCCTCCCCGAGATGAGCCAGGGAACAGGTCCCGTTGGCGCGGGTGAGGCCCTGGGCCCATTGCCAGGTCACCACCGTGCCGTCGATGGAGGTCAGCGTCACGCAGCGCCCGTCCACCCTGTAGCTCTCGCCCACGACGACGTTCGCGCCGGGCAGCTCGCAGGGTTCGCCCAGGTCGCGGACGGAGCTGGTGCCGCCGGATCCGGAGGCCGCCTCCCACTGGATGTAGACCCTGCGGTCCACCTTGCGGATCGAGACGCACTGGCCGCGGAACATCCGGGTCTCGCCGACCCGGGGCACGAGCGCGCGGCTCTCGATGGGCTCGACCACGGTGTCGGCGCCCACCGTGCCGATGGGGCCGTAGTTGCACACCAGGCGGGACTGGTCGCCGAGCCGGGCGATGCCGCAGCCCACGGTGGTGGCGTAGTGGTTGATCACCTGGATGTAGTGGCCGCACATGCCGCCCTCGCAGCGCCGACCGTCCACGTCGTAGTAGGGCTTCTCGTCGATCCACAGCTGGGTCGCCGCGCCGGCGGAGATCGGGCCCCGGCTCCCTCCCCCGCCCGCCACGTTCTCGCCGTACTCCCGGTCGTGGGCCGCGGCGTAGCAGCTGTCGGTGCTGTGGTAGCCGCCGGGCATGGTGATGCCGTTGCCCTCGGCCTGGACCAGGATCAGCGCCCAGCCCTGGGCGTAGCGCGCGAGCGTGTCGTCCCAGGTGAGTGGCCCGTTGCCCACCTCGGCCCGGGCGGCGTCGTGGATCCTCAGGATCTCCTCGCGCTGCTCCTCGGTGACCTTCGACTCCGCGGGGACCCACCGCTTCGGATCCTCACAGGTGAAGTCCTGGGCCCGGGCGATCCCGCCGACGCTCCACAGCACCATCCACGCGAGCCCGCCCGTCAGCCACGTCCTCGATCCCATGTCCGCTTCCTCCCGGGTACCGTGCCTCAGCAGCCTACCGCGAATCGACGGCACACCACCGCGTCCGGGCTCCCGTGCTCGGGTCCTCACCGTTGAGACCGCGGAAGACGCGGAGACATTCAGCCTCCTCGCACCGCCGATTGCATCCAGCCCGCGAGCATCCCAGAATCGCGATCGCCCCATCACCCCAGGGAGGTCGCCGATGCCCAACGTGCTCCTCGTCACCGACCCGTCCCAGGCCAGCGAGCAGGTCTACTTCGTGGATCAGGAGTCCATGGCCGCCGAGAAGGTGTTCGTGGTGACCGACCCGGCACGGGCCCACAAGGCGGTGTTTGCAGCCCAGCCCGGCCAGCCGGGGGCGAGGCCGGTGTTCCGGGTCGAGCACGAGTACCTGGCGAACGTGGGGGCGGCTCGACCGCAGGGGGCGCGGGCGTCGGGGTCTTCGGGGGCCGCCGTCGCTGCGGGCATGTCTGCGGGACTGATCGCGGCGATCGTCATCGGGATCCTCCTGCTCGTGGTGCTGCTGGGGGTCGGGCTGTTCGTGCTGTTCGGGGGCTCCGCGGCAGGGCCCTTCATCTACACCCTGTTCTGATGCCGGAGCCTGTGACCTGGCCCCTGCGATCCCGGACCACCCCCACACAGTGGTACCCTGCTGTTCGATTTCCTCCAGGAGGATCCATGGCCCGTCTCCTTCGCGTCGTTCCGCTGCTGTTCGCCCTGCTACTGATCGCCTGCCCCACGGAGGACCCGCCGGGGGACGACGACGACACCACCGGGGACGAGCCCCCCGAGCCGGGGGAGTTCCAGGCGGGGATCGCGACGGTGGTCATCCCGGCGCCGCTCGGGAGTCCCACGGTGGGGTTCGGGCAGATCGGCGTGGATCCGTCGATCACGCCGTTCGCCGACAAGTACCCGGGGACCACGCGCCAGCACGGCGCCCTGGTGTTCCGGGCGGTGGCCCTGTCCCGGGGGGAGGGCTTCGAGGTCGTGCTGGTGTCCGGTGACCTGCTGGGGTTCGGCTCCCAGGCTCGCCTGGGGGTGATCGAGGAGCTGGAGCAGCGGGTGGGCCGCAACCTGGACGACGCCCTGGTCATCGGCTGCAACCACACCCACGGGGGGCCCGGTCGCTGGGTCGACAAGACCGGCCCCTACGAGCTGGGCTTCGACAGCTTCCACCCGGAGATGTTCACCCGCATCGCCGACGCCCTGGCCGACGTGGTGGAGCTGGCCCTGGCGGACCTAGCGCCCGCCGAGCTGGGCCACACCATCGGCTCGACCTCCGGCGCCCACAACGACCGGCGCTGCGAGAACAACGCCCTGGACATCCTTCAGGAGAACCCGGCGCTGCCGGTGCTCGCGGTGAAGCGCGGGGGCCAGCTCGAGGCGCTGGTGATGAGCTACGGCTACCACGGCACGGTGATCGATGCCGACGAGCTGACGCTCAACGGGGACATGGGCGGTTTCGTGGAGATGAAGGTCGCCGAGGCCTTCGACCACCCGGTCGAGGTGCTGTTCTTCAACTCCTGGGGCGGGGACCAGTCCCCCGGGGATCCGGACATCGACGACGAGGCTGTCGGCGCCCTGCAACCCGACGGATACGATCGCCTCGAATCCCTGGGCGCCCATGTGGCCGACACCGTGGCGCCCCTGGTGGACGAGATCGTGTTCACCGACGAACCCGCGATCTCCGCGTCCACCCGCTACGTGGCCATCGACCGCGACGAGATCGGCTACGCGGACGACGAGTTCGACTACGAGACCGGCGGGGTCTACTGCGCCCAGAACATCGACGGCAACTGCGACGACGACACGCCGATGGACGAGCTCG
>CAZITQ010000351.1:0-6013 GCA_964542165.1 uncultured Rickettsiales bacterium
GACAACGACGGGGACACCTGGATCGACGGCGACGATCCGGACTGCCAGGTGGACGCCGACGACCCCGGATTCGAGACCGAGGACGGCACCCTCGACGATCCCTCGCTGGACTGCAACAACGGCATCGACGACGACAACGACGGCGACATCGACGCCCTGGACCCGGACTGCGACGACGCCTTCGACCCCTACGAGCGGACCTGGATCTGCAACAACGGCATCGACGACGACAACGACGGCTGGTTCGACTACCTGGAGGACCCGGGCTGCCAGGGGTACGCCAACACCCTCGAGGAGGGCGGCCCGGACGCCTCGTACGAGTGCAACGACATGAGCGACAACGACGTGGACGGGTTCATCGACGCCGATGACCCGGACTGCGACGACGGCTGGGACAACAGCGAGGCCACCCCGGCCTGCTCCAACGGGGCCGACGACGACGGCGACGGCTGGATCGACTACCTGGAGGACCCGGGCTGTTACGGCGACCCCCTGGCCGAGGACGAGGGGTTGGCCGTGGGCACCGCGTGCAACGACGGCGCGGACAACGACGTGGACGGGCTCACGGACGCCGACGATCCCGACTGCGAGGACGGCTGGGACACCTCCGAGTCCACCGACCGCTGCGCCGACGGCGTGGACAACGACGGGGACGGGTACACCGACGGGGACGATCCCGACTGCCTGACCGGCGTCGTGGAGTCGGGGTACGGGGCCACCGCGTGCAACGACGGCGTGGACAACGACGCCGACGGCCTGGCCGATGTCCTCGACCCCGGGTGCTCCAACGCCGTGGACGACGACGAGACCGACGGCGGCGACGCGCCCTGCGGCAACGGCGCGGACGACGACGTGGACGGCTGGGCCGACCTGGCCGACCCCGACTGCTGGACGGCCCCCTACGCAGAGACCGGCCTGGGCGCCTCCGCCTGTAACGACGGCGTGGACAACGACGCCGACGGGGACATCGACGCCGACGACGCGGACTGTGACGACGCCGCCGATGACGACGAGGCCACCCCCGACTGTGGCGATGGTCTGGACAACGACTCGGACGGCTGGTCCGACGCGGACGACCCGGACTGCCACGTGGGTCTCCACGAGGCGGGCCTGGGCCTGGCCGAGTGCAACGACGGCGCGGACAACGACGGCGACGGCTTTGCGGACGCGGACGATCCCGAGTGCGCGTCGGCGCTGGACGACGACGAGCTGGTGGACGGCCTGGACGAGTGCACCGACGGTGCGGACAACGACGGCGACGGCTGGGCCGATCTGCTCGACCCCGAGTGCCTGACCTACCCCTACGCCGAGGCCGGGACCCCGTACGGCAGCGATTGCAACAACGAGACCGACGACGACGGCGACGGATTCATCGACGCGGACGATCCCCACTGCTCGGATGCCTTCGACGACGCAGAGGTGGCCGCCTGTGACGACGGCGAGGACAACGACGGCGACGGCTGGGAGGACCAGTGGGACCCGGGCTGTGGTGGCGGCAACACCCTGGACGACGAGGGCGGCTTCGGCGACAGCGAGTGCAACGACGGCATCGACAACGACGGCGACGGGTGGATCGATGGCGGCCTCAACGGCAATGCCGGCGATCCCAATTGCTTCCCCGGCAATGACGACGACGAGTCCAGCGTGTGCGCCGACGGGACGGACAACGATGGCGACGGCTGGGTGGACATGGCCGACCCGGGGTGCCAGGCCCTCATCGACAACGACGAGAGCGACGCCGGCGCCGACGAATGCAACAACCTCCAGGACGACGACGGCGACGGCCTGATCGACGAGGACGATCCCCACTGCCTGACCGGTGCGGACAGCGAGACCGCGGACTGCAACGACGGCGTGGACAACGACGGGGACGGCTGGACCGACACCGCCGACAGCGGCTGTGCGAGCCCCGAGGACGCGGACGAGAGCGACGGGGCCTCGGTGGCCTGCTCCAACGGGATCGACGACGACGGCGACGGGGTCACGGACGTGGACGATCTGGACTGTGTCGACGGATTCGACCCGGACGAGAGCAACTGCGACGACGGGATCGACAACGACGGCGACGGCTGGGAGGACGGCCTGGATCCCGAGTGCGCCCAGGGCCTGGCCGAGATGGGCTACGGCACCGCCGAGTGCAACGACGGCATCGACAACGACGGCGACGGCCTGGTGGACCGGGACGACCCGGACTGCGTGAGCGCGCTGACCGAGTACGAGGTCTGGGGCGTGGATCCCTGCGCCGACGGCCTGGACAACGACGGCGACGGCTGGATCGACGACCAGGACGCGGACTGCTTCGAGGTGGACGCCGTGGGCGAGCTGGGCTTCGGCGACAGCGAGTGCAACGACGGGGTGGACAACGACGGCGACGGCTGGACCGACGAGGACGACCCCGAGTGCGACGTCCAGGGCCTGTGGTCGATCGTCGACGACGAGGCCACCGGCGCCGACCCCTGCTCCGACGGCCTGGACAACGACGGCGACGGCTGGATCGACGGCGCCGACCCGGACTGCAACGCCCCCGGCTACGAGAACGGCTTCGGCGTGGCCGACTGCAACAACGGCATCGACGACGACCAGGACGGCTGGATCGACGCCGACGACCCGACCTGCCTCTACGCCGGGTACCAGACGGAGAACTAGGCGTCAGGCGTCAGGCGTCAGGCGTCAGGCGTCAGGCGGAAGGCCGCCCCGTCGACCTGTAGGGCCGTGTCCTCAGAGCTGGACTTCGCCCTCCCTCGCGCGTACCTTTCGACCCCTTCGAAAACAGCGGAGACGTGTGATGAACGACACCCCTGTGACCGATGCCCCCCGACGGACCCACACCTGCGGCGAGCTGGGGCTCGCCGACGCGGACGCCGAGGTGGTGCTCAACGGCTGGGTCGGCGCCCTGCGTGACCTGGGCGGGCTGACCTTCCTGCAGCTGCGGGACCGCTTCGGCAGCACCCAGGTGGTGCTCTCGGACACCGCAGACGAGACCGGTGACCTCCAACCCTCGGACATCCGCGCCGAGTCCGTGCTGTCCATCCGCGGCACCGTGCGCGCCCGCCCCGAGGACCAGCGCAAGGGCGACGGCACCGGTGCCATCGAGGTCGAGGTCGCCTCCTGGCGTCGGCTCTCGGCCTGCGAACCCCTGCCCTTCGACCTGTCCCTGCGCACCGCCAGCCACGAGGAGACCCGGCTGACCCACCGCTACCTGGACCTGCGCCGCAGGGAGCTGATGCGCAACCTGGTCCTGCGCCACCGGGCGATGCAGGTGGCCCGCCGGGAGCTGGACACCCTGGGCTTCCTGGAGATCGAGACCCCGGTGCTGACCCGCTCCACCCCCGAGGGGGCGCGGGACTTCCTGGTCCCCAGCCGCGTCTCGAAGGGCCAGTTCTACGCGCTTCCCCAGTCCCCCCAGCTGTTCAAGCAGCTGCTGATGGTGGCCGGCGCCGACCGCTACATGCAGTTCGTGCGCTGCTTCCGGGACGAGGACCTGCGGGCCGACCGTCAGCCGGAGTTCACCCAGATCGACCTGGAGATGAGCTTCGTGACCGAGGACGACGTGATGGCCGTGGCCGAGCGGCTGGCCGCCGCCGTGTGGCGCGAGTGCCTGGGTGTGGAGCTGCCCACCCCCTTCCCGCGGATGACCCACGCCGACGCCATGGCTCGGTACGGCAGCGACAAGCCGGACCTGCGCTTCGGCATGGAGCTCGTGGACGGCGACGGCCTCGGCGAGATCCGCTTCGACTTCGTCAAGAACGCCATGGCCGAGGGCGGCATCCTGCGGGCCATGGTGCTGCCCGGCGGGGCCGCCCGCAGCCGCAAGCAGCTGGATGCCCTGACCGACCGGGCGAGGCAGCTGGGCCTCGGTGGCCTGCTGTGGGCCAAGATCGCCGACGACCGCTGGACCGGCCCGGGCGCCAAGGGGTTCGCCGAGGACTTCCAGGCCGCCGTGGTGGACCGGACCGGCGCGGCCGCCGGCGACCTCTTCCTGGCCGCGACGGGCGACGAGGCGGTGGTGCTGACCGCCATGGACCGCCTGCGCCGGGAGCTGGCCGCCGAGCACGGGCTGATCCCGGCGGACACCTTCGCCTGCACCTGGATCGTCGACTTCCCGCTGGTGGAATACGACGAGGACGCGGGCCGCCACGTGGCCATGCACCACCCCTTCACCCGGCCCCTGGACGAGGACCTGCCCCTGCTGGACAGCGAGCCGGCCCGGGTCCGCGCCCGGGCCTACGACCTGGTGATCAACGGGGTCGAGCTGGGCGGGGGGTCGCTGCGGATCCACGAGCCGGAGCTCCAGGACCGGATGTTCCGGGCGCTGGGGATCGACGAGGCCGAGGTCGAGGACAAGTTCGGCTTCTTGCGCCGGGCCCTGTCTTTCGGCGCTCCCCCCCACGGCGGGCTCGCCTTCGGCTTCGACCGGATGGTGGCCATGCTGTCGGGCACCGACGCCATCCGCGACGTGATCGCCTTCCCCAAGACCACGTCCGCCTCCTGCCCGATGACCGCCGCTCCGTCGGCCGTCGACCCCGCCCAGCTGACCGAGCTGGGCCTCGATTTGCTCCGCGACGACTGAACCGAACACTGACAGCTAGCTGTCTGTGTCTTCGCTCCCCGGAGAACGAGATCTACAGGCCATCCACGTCGATCTGGGACAGGGCCGCGTCGTCGATCTGGACGCCCAGGCCGGCCTTCACCTCGTCCATGTAGCCGGTGATGCCCTCCCGCTCCAGCGTGCGCTCGATCCGGGCCTCCACCTCCTCGTAGGGGATCACGTCCCGCTTGCCGTCCAGCTTGATCAGGTGCCAGCCGAACCGGGTCTTCAGCGGCTCGCTGACTCCGCCGAGGGCCATCGAGAACACCTTCTCCTCGAACTCGGGCGTCATCCTTCCCCGGCCGAACCACCCCAGGTCACCCCCCTTGACCTTGCTCGCCCGGTCCTCGCTGACCTCCTTGGCCAGCTCGGCGAAGTCGGCCCCGGCCATCAGGCGCTCGTACGCGCTCCAGGCGCCGTTCTCGTCCTTGATCAGGATGTGACGGGCGCTGACCTGCTCCTTGAGGTACTCGTCGATGTGGGCGTCGTAGTAGGCCCGGGCGGCCTCGGGGGATGCGGACTCGGCTCGCAGCTCCACCATCAGCCGGTTGACCAGGTAGGTCTCCATCGCCTGGACCATCGCGATCTGGTCCAGGAGGGTGTCCCCCACCCCTGCGGCCCGGGCCTGCTCGGCCAGGGCCTTGTTCAGCACCAGGCGCTCGACCATGTCCCTGCGCCCCTCGGATGTCTTGAACCGCGTGCGCTGGCGATCGTTCATGGCGACCAGGAAGGCCTCGACCTCGGCCCGGGTCAGCTCCCCCCCGGCAAACCGCGCCACGACCGGGCTGTCGTCCTCGATGTCCTCCGGACACGAGGATCTCTTGTCACCGCCGGGCCAGGCGGCGGCCGGGGCGGCGGCGAGACTCAGGAGCAGGGTGGAGAGAAGGAGGGAAGGGAAGGTTCGGCGTGTGGACATGACTCCCCCTGGGCGCGAGGTCCAGGGAGATCCTACTCGTCCTCGAGCCGCTTGAGGGCCACGAAGCGCTGCCGGCCGTCCCGTTCGACGGTCACCGGCACGTACTCCTTCTTGGCCTTCTCCAGGGCGCGGACCACCTGGTCGGGGTTGTTCACCGCCGAGCCGTCCACGTCGATCAGCACGTCGCCGGCGCGGATGCCCGCCCGGTGGGCTGGCGCCGAGGGGATCACCTGGGCCACCAGCACGCCGTTGGCGTCGGCCGCCCGGTCCAGCTGCCGGTTGCGCTCCTCGGTGAGCTCGGACAGCAGCATCCCATACTGGCTGGCCTCGCCGTCCTCTTCCTCGACCTCCTCCTCGTCCGGAGCCAGCCCCGACGCCCGGCTCAGGCCCTCGCGGCGCTCGCCGGTCTCGACCCGCTTGGTCTTCTCCTTGCCGTTGCGCACGAAGGTGACGCTCAGCTCGTCGCCGGCCAGGTGGCTGGACACCCGGTAGACCACGTCCGTGCTGTC
>CAZITQ010000352.1:0-5972 GCA_964542165.1 uncultured Rickettsiales bacterium
GGGTGGTCGTCGGGGGGGGCGTCGTCGTGGGCGCGGGCGTCGGCGTCGGCGTCGTCGTCGCCGGGGTCGTCGTCGCCGGTGTCGTCGTCGCCGGTGTCGTCGTCGCCGGCGTCGTCGTCTCCTTGACCGAAGTCGTCGTCATCCGATGGGCAGCCTGCCGCGCAGAGCCAGGTCAACGCGGCGGCCAGCAGCACCAGGGTCCAACGTGCTCGCATGGTCATCTCCTCCCGTGCCCGTGCCGAAGCCTACCAGGGGTCGAGGGCGACGGGGCGATCGACCTCCACCCACGACGGCAGACGAGGGCCGCGAGGAGGAGGGCCAGCGGGGCAGGACAGCCCTCCGCACCCCCTCCCCGCTGGCTGCACTCGCAGCCGTCGTCGTCATCGTCCGCGCTGTCGTCGTCGTCGTCGCTCGCCACCACCTCGTGCTCGTACGCGCCGGGGTCGGCCAGGGCGACCCCGTCCCCGTCCCCGTCCAGCGGACGGGGGGCACCGTCGATGTCGAGATCCGTCGTCAGCAGTTCTCCCCCCGCATCCCGCAGGGGGCTGTGGGGGGCCAGGTGCAGGTCGGGCCCACCGCCGTCCCCCCCCAGGGAGACGAACGCCGGCTCTACCCGCAGGTTCCCGTCCATCCCTGTGCGGTCCTTGCCCCACCAGTCCCCGTCGGCGTTGCCGAACAGCGCGTTGTGGACCGCCTCTCCGAAGTGGCCGATCTCCACACCGGAGTCGTTGTAGGCGACGATGGAGTGCCCGAGCCGGTCCACCTCGATCAGGGGCACCAGACCGTGGGCGCGGTTGTCGACCACGGTGGCGTGCACGAGCTGTTCGCCGGAGAACAGGCGACAGGGGCCCACGTCGTTGCCCGTGGCCAGCAGGTTGGTGGCGGGCGCCGGGCCCGCGTCCACCAGGGCGACCTCGCAGTTTCCTCCATCGTTGTCCGACAACGTCAGGCCGACGATCGAGCCACCGCAACTCTCCGACAGGCTGACCAGGGCGTAGTAGCTGTAGTTGCCGGTGAACGTCACCCGCTCGAGCGTGACCGTGCCATGGTCGCACTCCATCCCCGCGTGGGACCCGTGATTGCCCGCGAGCGTCACGTCCACCAGGGCCAGATCCGAGCTGCGGATGTCGATCCAGGCGTCCATGTTCCAGGGCAGATCGGGCAGCGTCGGGTCCCCGTTGGCGACGATCTCGACCCGCTGGAACTCCACCTCGGCCTGCCACAGGTAGATCACGTCGCCGAGGCCATCCTCGGGCGCCTCCCCCCCGGTCAGGGTGAGGTCCTGGATCCGCACCGTGTCCCCGTCGGTCCACAGGACCTCGAACAGGCCCTGGGCGTACTCGCCGTCGAGCACGCTCTCGCCGATCCCAGCGCCCACGACGGACACGCCGGGCGCCGGGAAGAGCGGGAATTCCTCGCCGTTGGTGGACGGGGCATAGGTCCCGGCGGCCAGCACGACCTGGTCCCCCGACACCGCCGCGGCCAGCGCTGCGGTCAGGGTGGGGTACTCGCCGCTCCCGTCCGCGGCGACCGTCAACTCGGCGGCGCCCGCGAGTCCTGCGACCAGGCCCACGACGCCCACGACGACGGCGTGCGGGGCGCGCGTGTGGTGGAGAGACCGCATCGGCCCCATGGTCGCCCCGGTCGGGACGGATCACAAGGGCAGACGTGGTGGGCTCCGCCGAGGGATGCCGTACTCTCGGTGGGGTGGCCTCCGTGGCAGAATGGCCGGGACGGGAGGGCGAGGTGTGAGAACTCCGACCACTTTCCTGCTGATCCTGACGCTGGCGTGGCTGCCCGGCTGCAACGGGCAGGGCGGCTACCCCGCCGACGACGACACGGGGGGGGACGACGACGCCGGTGACGACGACACGGGCGACGACGACGCGGGCGACGACGACGACAGCACGCAGCCGGATCCCGAGTGGACCTGTGCGGATGGCCTGAGCGTGGCGCTGAGTCCGGTACCGACCACGGTCGTCGACGTGTTGCACATGGACGTCACCGGGGACGTGGGCTACGTCCACGTGGGCCTGGCGGGTACCGGACCGGAGGGCGAGGCGGTCGCCGCGGAGCTGGACGAGGTGGTCGACCTGTCCGGGAACGGCAGCGGTCCATGGACCTGGTTCTACTTTCACGCCGGATTGCACGAGGGTCGCTACGACTGGATGTTCAGCGCCGACAAGGGGCAGACCTGGCTGTGTAACATCACGGTCTGGGTCGGCCCGGAATCCGGCGACGACGACACCGGCGACGACGACACGGGCGACGACGACACGGGCGACGACGACACGGGCGACGACGACACCGGTGACGACGACACCGGTGACGATGACACGGGGGACGACGACGACTCGGTGGGGCCGCCGCCGGACAACCCCTTCGGCATCGGGCTGGTGGGGCCTGGCAACACCACCCAGTGGGACTTCGCCTCCGAACTCGTGGGCCGGGGAGGCCACGTCAAGCTGATCTTCCCCGGCATCTCCCCGGGGATGACGCAGCCGCCCCAGGAGTGGATCGACGCGGTCGACGGGGTGTACGCCCGGGATCTGGTGCCGGTGATCCGCCTGCAGACCGCCTGGGGCGACACCAACATCCGCAGCTACTCCGACGACGCCGATCACCTGGACTACCACTCGCTGGCGGCGGCCTTCGCCGCCGTGGTCGACGCTCTGCCCAAGCGCTACGACTGGCCGATGATGATCGAGGTCTTCAACGAGCCCAACCTCTGCTACGAGTGGACCTGCGATCCGGCGGACGGCTGGCTGCAGTACACGACCATGGCCGCCGAGTACGCCTCGTTGCTGCGGGACGTCACCACCGCGCTCCACGCCCTGGGGGACTGGCGGATCCAGGTGATCAACGCCGGCTACGCCCCGGGGGGCGTGATCGACTGTGAGTGCGGCGGCAACGGCTGGACCGGGGGCATCACCTCAGAGGACTACATCTTCGCCATGGAGGCGGCCGTGCCCGGCGTGCACGCGGCGCTGGACGGCTTCTCGACCCACGCCTACCCCGCCCAGGGGGAGGGTTGGGGTTTCTTCGAGGAGTACGGGGTCTGCGGGCCGGGGCTGTACTACTTCGAGAGCGAGATGGCCGCGATGGCCAATCCGCCGTTCCCGGTCTACATCACCGAGACCGGGTGGTCGGTGAACTACGCCGCGGGTGGCGACCGACAGCTGGTGGCGGACTGGACCCTGCAAGCGTGGCAGAACGACTGGTTCCCCCACAGCGGGATCCGGGCCGTGATGCCCTTCATGCTCCAGGACGGCCAGTGGGACGAGTTCGGATGGGTCGACACCTCCGACAACCCCTATCCGGTCTTCACCACCATCCGCGACTGGCGCTGCTCCATGGCGTTCCCCGATCCCTGCTAGGAAGAAGACCGGCGTCGGGAGTCAGGAGTCAGGAGTCAGGCGAAGAGGTCGTCTCGCTGTCGTTCGACATCCGCTCCGAAAAACGATGCCCATCCGTTGGGCTGCTGCCGGGCAGCGAGTTCAGGCCTCCGGCCTGACGCATGAAGCCCGAACCCTGATATGTAGAGATTCGCCAATCCCACGGAGGCCACCATGACCCTCGAGATGTCCCTGAGAGGCAAACACGCCCTCGTCTGCGGCGCCAGCGCCGGCATCGGCCGTGCCGGGGCGCTGGCCCTCGCCTCCCTGGGCGCCGAGGTGACCGCCCTGGCGCGGAGCGAGGATCGCCTGGCGGCCCTCGTCCCCGAACTGCGGGAGGCAGGTGCGTCCTCGGCACGCTACCGCGTGGCCGATCTGGAGCGCCGTGACGAACTGGCGGCGACCGTCGAGGACCTGCTGGCCGGGCAGGGTCCTGTCCACGTGCTGGTCAACAACACCGGCGGTCCGCCGTCGGGGCCGATCCTGGAGGCCGGGGAGGACGACTTCCTGGCCGCCATGGGCCGTCACCTGTTCGCATCACACCTCCTGGTGAAGGCCTTGCTTCCGGGCATGGTGGAGGCGGGCTACGGTCGCATCGTCAACGTGATCTCCCTCAGCGTCCGGGAGCCGATCGTCGGTCTCGGGGTGTCCAACACCGTGCGCGGCGCCATGGCGTCGTGGTCCAAGACCCTGTCCAAGGAGCTGCCGGACTGCGTGACCATCAACAACGTCCTTCCCGGCTACACGGACACCGAGCGGCTGCGGTCGCTGCAGGCGCAGATCGCCGCGCGCGACGGCGTCAGCCTGGACTCGCTGGAAGAGGGCTGGATCGCCAACACCCCCGCCCGCCGGCTGGGCCACCCGGACGAGCTCGGAGCCGCCATCGCCTTCCTCGCGAGCCCGTCCGCGGCGTACATTCGGGGGGTGAACCTGCCGGTGGACGGCGGGCGCCTGAACGGGATGTGAGCCCATGATCCTCGCACGAATTCGTGTCCTGGTTCCCCTGCTGGCCCTCTCCGCCGCCCCCGCGTCGGCCCTGGAGGTCGGCGTGATGCAGGGCAGCTTCTACACCCCGGGCGTGGCGGACTACCTGGCCACGTTGCCCGACGTGAACGTGAGCACCTTCGGCGGTTGTGGCCCGGGACAGCTCGCCCAGTTCGACGCCATCGTGGTGTACGGCAACGGCTGCTGGAACGAGGGAGCCTTCGACCAGTACGTGGACGCGGGCGGCGGCATCGTCGCGACACCCTGGACCATGAACAACCAGGGCTACGATCACGCCTGGTTGCCCTACTTCATCAACAACAGCAACGCCGACCACGGCACGCCGCTGAACCCGACGGTGGTCGATCCGG
Source organism: uncultured Rickettsiales bacterium (assembly GCA_964542165.1). GTDB lineage: Bacteria > Myxococcota_A > UBA796 > UBA9615 > CAYRNR01 > CAYTBN01. Next base: position 4,751 of record CAZITQ010000352.1, read on the forward strand.
GCGACTTCATGCTCGACGGCGTGACCTTCGCCCTCGGGGACTCCGTGGGGCGGGAAGACTCCAACAACGCCACCATCCGCCAGGGTGCCGAGGTCCCCGCGACCCACGGCGACGGGGATCCCCTGGTGGCCTACTGGGAGTACGGGCTGGGGCGCGCCGTCTATCTCAACCTCCACTACGTCACCAGCGACTGCGACCTGGCCATCGCCTACCCCTGGGGCGAGGTGCTGATCGGCAACGCGGTGGTCTGGGCGGCGGGTGTCGATCCCTGCGACGGGGTGGACCTGGACGGAGACGGCTGGACCGACTGCGACGACGACTGCGACGACCAGGATCCGGCGATCCACCCGGGCGCAGACGAGATCTGCGACGACGGCATCGACCAGAACTGCGACGGTCGGACCGACGAGTACGCCGACGAGGACGGGGACGGCTTCTCCAACTGCGACGGGGACTGCGACGACTACGACGCCCTGGCCTTCCCGGGTGGGGTGGAGGCCTGCGACTTCTCGGACAACGACTGCAACGGCTGGGTCGACGACGGCTTCGACACCGACGGGGACGGGTCGACCACCTGCGACGGGGACTGCGACGACGACGACCCCCTGGTCTTCCCCGGCGCGGCCGAGGAGTGCAACGGGATCGACGACGACTGCGACGGCGCCATCGACGAGCAGACCGACGACGACCACGACGGTTGGACCATCTGCCAGGGGGACTGCAACGACAACGATGGGGACACCTACCCCGGCGCCCCCGAGCTGTGCGACGAGGTGGACAACGACTGCGACGAGTCCGTTCCCACCAACGAGACCTACGACGGCGACGGGGACGGGTTCGTGGAGTGCCTGGACTGCAACGACGCCGACCCGGCCATCTTCCCGGGTCAGCAGGAGATCTGCGACGGCATCGACAACAACTGCGACGGGGACGCGGACGAGGGGCTGGACGGCGACGGGGACGGGCTGTCGATCTGCGAGGACGACTGCGACGACACCGACGCCACGGTCTACCCCGGCGCCCCCGAGCTCTGCGACGAGATCGACAACGACTGCGACGGGGCCCTGGCCGAGTACGAGTTCGACAACGACTCGGACGGCTACATCGAGTGCGCCGAGTGCGACGACACGGACGCGGACATCTACCCCGGGGCGCCGGAGACCTGCGACGACGGGGTGGACAGCGACTGCGCCGGCGACCTGCAGGTCACCGAGATCGACGA
>CAZITQ010000353.1:0-5934 GCA_964542165.1 uncultured Rickettsiales bacterium
GACCCCCTTCCCCGCTGGTCGGCACCTCCCGCCGCTCCAGGTGGGCCATGAAGCGTCGCAGCCTCTCCCCCCTTCCGAAGGCGGTCTGCAGGATCTGCTCCAAGGGGTGCTCCGTCGCGGCAGCGCCCTCCTGGTCCTGGCTCAGGACGCGCTCTTCGCACCACTCGATGGCCCGGTCCAGATCGGGCAGCTGGAGGATCCCCTGGTGCTCGGCGTCGGCCTCGTAGCCCGCCCTCTCCAGGTGCTGGCGGAACTCGTCTCGCAGCTCGGCGAACACCAGGACCAGGGAATGCTCTTCGGCATACTGTCTCAGCTTGAAGAAGCTGTGCAGAGCCGAGGAGTCGATCCCGGTCACCAGGCGGAAATCCAGCACCACGAAGCGCGTAGTAGTAGACGGATCCTGCGCCTTCTCCCTGACCTTGGCCAGCAGGTCGTAGGCTGTGCCGAAGAAGACATACCCCTGCAAATACAGGATCAGGGTGCGCCGCCCCAAGTGCTTGAGCCGCCGCGCCTGGCGGGGCGTGCGGTCGACGTTGCTGTGCAGCTCTGAGCCCGTGAAGGCGTGCCTCACCACGTCGATGCGGCTGTACTGGACCACGAAGGTGCTGGCCGCCACGAGCAGACCCAGAGCCACGCCCTCCAGGAAGCCGAGACCGGCGATGGCCACCGCGACCAGCACGATGCTGGCGTATTCTGGCCGCTGCAGCTTCTTGTAGGCGTCCACCAGCCACTCGCCCAGGAAGCTCAGGCCCAGGAAGAGGAGCAGGCCCCCGGCCAGGAAGCGGGGGCAGAAGATGAGCAGACCGGATCCCGCCGCCAGCGTGCCGGCGTAGAACAGGGCCGCCACCAGGCCCGGCGTCCTGCCGCGAGCACCCAGATCGTAGGCCAGAGCCGTGTCGCTCATCCCCTGGAAGCCCACAGGAGCGCCCCCGCAGGCCCCGGCCAGGCTGGCCAGACCGGCCACGCGCAGCTCCCGGTTCACATCCAGATCCCCTTTCACCAGCAGCTCCAGCCCCCCGGTGTTCAAGAGCACTGCGATCACGCTGATGATCACAACTGCCGAGAGATCGCCGGCCTGCTAGGAGACATGGCTCCAGTCCACCCCTTGGATGCGCAACCACATGCTGGGATCCCAGAGCATCCCCTCAGGCAGCGCGCCAAAGAGCCAGCCATGGGCCTGGGCCTGGGCCAGGCTCGAACCCATGGCCTGGTTCACCAGGAAGAAGAGCAGCACCGGCGCTACGATGCATAGCGGAAGAGCCAGGAAGTGCTGGCAGCGGCGATGCACGACGAAGAGCAGCCCACCGAAGCCCAAGCCCACGGCCAGCTTGCCGCCCTCCGCAGAGGAAGGGAGGTCGCGCAACAGGGACCAGCTCAGGGGTTGATCGATGATGACGCCTATGGCGCCCAACACCAGCACCAGCCCCGTGCCAGCCAGAAAGCCGCCGATGACCGGATAGGGGATGAAGCGCATCAGGTTCCCAAGCTGGAACCAGCCCAAGAGCAGCAGCACCGCCCCGGTCGCCGCGGAGGTGACCGCCATCACGGCTATGACGGTCATCAAGCGGCCGTCGGGACCAGGCGTCTCGGACATGCTGGTGGCGATGGCGGAGGCGGCCACGGCCAGGATGACCAGCGGCCCCTCCTGCAAGATGCCGATGGACCCCGGAAAGGAGCTGGTCAGCGCGACGACGGTGCCGACAGCCACGCAGCCGAAGAGCATGACGCCGATACCGGTGGAGAGATGGGGCGCCAGCTCGCCGCCGAAGACCAGACTGGCGAAGGCCACCGCCAGGGCGGCGTTCAGCACGCCCACCACCAGCCCGGCCGTCAGGTTGGGCAGCAGGCGGGCGGGGCGCAGCTCGGCGAGGAGACGCTTCGCGAGCGTGGTCATGGAGGCCTTTCTTCCGGGATGGGATGGCTTAGATACTACTCCAGCTGCTCCCGCTCGCCGCGCCAGGGGGGGCTCCCGGATTCCGCAGGCGGCGACCCGCCGGCGGACCTCCCCTCGAGCACCATCCCCCGCCCATCCGGGATACAGGGTCAGCGCGTCGCCACCCGCTCGCCGACCGGGCATATGGATCCTCGCCCGGCGCAGGGAGCCTCGGCATGTCAGACGACATCATCGTGATCGGAGCAGGTATCGCCGGCCTCTCGACCGGTTGCTACGCGCGAATGAACGGCTACTCCGCCCGTATCTTCGAGGCGCACGACAAGCCCGGTGGGCTCTGCACGGCGTGGAAGCGCGGCGCCTACACCTTCGACGGCTGCGTGCACTGGCTGATGGGAACCAGCCCGGCCTCGTCCTTCCACGTGATCTGGGGCGAGCTGGGGGCCTTGCAGGGGCGCGAGTTCTTGCATTACGACGAGATCGCCCACATCGTGGACGCCCAGGGGCGCCGGCTGGTGCTCCACACCAACGCCGACGCCCTGGCCGAGCATATGATCGAGCTGGCCCCCGGCGATGCACGCGCCATCCGGGGCCTGGCCCGCACCGTCAAGCGCCTCTCGCGCTTCGATCCCCCCGTGCTGAAAGCGCGCGAGCTGATGGGTCCCTGGGATGGGCTGAAGGCCTTCTGGCGCGTGCTGCCCGTACTCGACATCTTCATCCGCACCCGCAACCAGGATTGGACGACCTACCTGCAGCGCTTCAAGGATCCCTTCCTGCGAGAGCTGCTCACCAAGCTCTACCCCCCGGGATTCCCCACCATCACGGTCCTGATGGTCCTGGCCTGCCTGCACGCCCGCAGCGCCGGCTACCCCCTGGGCGGCTCCCTGCCCTTCGCCCGCTCCATCGAGAGGCGCTTTCTCGAGCTGGGAGGCCAGATCCAATACCGCAGTCGGGTCGCAGAGATCCTGGTGGAAGACCACCGGGCCGTGGGCGTGCGGCTGGAAGATGGGAGCGAGCACCGCGCGGGCAGGGTGGTCTCGGCCGCCGACGGCTATGCCACCATCTTCGAGCTGCTGGGCGGGCGGTACGTGGGCGACAGGATCCAGCGCTACTACGACGAGCTGCCCCTGTTCCACCCCATGGTGCTGGTCTGTCTGGGGCTGGAGAAGGACCTCTCGGACCACCCCCACGGCGCAGTCTACTACCTGGACGAGCCCCTGCTGCTGGCAGGGCAGGAGCGGGAGCGCATCTCCTTTCGCCACTACGCGGCGGATCCCTCCATGGCGCCGGCGGGTCACACCGTGGCCTCCGTCACCTTCGAGGTGGAGTGGGAGCGCTGGGAAGCCCTTGCCAAGGATAAAAAGGCCTACGAAGCCGAAAAAAACCGCATCGCCGCCGCGGTCGTCGAGCTGCTGGACGCCCGGATCCCTGGCCTGGCCGCCGCAGTGCGCAAGCAGGACGTGGCCACGCCCCTGACCACCGTTCGCTACACCGGAAACCGCAAGGGCTCGGTAGAGGGCTGGATGTTCTCCCACGAGATCATGGCCATGCTGATGAGCGGCGGCATGGAGAAGACCCTGCCCGGCCTGGACCGCTTCCACATGGTGGGCCAGTGGGTGGAGCCTGGTGGCGGCCTGCCCCCCGCGGGGAAATCGGGCCGCGACCTGCTGCAGAACGTCTGCAAGCAGGACGGCAAGCGCTTCGTGACCAGCTTCCCGGTGCCACGGGAGGGCTGAACGGAGCGACAGGCCGCCAGCCCCGCCCTACCCCCCGCTACCAATTCCCCTGCGGCCCGCCGTAGGCACCCTGGTCGTTGCGGGAGCCGTCGGTGTCGTAGTAGCTGCTCGACGCGCTGCCCGCGTCGATGGACGGGCTGCCGGAGGACAGCGAGAAATCATCGTTGTTGGGATTGCCGTCGCAGCTGGCCGCGGTGAAGAGCGGGTCGGAGGAGACCATTCCCGCGGAGGAGCTGTAGTTGCCCCCGTAGGTGTAGCTGGACGTGGCGGCGTTGTAGATGTTGTTGTAGGAGAAGCTGCCGCTGCCCGCACCGTAGAGCGAGTAGGCCGAGACCGTGGTCTGCACGATGCTGTTCATCATGTTCATGGTGCTGCTGCTGCCGCCGTAGACCGCAGCGCCGTGGCTGCTGCCGGTGGACGAGGTGTCGTCGTAGAGCACCGTGTTGACGAAGTCGGCGGTGGTACCGCTGCCGTCCAGGAAGAGTCCGCCGCCATCGGTGGTCGCGCCGTTGCAGCCATAGATGGTGTTGTTGGCGGTCAACGAGGTGCTGGAGTCCACGTTGGCGCCCGCGCCGTCGGTGGCCACATTGTCCATCACCAGGCAATGCTGCTGGTCGATGGCCGCGGAGTCGCTGCCGTAGAGGCCGCCACCCTGGTCGGCGAAGTTGTCCATCACCTGCACGTTGTCCATGTCCACCACGGCGTTGATGGCGCAGATGCCGCCACCGTAGCTGTACATCCAGGTCTGGGTCCAGGAGCCGGTGCTGACCTGGGCGAAGTCGGGCAGGGTGTTGTCCTCGACCACCAGGTCGTACAGCACCGGGTCGTCACCCTCGATGTACATGCCGCCACCGCAGTACTCGTAGGTGGTGATGGTGCAGGTGTTGTTGCCGCCATGAGACGCCGAGCTGTCGGCGCAGCTCTGGGTGGAGCTGGAGCTGGACATGGAACCCGTGCCGCCGCGGATGGTGAAGCCGTGGATGGAAGGCGCGGCGCCGGATGAGCTGGCGATGGTGACCGTGGCGTTGCAGTCGCCGGGGTTGCTGTCGTCGCAGGTGGTGAGGTTGGCGTCGATGAAGGTGACGTCTTCGCTCTCCACGCCCCAGAGATCCAGGCTCTTGCCGCTCAGGTCGATCTCCTCTTCGTAGGTGCCGGAGAAGACGATCACGCAGGAATAGGCGCGGTCGATGCCGTCCTGGATCACATCCAGCGGGCTGCTCAGCGTGCCGGCGCCCGAGCTGGAGCCGCTGGAGATGTCCACCACCACCGGCTCGCTGGGATCGCTGTCGTCGCAGTCGTACTCGTTCTCGACGTAGCCGGAGGGCAGCGAGCACTCGCTGTCGGTGTTGTTGGGATCGCCCAGGCCGTCGGAGTCGGCGTCGAGGTAGTAGGTGTTGCCGTCGACGGGGTTGTCGTCCACGGTGCCGTTGCAGTCGTTGTCGGCCCCGTCGCAGACCTCGGTGCCCCCCGGGTAGGAGGTGGCGTCGGCGTCGTCGCAGTCGCTGTCGTCGGAGACGTAGCCGCTGGGCTGGTAGCACTCCGTGTCGCTGACCGAAGGATTGCCGTAGCTGTCGCCATCGGCGTCCTCATACCAGACCGAGGCGTCGGCCGCGCTGTCCTCGTCGATGTCGTTGTCGCAGTCGTCGTCGTAGCCGTTGCAGTACTCGGTGGCGTTTGGGTAGATGGCGGCGTCACCGTCGTCGCAGTCGGTGTCGTCGGCCACGTATCCGCTGGGCTGATAGCACTCGTCGTCGCTGACCGAAGGATTGCCGAAGCCGTCGCTGTCGGCGTCCTCGTACCAGGTGGACGCGTCGAGGGCGTGGTCCTCGTCGGTGTCGCCGTCGCAGTCGTTGTCGATGCCGTCGCAGTACTCGTCGGCGCCCGGGTAGGTGGTGGGCTCGCCGTCGTCGCAGTCGGTGTCGTCGGAGACGTAGCCGCTGGGCTGGTAGCACTCGACGTCGCTCACCGAGGCGTTGCCGAAGCCATCGCTGTCGGCGTCCTCGTACCAGGTGGAGGCGTCGGCGGCGCTGTCTTCGTCCACATCCCCGTCGCAGTCGTCGTCGTAGCCGTTGCAGTACTCGGTGGCGCCCGGGTAGACCGCGGCGTCGGTGTCGTCGCAGTCGGTATTGTCGGCCACGTGGTTGCTGGGCTGGTAGCACTCCACGTCCGGGTAGCTGGCGTTGCCGTAGCTGTCGCCGTCGTAGTCCAGATACCAGGTTGAGGCGTCTAAGGCGCTGTCCTCGTCGGTGTCGCCGTCGCAGTCGTCGTCGATGCCGTTGCAGTACTCGTCGGCGCCCGGGTTGGTCT
>CAZITQ010000354.1:0-5911 GCA_964542165.1 uncultured Rickettsiales bacterium
CCCCCCCCCCCCCCCCCCCCCCCCCCCCCCCCCCCCCCCCCCCCCCGGGGCTCGACACCCGGTGCGAGCGGAGCGCGCGAGACGGCTTGTTCCAGCCGGCGGGCCCGGTTCCATTGAGGGCATCAGGAGGTTTCCGGGAACCTTCCCTGGCCTACCGGTGTCCCAATCAAGGGCCCAAGGTGGGCCCGTGTTACGTTTTCCTCCGCTGGAGCGTTGAACGGGGCAGCAGGGTGACAGACGAAGACAAAGGTCTGATGCTCGCCTACTGCGAGGGCGACGAGGGTGCCTTCGAGCAGCTGTACCTGCGTTATCGGGAGCGGGTGTACTTCTACATCCGGCGATTCATCTCCCGGGAGGATCTGGTGGAAGAGGTCTACCAGGAAGCCTTCGTCAGACTGCACGCTGCCCGGGGCAGGTACAAACCCACGGCCAAGTTCTCGACGTTCCTGTACACCATCGTCTACCGCCTGTGCATCGACAAGAACCGCTCCAAGGGGTACCGGGACATCGAGTCCCGGCCACGGCCGGAGAATCCGATGCCGGAGCCCGCGTCGCCCCACAGGGGCCCCGAGAAGGGGGCCGGGCTGGCGCAGCAGAAGCAGTTCTTGTTGCAGGCACTCGCCCGGCTGCCGGAGCGACGGCGGTCGGCCCTGCTGCTGCACGACCTCAATGGCTACACGGCCAGGGAGGTGGGCGAGATGATGGACTGCACGACCGCTGCGGCGAAGATGACCATCTTCCGCGGCCGTCGACAGCTCAGAGAGATCCTGGAGAGGGGACCAGGACAGGAGGAGATGATCGGATGAGGGATCCGGACAGCGCGGAGATTCTGGAGGGACCGGAGCCGCCGGTCGCCGCCCTGGCCGAGCTCGAGCCGAGGGAGGAGGTCCCTCCCCACCTCGATCGAGCGGTGCGGGGCGAGATTCGACGGCGCCTGAGGGACGAGCGGAGAGGTCGTCCCTGGTGGACACGAACGCCCGTGGTGGCGTCCATCTCTGCGGCCGTCGCCGCCGCGGCCACGGTGCTGCTGATGTTCGCCGTGCAGCCATGGCTGGACCGCGACAGCGGCCCGCCGGGGCCCCGCGAGAAGGGGCTGGGCGGGGGAGCGGCCGCCGAGGTGCACCTGGACTTCCTGGTCCAGCGGCCGGGGGACGAGGAGCCGGCACGACTGGCCCGGGGCGAGGACATCGGGATCGGGGACGCGGTCTACCTGCGGGCCGACCTGACCCAGCCCGGTACCCTGACGTTCTTGGCCGATGCGCCGGACTCCACCTGGGAGCCGCTGGTGACCCAACCTGGGCGCGTGGGTGCAAACGATCTTCAAAGGGACGGCCGACTCCAGGTATTCTATGTAACGGAGGCGGGTCTCTACCGGTTCGCGGCGGTGTGGTCGACGGGGCAACCGCCGGAGGACTGGAACCCCGGGGACGGCGAACGGCCGGCGGTGGATCCCCTCGGGAAGGACGTGGAGGTGGCGTGGGTCGAGATCGAGGCCCAGCAGCGCATCGAACCGCACTGATCGCCGGCGCGATCGCGGTCGCGCTGTTCGTGCTCGCGGCTCCGCCGCAGGCGCCTGCGCAGCCGTCCACGCGGGGCCTGGCGGACGCACCGGTGGACCCCGGGACCCTCGACCAGGCCTACGAGCCCCGGCGGGTCGCCCTGGCCATCGGCATCGACGACTACGACGACGCGACCTTCCCCTCCCTGCGGTACGCCGCCAAGGACGCCAAGGCCATCGGCGGGCTGCTGGGCGACACCAGGTGGGGCGGGTTCGACGAGGTCGTGGTCCTCACCTCCCCGGAGCGGACCACGCGAGTCGAGATCCTCGCCGCCCTCGACGACGTGGTGGCCACACTCCAGCGCAACGACACCTTCGTCCTGTACTTCTCCGGGCACGGAAGCCTCGCCACCGAGGACCGGGGATCGACCCTGTACATCTGCCCCCGGGACGCCAATCCGCACCGGCTCGAGCACTCGGCCGTGTCCGTGGACACGCTGCAGCGGATCCTGAGCAAGGTGCCCTGCCGCCGCCGGGTGATGATCCTCGACAGCTGTCACAACGGGGAGGCCAAGAGCTTCCTCTCGATGGACACCCGAGAGGAGATCGCCCAGCGCCGGTCGCCGGTGGACCCGCGGGTCTACACGCGGGTCGGCGAGGCCGAGGCCCACCTCTTCGCAGCCGCCTTCCACCAGCCGGCGCTCGAAGATCCGGAGCTGGGCCACGGGGTGTACACCCACTACCTGATGGAGGGCCTGTCCCGGCGCAGCGGCACCTCGGACCTCGACGGGGATGGCGTGATCACCGTGGTCGAGGCCCACCAGTACGCCCGCGACCACACCATCGCATACACGGGCGGCGCCCAGGTGCCGCAGGCGCTGTTCAAGGAGGTGGGGCGGGAGGACATCTTCCTGTCCGGCGGCGAGGGAGCGTTGCTGATCGCCGAGCGGGGGCTGCTGGTGAGCTACAGCCGGCTGCTGGCCGACTGCGCCATCAGCATCGACGGCGTGGCCCGGGGCCGCCTGCCCCAGGCCCTGTCGGTGGAGCCCGGGCTCCGCCGGGTCGAGGTGGTCGAGCCGGAGACGGGCCGGCTGCTGGTGCAGCGGACGGTGAACGTGACCGCGGGCAAGAGCCTGTCGGTGGACGCCCTGGCCGACGAGCGGCGGCCCGAGAAGCGCTGGAGCCTGGCGGGGGGCGTCGGGGTGTTCGGCGTCCTCGGCCCGTTCGCCCAGGGCTATCCAGACGTTTCCGTGGGGGTCGACCTGTCGGCGCGGCGTCGCTTCCAGCGGGCCGCCCGCAACGTGCGTTTGACGCTGGACCTCGGCCTCTCCCACGGCCAGGGGGGCTACGAAGCCGTCTACGACACCCCCGTGGCCGCCGAGATGCTGCGGGTGGGCGGGGGCATCCAGGCCTGTCACGACATCCGGCGGGCCAACCTGTGGATCGGGCTTCAGGGCAACCTGATCGCGGTCTACCTGCGACATCTCCCGGATCCGCAGTCCGTGGACGCGCGGGGGCCGGCCGATCCCCAGTGGGCGGTCATGCCGGCGCCTCGCCTCGCTGCTGGGATCGACCTCTGGGGGCCGGGCCGCATCGGAATCCAGCTGGGGACCTACGCCGACGTGTTCGTCCCCCTGGTCCACGACACCATGGACAACCCCGAGTACCGGGTGGGATTCCTGGTCGGCGGGCAGCTGCGACTGCTTGGGCGGCTGCAGTGATGCCGACGATCCTGCGCGGGCTCGTCCGGACGGCGCTGGCCGCGGCCGCTGGCCTGGCGCTCGCCGGGTGCTCGACGCTGAGCGACCGGGACCTGCTGCACCACGCCGGCGCGTTCTCGGTGATTCCGATCCAGCTCTCGACCCTGGACCACGAGCCCATCGGCGCGTCCAAGGTCACCGTGGATCCGGGCAACCGCGCGGTCTACGTGGTCGGGGACGACGCCAGCGACATCGCCCTGGTGGACGGGCGCTCCGCACACCTGGTGGGGTACGCGGCGGTGCGGCCCGTGGGCGAGCGGGGAGGGCCGCCCGAAGGCCTGATCACCAGCCCCGTGGGCAACGAGATCTTTGTTCGGCTCCCGGACTTCGACGGCGTGCCGGTGATGGTGCACATCGGCGACGAGCCGAATCACGTGTTCCACGCCGATCCGGTGCAGGTGTCGGCCACCGCCGCGGGCGAGCTGCCCAGGCGGCTGATGAGCGTCAGCCGCGAGGCAGGGTTGTTGTTGCTGGCCGACATGGCCCCCGACGGCGCCACCGAGTTCCAGTGCCTGCGGATCCGCGACGGCGCGGCCCTGATCTGTCCCGAGCCCCTGGCAGAACTCCCGGTGGACATGGCCTACGACCGGGCCCAGGACCGCATCGTCGTGCTCTCCGCGCCGGACGCCTTCTACAGCCGCCTGCACGTGTTCGACGGCGAGGGTGAGGTCTGGTCGCAGACCTTCCCCGGTGGCCCGGTGCGGGGCAAGGTGCTGGTGGACGAGCGCAGCGGCTCCGTGTTCGTGGCCCAGCAGAACATGGGCACCGTGATCCACTTCGGCCCCGACGGGGAGGGGCCGATGCTGCTGCCGGTCGAGAGCGGACCGGTGGACATGGTCCAGGACCGCACCACCGGCCTGGTCTACGTGGCGTGCCGGGACGCCCACAGCGTCGTGGTGGTGGATGCCGAGACCGGCGAGACCTGGTCCATCCCCCTGGGCGAGTCGCCCGTGGCCCTGGCGGTCGACGACAACGCCGGCTACCTCTTCGTGGCCCTCCGCGAGGGACGCGCGTTGGGAGTGATCGACCTGTACGGACACCAGCTCGCGATGGTGGATGTGGGCGGCCCCCAGCGGGACGTCACGGTCGACCCGGGCGTCGACGGCGGCTTCGCCTACGCGGTGATCGAGGGCGAGATCCTCGCCCGTATGGCCTACTGAGCTCTTCTCCCGGACTGCCACCGGCTCCAACGTCGGCTACACGGGGTGGCACGGGGAACTCACTCCCTGTGTCCTTCGACCGGTGTTCGGGACCCTATTCCTGAATCGCCGCCGGCAAGGCGTCCGTGCTCATGAGCAGGCGAGCCGAGTCGATGGTGCCGTCGCCGTCGGTGTCGGTGTCCAGGTCGATCAGGGAACGCAGGAGGTTGGCCTCGACGCCGTCGAGGTGGCTGGTGAGACGCAGCACCGACGAGACGGCCACCCACCCCTCGACCTCGAGCCCCTCGACGGGCATCCCCGGCTGGTCCAGGCGCACGCGGCCGTGGAGGACCAGGTCGTCGATCCGCACGTGGTGCCACTGCCGATCCAGGGCCACAGGGAGGTAGGCGTAGGGGGTGGAGCCATACAGGGTGCCGTCGTCGTCGATCAGGGTCGGCAGCACGAAGGGGTAGCCCACGCTGCCCCGGATCCGGTAGTCGTCGTCGTCGCCGTCCTCGAGCACCTTGCCCGGGCCCCAGACCCAGCGGGTCTCGGCCACCGGCAGCTCGCCTTCGTCCCCCAGATCGACCGCCACCAGGAGCAGGGGCACCTCCTCGGAGCCTCCGCCGCCCAGCGCGGTGTTGAACGCGGTGGCGGCCAGCGGGTTGTCCCCCAGCTGGCTCACCTTGAGCTCGGCTCCGACCTCGTACTCCATACCCACGGGGTAGCCGGTGTAGAAGGTGGAGCGAAAGCGCTGCTTCTCCCCCTCCCAGCCGGCCTCGAAGGTGTAGGTCGTCTCCCAGTCGAGGGGCTCGTCCGGCCGGCACAGCACGAGCATGTCATCGCCGTCCCCGCGACTGCAGTCCATCTCGACGGGGGGGCGGTTGCCCTCGCGCAGGGTGCCGCGGATGGGGGGCGTGAGCCCCATGGCCCAGCTCAGCTCGACCCAGGGCACGGTCTCGTCGGGGACCGTGGCGGCCCCGTGGCTCGGGAACAGCGCGACGATGGGGTCTTCGTCGTAGTAGCTGGCGTAGTGCTCGAGGGTGCACCCGGTGCTGGCCAGCAGCGCCAGGAGTGGGAGCGCCAGGGCAGATCGGCGGGCCCCCCGGCCGCGTAGACCGAGAGACAGGTGGACCCTGGGGTCCGCTGCGGTACCCGCTCCCATCACACTCCGTTCGGACGGTCAGCGCACCGGGGCCGGCGCTGGCCGACTTGCATCAAACCAGAGCGCCCCGCGCGATTCAACGGAATTGCGTGGCGGGTCGGTTCACCTCCTGCGGCGGAGCAGGGCGACTCCGAGGATCGCCAGCGCCAGCGCCGCGGGGGCGGGAGACGCGTTCCGCGCCGCCGAGCACTCGCAGTCGCCCGCGGTGATGTCGTCGGTGGTGTCGTCGTCGTCCCCCGGGATGTCGTCGGTGGTGTCGTCGTCGCCTGTGGAGTCGTCGTCGTCCCCGGTGGTGTCGTCGTCGCCTGTGGAGTCGTCGTCGTCCCCGGTGGAGTCGTCGTCGCCTGTG
>CAZITQ010000355.1:0-5898 GCA_964542165.1 uncultured Rickettsiales bacterium
CCCCATCTTTTTGGGGTTTGGGGGGTGGCGACGGAGGGCCTTTGTCACCCACGGACGAGGAGGTGCTCGATGACGGTTTCTAGGATCGGGACGACAACCAGCCGGTTCGCAGCCCACGAGCTCGCGCTGCAGGCGGCGGCTTCGGTGTTCACCCTGGCGGGCGAGGTACCCCGGAGCTGCGTGGACCTGGCAGAACAGGCCCGGAGAGCGGCGTCCAGCGTTCCGCTGAACCTGGCGGAAGGTGCAGGAAGGGGAGGGAAGGACCGCGTCTACCACTTCCGGGTGGCCTATGGATCGGTCCGGGAGGCGCACTCGGCGGTGCGGCTCTTCGAGGGGCTCGGTGCCGTGCGAGCGAGCCGAGCCCGCGAGACTCTCGAGCTTCTCGACCGCGTCGGGGCGATGACCTGGAGGCTGGTCCACAACCCGGGACCGGGCCGCTGAAGAAGGCCGGCGGAGCTACGGAACCCTGGGGCTCCGCCGGCCGTCAGGCCTACCCGGCCAGCTTGCGGAGCATGGCCCCCACTCGCCGGAGCTTCTCCTGCTGCTCCGCGGCCCCCCCGATGCCAACCAGGTCGAGCGCCGCGCAGGTCTCTGCGGCCGATCCCATGACGATTCGGTAGTGGTTCCTCCCCGCAGCCCCGGCCCGCGCCGATCCTTCTGCGATGTTCAAGGGCACCGACCGAGAAGGCCGGAGAGCCTGGTCCCTCAGGTCCCTTGTGTCCGCGGGGAACCGGGCCCTGTGGACCCAAAGGGCCACCTCGCGAGCGAGTCGGTAGCCATCGAGGTTTTCGTGATCGAACGGGGCGGCAATCCGAGATCGAGTAGTCGGGGCGTTGCAGAAGCCCCGGGGTGTGGGGCACTCGGATGCGACCAGGAGCAACGGCCGAGTGACCCGCTCGGGGGGCTCTTCGAGCGTTTCCTCGTCGGTCCCGACGTTCCGGGGTGGACTCCGAAGGTCTGGGATCAGCCGTACGAGTAGCGCCGAAGGCGGCCTTGAGTCCGAGTCCAGATCAGAGCCCCGTCGGATCGATCCCGTCCCACGCCGGGCTCACCTCGAGGTCGTGTTCCCAGGGTTCACGGACCACGACCCGGAGCCGCGGGAGGCGTTCGCCATCGACGGTCTCGGTGCCGTCCAGCAGGACCAGGATGTCGATGTCGTTGTCCGGCCACCAGGCGCCGAAGGCGGTGTAGTCCAGGTAGTAGGCGCCGCAGGGGTCGCCCTCCCGCACCCGCCGGTCCTCGCAGGACCGCCGCCAGACCTGGCCCACCGGATCGAGCCAGTCGGCGGAGAAGACTTCACCGGAGAGGCGTTCGGGGTCCAGGTCCATCTGGAACGGATGGTCCTTCCAGGCCCTGGAGTTCGTCAGGAGATCGGGGGCCGGGGGCAGATCGCGGATGATCCCCCCCCCCGCGTGGGCCGACCGACCCGCCGTGAAGCGATCCCGGAGGGTCCGGAGCTGCCGCCCACCCCGTTCGAGGATCGGATCCTCGTCCTTGTGCCACCAGCCCGACACGAGGACCGTCCTGCCGGTGCTGGTGCGCAGCACGGCCAGGTTCTCCGACAGGATCTGCACCCTCTCGCCGGCGGCGAGCCGGTAGGGCTCCACCCAGTCCGGGTCGTCCAGCGGCACCGCCTCCAGGTAGTCCTTGCCGCTGGGCAGCCAGGCGTAGGCCTCGCGGAGGACCGGGGCGTTGCGCCACGGGTCCTTCTTGGGCGGCGTCAGCGAGATCCCGTCCAGGGTGGTGCGGACCCAGCGGGTCCGTCTTCCCTCGTGGATCTTCAGGGGCAGGTCGAGGAAGACGTAGACGGATCCGCAATCCAGGTCGTCCCGGTGGGCGGCCACCCGGAGGCCGGCCGGCAGCTCGGGCTCCACCTCGTGGACCTGCAGCGCACAGCCGCTGTCGGTGCGGCGGTCGTCGTGATCCAGGGCGCCCTCGACGATCCACACGGTGGTCGGCTCCTTGCGGCTCGGGCTGATGTCGTCGGCGTCGACCGCGAGGGCCGGGGGGGCGGAGAGGCCGATCGCTGCGAGGCCGGCCGAGAGGATCGCGGGTCGCCAGCTCATCGCTTGTACGCCCCCTCGATGAAGGACTCCAGCCGCTCGCGGTAGCGCTCGGCCTCCTCGTCGTCCCGGGGCGCGGCCTGTTCCTGGTAGGTCAGCAGGTGTTGCAGGCGGCGCTCCACGTACCAGGCGTCGTTCAGCAGCGAGTCCGCGCGGGTCCGCCAGCCGCTCGCCAGGCTCCGGTAGTCGGAGTCGTCGACGACCGGGGCGTAGTACCCCGCCTCCACCCGTCGCAAGAAGGCCTGGTACCCCGCGAGGGTCCGGCCCGGGAGCTCCTTGAACTCGTCCAGACAGTCCTCCTCGAGCTCCACCAGGTCCGGGGAGATGGGCTCGGTGGCGAGCCGGCCGTACACCTCGGTGCACTCCTTGCGCAGCTCGCGCAGGTCGCGGACCTCCTCCAGCGCCTCGTCCAGGCTGTCGAGGACCTTGTGGGCGCCCTCTTCGTCCCCCGCCAGCTCCCGCTGACGAAGCCGCTGCTGCTCGAAGATCACCACGGTGTCCCACAGGCCCCAGCGTTCGGCGAACGACGCCGGATGTACCGGGTCATCGAAGTGGTTCCGGCGGGGGCCCCGGTGCTGGTAGGTCTCGATGGTCAGGGCGAGGGCCTCGTCCGTGCGGCCGAGGATCCCCATGACCTCGGCCATCTGGTTGCGGATCTCGTAGGGGTAGAACGCCGGCTCGCGGAAGGTGCGGCTGGCCTGCTCCTTGAAGCCCGTGGCCTTCACCGTGTCCCGCCAGGCTCCGGTCATCTCGTGATCCGGGTGGGTCTCCTTCAGGTCGACCCCCGCGAGGAGCTCCTCGGTCAGCTCGAGCCGCCGTTCCTCCACGGCGAAGTAGGCGTCGAACTCTCCGCGGATCAGGTGCAGGCGGGCCTGGAGGCCCTGGGCGGCCAGGCTCTCGGGGGTCGCGTGGGGATCCTCGGCACCGGTCCGGACCGCCTCCTGGACCTGGTCCCAGCAGCCGTGGACCTCCTCGATGGCCCGGTGGGCGTAGGCTGTACGGCGGCCCGCGACCTCGGCCGCCAGGCGATCCAGGGTCTCCTCGGCCAGGGTGAACCCGGGTTCGAGGGCCACGGCCCGGGCCAGGTAGTCCTGGGCCGCGTCGGCCTCGTCCCGGTCCAGGGCCCGCAGCGCCTCGCCGAAGACCTGGACCGTCTCCAGCTGCCGGACCTCGATCTGACTGAATTCGATGCGATCCCGCGACGCCAGGCGGACCTGGAGCCCGTCCAGGATCAGGTAGCTCAGCTCGTCGACCAGGACGAAGAACTCCTCGCCGCCCTCGCCGATGCTGCCGGTGACCTCCTCGCTGGCCACCACGGCGCCCGACTCCACATCCACCACCCGCAGCGAGACCGAGATCGAGGGCAACTTCACCGAGAACAGCGAGCCGAGGACCATGTAGTCGGCGCCCAGCATCCGGCCCGCCTCGGCGGCGGTCGAGGGGTCTACCACCCCGGCCTGGGCCAGCTCCATCTCGGCCAGCAGCTCCTGGAGCCGCGCCCGCTCGACCACCTGGATCGCGCCGACCTTGGAGAACTTGGAGATCAGGACGCTGGCCACCCCCGCGCCGGCCGCGTCCATGCCCGGGTCGCCGGTGTGGTTGTCCAGGTCGGCGATGGCGACCGTCGGGGGGGCGTCCTGGGCCCGGGCGCTCGAGGGGGGGCACCCCAGCCCGGCGAGCAGGGCGAGACAGACCAGGGCGAGGGTTCGATTCGCGGCGACCATCACGGCTCCGTGGACAGGGCCCACAACCCGCCGAGGATAGCGTGGATTCCCGGTTCCCTGGGGAACCGAGGGCTGGATGGACTCAGCGCCGAGCGCGCCGGCGCCAGACACCCAGGGCGATCAGGACCACCCAGGCCCAGGGGGCGATCGCGCTCGCGCGCCCGTCGCCGGCGATCTCGTTGCGGCAAGCGCAGTCGTCCGGCTCGTCGGTGTCGTCGTCCCCCGCCGTGTCGTCGTCGTCTCCGGTGGTGTCGTCGTCTCCGGTGGTGTCGTCGTCGTCACCGGTGGTGTCGTCGTCCCCCGCGCAGTCCTCGACGTCGTCGCCGTCCGCGTCGCCGTCGCAGTCGTTGTCGATCCCGTCGTCGCAGATCTCGTCCGCCGCCGGGTGGGCGCTGGCCTCGGTGTCGTCGCAGTCGCCGTCGCAGATCCGCCAGCCGTCCCCGTCCACGTCGTCCTCGTCGGCAGGGATCGCCTCGTCGCAGTCGTTGTCCAGGCCGTCGCAGAACTCGTCCGCGCCCGGGTAGACCGAGGCGTCCTCGTTGTCGCAGTCCCCCTGACAGGCGTTGAGGCCGTCGCCGTCCAGGTCCTCGTCCACGTCCTCGTCCACCTCGCCGTCGCAGTCGTTGTCGAGCTCGTCGCACTGCTCCGGTGCGTCGGGGTAGGTCCACGCGTCCTCGTCGTCACAGTCTCCGTCGCACAGCAGCGTCCCGTCCCCGTCCCCGTCCACCTCGTCCGCGGGGATGAACTCATCGCAGTCGTTGTCCAGGCCGTCGCAGACCTCGACCTCGCCGGGGTTGACGTCGGGGTTGGTGTCGTCGCAGTCCCCGGCGCAGATGGAGATGTAGTCCCCGTCCCCGTCCTGGTCCTCGTCGGTCGCCGGATCGCAGTCGTCGTCGATCCCGTTGCACACCTCCTCGGCGTCCGGGTTCACGTAGGGATCGAACTCGTCGCAATCGCCGTCGCAGATGGAGAACCCGTCGCCATCCTCGTCGGCCGTCTCGTCCGTGGCGGGATCGCAGTCGTTGTCCAGGCCATCGCACACCTCGTCCGCCCCCGGATGGACCGCGGCGTCGGTGTCGTCGCAGTCGGTGTCGTCCGCCACGTAGAACGGGGGCGCGTCGCAGGCCACCTCGAAGAAGAGGGGGTCGCCGTAGCCGTCTCCGTCGTGATCCAGGTACCAGGTGGGCGCGTCGATGCCGTCGTCCTCGTCCACCTCGCCGTCGCAGTCGTCGTCCAGTCCGTTGCACACCTCGGCCGCGCCGGGATGGAACATCGCGTCAAAGGCGAAGAAGTACTAGTAGTTTAGGACCGTGCCCTGCGGCTGGGTGCAGGCGTCGATCGCCGCGCCGGGATCCCCGTGCCCGTCCCCGTCCTGGTCCGAGTAGTAGGTGATCGCGTCCACGGCGTCCCCCTCGTCGGTCTGGCCGTCGCAGTCGTTGTCCACCCCGTCGCAGAGTTCGGGAGCCAGGGGGCTGATCGCCCCGTTGCCGTCGTCGCAGTCGCCGTTGTCGGTCACGTGGTCCGGGACGGCCAGGCAGTCGGCCACCGGCGCCACCGACGCGTCGCCGAACCCGTCCCCGTCCGCGTCGGGGTACCACTCCTGCTGCGCCAGACCCTCGTCCACCCCCCCGTCGCAGTCGTTGTCGACGTGATCGCAGAGTTCGGTGGCGCCCGGATGGACCTGGGCGTTCGAGTCGTCACAGTCGGTGACGTTGGCCACGTGGTTGGGCGGCTGATCGCACGCCTGCTGGGGCGCGGCGACGTTGCCGTACCCGTCTCCGTCCGCGTCCGCGTACCAGGTCACGGCGTCGACGGCCGGGGCCTCGTCCACGCTGCCGTCGCAGTCGTTGTCGACGCCGTCGCACCACTCGTTGGCCCCGGGGTAGGTGGCGGCGTCGCCGTCGTCGCAGTCGTCGCCGTTGGCCTCGTACCCGTAGGGTTGCGCGCACCACTCCTGGGTGAGCGAGGGGTCGCCGTAGCCGTCCCCGTCGGCGTCGCGGTACCAGGTCTGGTAGTCCACGGCGTCCACGTCCACGTCCCCGTCGCAGTCGTCGTCGACGCCGTTGCAGACCTCGGTCGCGCCCGGGTGCACCGCGGCGTCGCCGTCGTCG
>CAZITQ010000356.1:0-5858 GCA_964542165.1 uncultured Rickettsiales bacterium
AGTCCGAGTCCGAGTCCGAGTCCGAGACCGAGTCCGAGACCGAGACCGAGACCGAAGCCGTCGCCGAGGACGACCCACCCACGACCGACGACGCCCCGGTGAGTTCCTTTGCCGTGCCGCCCACGGGCACCCGTCTGCTGGGCGACGATGCACCGTCCTCCGGCGCGGCCGCTGGCGTCCCGCCCGTCTTCACACCGCCCGCCGACGAGGTGGTCTGGCGGGTGAAGGTGCCGCCGCGCTACCCGATCAAGGCGCGCCGGCTGGGCGTCTCGGGTGAGGTGGTGCTGGTGGTGACCATCGACGAGCGGGGCGTGCCGGGCAACATCCGCCTGCTCGAGGGGCCGGACATGTTCGTGCAGGCGGCGGTCAATGCGGTGGAGCAGTGGCGCGCCGAGCCCATCACCGGCTCCGACGGCTGGCCGATCCCCTTCCGGCAGACGATCCGTCTGCGATTCACGCTGAGATAGCTAGTCGAGCTGCGACTCGAAGGTCCGGGCCCATCCGTGGACGCGGTCGCGCTCGGTGCGGTCGGCCCAGCCGGACGCCAGGCAGGCGTCGAGGGCCTCGCGGGCCTCGGTGTCGTCGCCGAGGGCGTGGTGGGTCTCGGCCATGAAGTACAGGGTGCGCGGGTGATCGGGCACCAGCTCGTCGGCCCGCTCGACGAACTCCAGCGCCTTGGGGTACGAGCGCATGGGGCGGGGCATGTTGAAGTGGTAGCGGCTCCTGGCCCGCAGGGCGCCGCCGTCGTCGTAGTCCTCGTCGGCCCGGATCACCGCGTCGATGTTGGTGGTGAACTTGCCATCCAGCCCCTGGCCGATGGCCTTGAGGATGCTGATCCCCATGGAGTACTCGCCCAGGGCCAGGGCCATCCAGTAGCGCCCCTCGATGCCGTTGGACTTGATCTCGATGGCGCGGTTGCCCGCGTCCATACCCTCCTTGCCCTTGGCCTTCTTGGTGGCGTTGTCGGTGGTCCCGTCGCAGATCCACCAGGCCGCACGGGCCAGGCGCCAGTGGATGCCGTAGCTCTCGGGGTAGGTCTCCGCCCCCTCCCGCAGCAGCTCCAGGGCCTCGGTGGCCTTCGACGAGCTGCCCCGCTGCTTGTACAGCGTGTCGGCCTCGGAGATCACGTCCTGCTCACCGGCCACGGAGACCGCCGGAACGAGGAACGCGGAGACGACTGCCAGGACCAGCAGCCGGGTACGGATGATGTGGTGGGCCATGGGCTCCTCCCCTGCGCGCGTCACGTCCTCTGTATGGCAGCTGAGGCCCGCGCCGTCCAGCCCCAACCGGCCACGCGGGCCCCGAATCCGGGGTAGACTGGCACATCATGCCCGCGTTCCAGATCCTCGACGAGTGCCCCGCCTGCCACGTGGAATCGGCGGTCGCCGCGATCTACGACCCCCTGTCGCCGGCGTCGGCGCTGGGGGTGGCGGCGGAGAGCCGGTGCCGGCTCTGTGGCAGGGTCACCGTGGGCACCGTGGAGCCCGCCTGTGCCCCCCCCGGCGCGGGCGCGGAACGCACGCGCGAGGATGCGTGCCCCCGCTGCGGCGAGGTCCTCACCGAGGAGGACCGGATGGCCACCCGGTGTTCCCATTGCGGGATCGCGGCGCTGTCCGTGGAGCGGCGCCCGGGGACGAGATTCGGCTCCGTCGACCAGCTGGAGGAGGCCCTGGCGGCCTGGGCCCGAGCCGAGGGGAACGAAGACACCCTGGAGTTCGTGGAGTCGTCGTTCCTGGACGGCTCCCTGGACGCGGTGTTCGCCCGATTGCAATCCGGGGAACGGGTCGAGACCAACTTCGACGTCCTGGCCTTCCTGTTCCCGGAGGTGGCGCTGGCGGCGGCGGTGCCGATGGAGTTGGGACCGGAGGAAATGGCGCCCCCCGCCGGGGACACAGCTGGCCAGCTGGCTGTGGAGTCCGATCCCGGGCAAGGCGGTACAGGTAGTTGGCCACCCGTGGACTCCGAACCCGAGCCGGGTGCCACGGGCAACTTGCTACCTGTGGAGTCCGAATCTACCGGAGGCGACGATCCCCCCGCCGGCGACGAGACCGACGACGAGCGTCGCCCCACCACCCTCGAGGAACGCACCGAGGCCTGGGCCCCCATGCTGCCGCTGGTCTCGGTGATGGTGGCCGACGGCCGGGTCCACCCCGCCGAGGAGGCCTTCCTCAACCGGGTGCTGGCACGCCACAAGGTCCCGCCGATCCCCGCCGCCCACGTACGGGTCCACCGACCCGAGACGGTGCCCGTCTCCTCCTCGCCCCGGGCGAGGGAGCGGATGGTCGAGGCCATGGTCCACCTGGTCCACGTGGATCGCCTGCGCGACGGCACGGAGTTCCGCGTGGTGGAGGAGTACGCCCGCGCCTGGGGTGTCGACCCCGCCAAGGTGCGCCACTGGGACAAGCTGTACCGCAAGCGCTACGCCACCGGGACCCAGAGGCTGTGGTTGATCCTGGAGTCGATCTTCGTCAAGCGCTGATCCCGCGAGGAGAACCGATGCAAGACCCCTACCGCAATCCCCACGCCGATCCCGCTCTGGCCGCGGCCCTGTCCCGGATCCGGGACGAGTACCGCAGGGTGATGGAGAACATCGGCAAGGTGATCCTGGGCAAGGACGACGTGATCCACCGGGTCCTGGTGGCCATGGCCGCGCGGGGGCACGTGCTGCTGCTGGACGTGCCCGGAGTGGGCAAGACCATGCTGGCCCGCTCCATCGCCGCGACCATCGACTGCGGGTTCAAGCGGATCCAGTTCACCCCGGACCTGCTGCCCATCGACATCACCGGGTCCAACGTGTTCAACCTGCGGATGAAGTCCTTCGAGTTCCAGCAGGGTCCGGTGTTCACCAACATCCTGCTGGCCGACGAGATCAACCGCGCCACGCCCAAGACCCAGTCCAGCCTGCTGGAGGTGATGGCCGAGCAGCAGGTGACCGTCGAGGGTACGACCCACGATCTCGAGGAGCCGTTCCAGGTCATCGCGACCATGAACCCCCTGGAGCACGACGGCACCTACCCGCTGCCGGCGGCCCAGCTGGATCGCTTCATGGTCCGGGTCAGCATGGGCTACCCGCCCCAGGAGGCGGAGCTGAAGATGCTCGACGTGCACCTGCAGGTGAACCCGGTGGTGGAGTCCCTGGAGCCGGTGATCGCCCAGGACGACTTCATCCGCTGGCAGCACACGGTGCCGTCGATCTACTGCTCGGAGCGACTCAAACGCTACGTGATCGACCTGGTGACCCAGATGCGCAACGACCCCGGCGCCATGCAGACGGTCAGCCCCCGGGCGACCCTGATGCTGGTGGCCATGGCCCAGGCCCATGCCCTGCTGGCGGGGCGTGACTTCGTGAGCGTGGACGACGTACAGCGGGTGGCGCCCGATGTCCTGGCCCACCGGCTGGTGCTGACGGGCGACCGGGTCGGCGAGACCTTCGTCCGGGACGTCCTGGCCCGGGTCCCGGTGCCCTGAGAAGGCGTCAGGCGTCAGGCGTCAGGCGTCAGGCGAAGACAGGGAAAGGTGGAGAGCGGTTCGGTACATGAGGCGGACCCACCCGGCTCTGGCGGTGCTCGGCATCCTGTTCCACGGGGGCATGATGTTCGTCATGCCCCTGATCGTGGGGTTGATCGCATCGCTGTTGCTGGACGTGAGCGAGGTGGCGGACACGGCGCTCGAGCTGGCCATCGGGGCGGCGGTGGCGGTGGGGCCGGTGTTCATGGCCATCGTCGCGGGGGTGTTCTTCAAGACCCTGCAGGAGATTCGCTTCCTCCGCAGCCAGGGCGCGTTGAGCGCGGAGCGCTTCGTGCTGGCGGTCCACCGCCACCTGGCATTGATCACCGTCCAGGGGTACGTGGTGCTGGCCTGCGGCCTGCTGCTGGTGGTGCTGGCCCTGGGCTTCCAGTGGGCCAGCCTGGGCGTGCTGGCGGTGCTCAGCCTCGTGCTGTTCTACTGGGTCGTGGGGGCCAGCGTCTTCCTCTCGGCCTTCATGGTGCGCACCTTCAGCTGGGGCATGGATCGCCGCCGCGCCGGCATCCGCCGGGAGCTGATGCCCGCGGTGGTCAAGTCGGGTGAGGTGGTGGAGGAGCGCTTCCACCTGACCCGGGTTCCGGTCTTTCCCGGCTATCGGCTGCTGATCCACGACCACATGCCCAAGCGGCTGGAGACCGAGAGCCGCTACGTGGCCACCCCGGCCGTGCAGCGGGAGACCGTGACGTTGGCGGGTCTGCTGCGGCGCACCCCCCGCGGCCACTACCGGGTCGGTCCTGCCGCGATCGCGTACCAGGACGCCTTGGGGCTGACCCGGGTGGCGGTCGCCTCCCTGGCCACGGCCGACCTGACCGTGCTCCCGAGGGTCCGCCCGGTGCGGGTCGTCGATGCCCCGCGGTCCATCGACGAGGAGCCGGATCTGCTGACCATCCGGCACCGCTTCGCCAACGAGGACTACTACCGCTTCCGGGCCTACGTGCCCGGGGACGACACCCGCCGCATCCACTGGAAGCTGTCCATGCGGGCGGGCCGGCTCCAGGTGCGCCTGCCCGAATCCAAGGAGATCTCCCACCGCAAGATCGTCATCGCCCTGGACACCTTCCTGCCGCGGGCGACCCGCCGGGCCCGGCCCGTGCTGGGCAACCTGCTCGATGCCCTGGTCGAGGCCTGGGTCAGCCTGGCCGACTCCCTGGTCCGCGACGGCGAACAGGTCACGCTCATGAGTGCCGTACCGGGGCCGGGCGGGTTCGGGGTGGAGCGCATCCGCTGTCGCCGGGGCACCGGAGCCCCGTGGCTCGATCTGGGGGCGCGGGTGCTGTGGCAGGACCACTTCGATCTGGCCCAGCTGTTCTCGGACGAGGACGCCGACACGGCCGACCTGGTCGTGCTGTCGTCGCGCTTCGCCTCCCCGCCGCCCGGCAGGTTGCCCGGCAAGCGGGTGACCTGGATCTACCTGCCCCCGGAAGACGTGCTCGACCCGCCGCCGCCCGGGTGGTTCGCCCGCTGGATGGGGGAGGATCGGCGGGACGCCGTCCACATGCTGCGCCGGAGCTTCCTGCTGCCCCACGCCGCCGGGTCGACCCTCAACGGTCCCCTGCGCCGGACCTACGATCTGTTCCGGCAGCTGGACCGGGACGGCCAGGTGAGGATGGCTCGTCAACAGGCCATCGTCTGGTCGCGGCACGTGCTGGGGGCGTTGATGGCGAGGGCCGACGCCGTGTACCGCATGGAGGTGGGCAAGGGCCACTACGTGCTCCGGGGGCTCAAGGGGCTGACCACCGGTGGCCGGGGACGGGGGGCCGCGTGAGCTGGTGGCAGCAGCTCAAGGAGGCCGCCGGGGCCCTGATCGCCTACTGGGTGCTCTCGATCTTCGGCATGGTCGCCCTGTCCGGTGTGGTGCTCTGGGCCGGCGCGGACGGCGAGGACGCGTGGATCCTCGCGGTGATCGTCGGCTGCTCGGGTGTGGGGCTCTTCGCCGGCCAGCTGACTGGCTTCCTGCGAGTCCGCCCCTGGGCTGTCTGGA
Organism: uncultured Rickettsiales bacterium; assembly: GCA_964542165.1. Taxonomy (GTDB): domain Bacteria; phylum Myxococcota_A; class UBA796; order UBA9615; family CAYRNR01; genus CAYTBN01. The sequence goes on from CAZITQ010000356.1 coordinate 5,507, forward strand.
CCGGCATGGTCCTGGCGTTGACCGTCGGTGCGGTCCTCATCGCCTACACCCCGGTTTCCCCGATCCAGGAGGCCCTGGCCGCGGCGCTGTTCCTGGTCCCGCTGGCCTTCGTCAGCGGGATCTGGACCTTGCGCCCCCGTATGCACCTGCTGGCGGTGTGGTACCCCCTCATGCTCGCGGTGATCGCCGTGATCGTGGTCGCCGAGGAGACCGGATCCGCCGAGGCGTGGTTCGCCGGCCGCAAGTGGGCCATCTGGTCCATCCCGTCGTTCACCATCCTCTCGGGTGTGATCCTGTTGACCCTGGTCTACCTGGTGGCCCAGGAGTCCTACAGCCTGGCCCGCTGGCGGGC
>CAZITQ010000357.1:0-5801 GCA_964542165.1 uncultured Rickettsiales bacterium
CCTCGGGCATGCCGGCGGCCACCGGACCGGCGTTGCGCAGCACCAGCACGTGGTCGGGGGTGAGAGCGAGGGCGGCGTCGTCGATACGGCGAGCCACGTCCTCGGGGGACTCGAAGACCGCCGCGGGGCCGCGGTGTTTGTGGAGGTGCGTGCTGACCGCGGCGGGCTTGATCACCGCGCCGTCGGGGGCCAGGGAGCCCCGCAGCACGGCCAGAGCCCCGGTGGGACCGAGGGGCTGTTCGAGGGACCGGATGGTGCTCTGCCAGTCTCCGAGCGGTGGGGTGTCGCCCAGCAGCTCGGACAGGGGACGCCCGGTCACCCCCACGGTCGATCCGTCCAGCAACGGACCGAGGGACCGCAGCAGGGCGGGTACACCCCCGGCGTGGTGCAGATCCTCCAGGTAGTCGACGCCCGCGGGCTTGCAGTCCACCAGCAGCGGAACCCGGTCGGACGCAGCCTGGACATCGTCCAGGGACAGGGGGATGCCGGCGCGACGGGCCACGGCGGTCAGGTGGATCACGACGTTGGTGGAGCCCCCCACGGCGAGGAGGACGGCCAGGGCGTTCGCGAAGGCTTCCCGGGTGAGGATCGCCGAGGGCCGGATCCCCTCGCGGGCCAGGCCCACCGCCCGGCGTCCCGACGCGACCGCGTGCCGCAACCGGTCCCCGCTCACCGACGGCGCGGCCGCCCCGCCGGGCAACATCATGCCCAGGGCCTCGGTGACGCAAGCCATGGTCGAGGCGGTGCCCATGACCATGCAGGTGCCCGCGGTGGTGCACAGGTTGCCCTCCACCTGGGCGATCTCGGCGTCGTCCAGCTCGCCCGCCCTGTGGCGGGCCCAGTGGGAACGGCAGTCGGTGCAGGCCCCGAGACGGTCGCCCCGCCAGCGGCCTGTGAGCATGGGGCCGGTGACCACGGACAGGGCCGGGACGTCGGCCGAGGCGGCGGCCATCAGCTGGGCCGGTACGGTCTTGTCGCAGCCGCCCACCAGGACCACGGCGTCCATGGGCTGGGCCCGGATCGCCTCCTCGGTCTCCATGGCCAGCAAGTTGCGGAACAGCATGGTGGTCGGCGCGGTGAGGATCTCGTGCCACGAGCCGGTGGGGAAGGCCAGCGGCAGGCCGCCGGCCTCGAGGACTCCCCGTTTGATGGCGGCGACGATCTCGGGCATCTGGCGGTGACAGGACACGTAGTCCGACGACGTGTCGGCGATTCCGACGATCGGACGCTCGAGATCCTCGCCGTCGTAGCCCTGGGAGGCGAGGAAGGCCCGGCGCAGATAGCGGCTGAAGCCCCGGTCGCCGTAGGAGGTGAGGTTGCGGAAGATGCCGGTCTTCGGGTCCGAACTGCTCATCGCGCCCCTAGAGCTTGATGTTCACATACTTGGCCACCGTGTACGCCTCGATGCCCTCGGTGCCACCCTCCCGGCCGTACCCGGAGAGCTTGACCCCGCCGAAGGGGGCCTCGGCGGTGGCGATGACCAGGTTGTTGACGCCGACCATGCCCACGTCCAGGCGTTCGGAGGCCAGGAAGGCGGTCTTCGTGGAGGTGGTGAACACGTAGGCCGCCAGGCCGAACTCCGTGGCGTTGGCCCTCTCGATCACCTCGTCCAGATCCCGGAACGTGGTGATCGGCGCGATGGGACAGAACGGTTCTTCGGTCATCAGCCGCATGGAGGTGTCCACGTTCGTGAGCACCGTGGGTACGAAGTAGAACCCGCGGCCGATGCCGTCCGGACGGTGCCCTCCATAGGCCAGCGCGGCCCCCTGGTCCAGGGCGTCCTGGACCAGCTCCTCGGTGGCCTCGAGCCGCCGGCGGTTGGCCAACGGGCCCACATCCACCCCGGGCTGGCGGCCGTCGCCGAGCTTCAGCGACGAGGTGACCTCCACGAAGCGGGTGGTGAAGCGGTCCGCCACGTCCTCGTGCACGTAGAACCGGCTGGCCGCGATGCAGACCTGGCCGTTGTTGCGGTACTTGCCCCGGGCACAGACCTCGGCTGCGGCCTCCACGTCCGCGTCCGGAAACACCAGCACCGGCGAGTGGCCGCCCAGCTCCATGGAAACGGTCTTGATGCCCTCGGCGGCCTGCCGGAGGATCTCCTGGCCCACCGGCACCGAGCCCGTGAGGCTGACCTTTCGGATCACCGGCGAACCCAGCAGCTTGCGGCAGATCATCGACGACCTGCCGGTCACCACGTTGACCACCCCCGCCGGGATCCGGGCCTCGTGACAGGCCCGGGCCAGCATCATCGTCGTCCGCGGCGCCTCCACCGCGGGCTTGATCACGATCGAGCAGCCGGCGGCCACGGCCGGGGCGATCTTGCGCGCCGACAGCAGGGCGGGGAAGTTCCAGGGCGAGAAGCCGGCCACCGGGCCCACGGGCTGGCGCAGGACCAGCAGCCGGTGCTCCCGGGAGTGCCCGTCCACGACTCGCCCGTAGATCCGCCGCGCCTCGTCCGCGTACCAGTCGAACTGGTCCGCTGCGGCGCCCACCTCCCCCTTGGCCTCGGCCAGGGGCTTGCCCTGCTCCTCGGTGAGCACCGCGGCCACCTCGCCGGCGTGGTCGCGGATCCACTCGCCAGCCCGCCGCACCGCCGCGCTGCGGGTCCAGGCGTCTTGCTCCCGCCAGGCCTTCCAGCCCCGCTCGGCCGCCGTCAAGGCCTCGTCCAGGTCCTCGTCGGTGGCCATCGGGACCGTGTCGACGACCTCCTCGGTGGCCGGGTCGACCAGGTCCGTGGTCCCACCGTCCGACGCGGGGACCCAGCGTCCGTCGATGTACATCTGGTTGGGGGTCGCCATGGGTTCCTCCTAGAGACCGATCCGGTGACGGAGCGCCTGCACCTCGTCGACCCAACTGCCCACGTTCCAGCGCCCGAAGGCGCCGAGGCCGCCGAGGGGATCGGGGCCGAAGTAGACCGGGACGTGGATCAGGGACAGGCCGTCGTGGGCGTGGGCCATCTGCAGCGCGTCCTGCAGCTCGTCGGTGGAGTGGCCGCCGTGGATCGCCAGCACGCCCTCGAAGGCCGAGGCCATCTTCACGTAGTCCACGGCCACGGAATCGTTCGTGGCGTGGTCCCGCCCGTACTGGGCCGCCTGCAGCCCCGAGATGGCGGCCATTCGGCGGTTGTCCAGCAGCAGGATGCAGCCGGTGACGCCGTGTTCGACGCCGTCGATGAGTACCTGGGGGTTCATCATGAACGATCCGTCACCGGTGAAGGCCAGGCCGTAAAAGGGCCGATCCGACAGCGCCGTGGCCAGCAGGCCCGACGCGGCGAAGCCCATGTAGCTGGCCCCGGTCTCCGAGAACGTCTGGCCCTCCCGTTCGTCCTCCACGATCTGGAACCCGTTGGCCTGTACGTCTCCGGCGTCGAACAGGGCCACCGCGCCAGCCTCCCGGGCCCAGTCAGTGGCCACCTTGATCGCCGCCGGCTGCGTGAGGACCTCCCTACCCCAGACCTGGTCGTGGAGCACCGGGCGGGCATAGCGCTCGGCCTTGAAGGCTTCCCACTCGGCCCGCTTCTCCGTGCACTCGCGGAACCAGTCGGACTCGGGCGTCTCGTCCTTGGCCCCCTGGAGCCGCAGCAGGGAGTTGAGGACCTCCAGCGTCGCGGTCACGTCCCCGACCAGCGCCGTGGTGCGCGAGTAGTGCAGGGCGGCGGCGGGATCGCTGTTCACGTTCACCACCTCCCGGACGGCCGGGTAGCCGGTGCGCGAGGAGTCGGACTGACAGACCGCCCGGGTGCCCAGGGCCACCAGCAGGTCGGCGGTCTCCATGGCGAAGTTGCCGCACAGGGTGCCCTTGGAGCCTCCGACCCGCAGGTTGCGGGGGTGGTCGTGGGGCAGGGCACCGGTGAGCTTGGGGCTGAGCACCGCGACTCCGTCGGTCAGCCGCAGGAACTCGTCGAGGGTCTCGCCGCAGCCCCGGGCGCCACCGCCCACCTTGACGACCACGCGGCGGGCCTCGAGCAGAGCCGCCACCGCCTCGTCGTACGCCTCCCGCGACGTGGCCGGCCCGGGCGTCGGGGGCGGCCCGAACGGCAGCTCGTCCAGGTGGAAGGCCGGGAGGCGCGCCGGCTGGGTGTTCATGGGCATCAGCAGGAAGAAGGGCCCGCCGAAGTGGGGGTCGTCCACCTGGCACATGCCCCGCCGCAGGGCGGTGCCCACCGCCTCGGGGGTGTGCAGGGAATAGGCCCCACCCAGCGAGGAGAACATGCGCAGGAAGGGCTGCTGCTCATGGCGCGGCACTTGCTGCATGTTGGGGCCCTCGTCGTGGGTCGTCTCGTCCCCGAAGAGGTACCAGACCCCGAGCCCGTTGCTGGCCGCGGCCAGGGAGCCGGCGAAGGCCTGCATCGCCCCGGGGCCGATGGAGGTCACCACCGCGGCCTTCTCTCCGGTGATCCATCGCAGGGCCGTCGCGGCGTGGCTGGCCTCGACCTCGCTGCGCACGGGGAAGGTGCGCAGCAAGCCCCGTCCCTCGTAGATCCGCAGCACCTCGCCGACCTCGGTGGAGCCGTGCCCCAGGACCACCACGTAGCGACGAACCCCCTGGCGCAGCAGCCCGAGCACGACGGCCTCGGCGACGGTCGTGTCGACGGTCCGGGGTATGGCGCCCGTCGCCCGAGCCTTCTCCAGGCCCCCGTGCTCCGCGATGGCCTGGGCCCGACTCTCTCGCCCCGTCGTGATGTCCTCGATGCCCATCCTGACCCCCGGTTCCGGCCGCCCCGCCAGGCGGCCGCGCTATCGTAACAACCGGATGGGGGGAAGGGGTGGGCGCCCCCGCGGCGGGCGGGTGGAAAGGGCAACGGGGCTCAGCGGTCGTCTTCCGAGTCGGGCGGTGGTCCGCAGTCGGGCAGCTCCTCGTCGAGCACGATCTCCCCCGAGGGCTCGCTACCCACCACCACCGCCAGGACCTGCTCGTCCTCGAGCCACAGGTCGAACTCCACCAGCGGCGTGGCGCCGGTGAGGTAGAGCTGGCACGGGAGGTCGCCGGCCATCGCGTGCTGGCACTCGCCGCATTCGCCGCTCTCGACGGCGAAGGACAGGGGCCCGCACTGGACCGCGAAGGGGCTACCCTCGCCCGTACTGTTCACCAGCTCGTTGCAGAACTGGAGCTTGGCCTTGCCCGGGTCCGGATCCGGCACACCGGAGTCCCCGCCTTCGATCCACTCGATCTCGGCGCTCTCCCCGTCCAGCTCCAGTGCCAGGGTCTCCTCCTCCACAGGGAGGGTGGACAGGCACCCCGCGGGCACCGTCATCACCATCGCGACCAGCCACGCTTCGTTCAGGTTCGGAATACGCATCGTCGGGCTCCTTTCCCAGGGGTCTGTTGCGTCCTTCGCGCAGCCGAACCGGACCCCTGCTGAGGCTCACAGAACCGCGGCGCCCCCGTCTCTGTGAGCGGAGCCCCGCCCCCGTTTCTCCCCGACGAGCCCGGCGAGGGCCGAGAGGAGGCAACGATGGCAAGCTTCTGGATGTACGCGGTCCCCCCCCTGATGGGTCTGGTCCTGGTCCTGGCCACCGGCCACGCCGTGAACTGGCTTCGCCCCTACTGAGCACGAACGCGGCGAGAGGGAAAAGGGGACGTACGTAACTAACTAACTTGCTGGGGAGTCCAGCACGTCCCTTGTTGTGCCCCTCGCCCAGCAACTTAATTAGTTACGTACGTCCCCTTTCTTCGTCCGCGCCGGCGAGTGGGAAAGCGCTGTTAGACTGATGTTCCTGCACACGGAGGGAGATTCCCATGTCCACACGTTGGTTGCTCTTGGCTCTGCTGGGACTGTCCCTGGTTGTTGGCTGTCCTGA
>CAZITQ010000358.1:0-5763 GCA_964542165.1 uncultured Rickettsiales bacterium
CCTCGGTGGACGGGCCCACCACCACCGCGGTCTGCGCGCCCTGCACCACGGGGCGGGGCGTCGCGCGCGGCGGTCGGTAGGGCGTCGGCCGGGGCACGCAGGAGAACGCGTTGTGGTAGCTGATGCGATCGTCCAGGGCGCCGGCCTCCAGGTCGCCTGTCGTCTTCTCGCCGTGGTGGGTCACGCGGGTGAGGAAGTAAAGCTTGCCGTTGAGCGCCTTCCGCGTGTGCCCGCCCAGCTTGAAGCAGAGCCCCGGCACCATGCGCGGCGCGCTGCTCTGGCCCTCCAGCAAAACAGACTGCGCACGCGCCTCCTCGATCCGCACCTGGCCCAGGGCCTTGCCGCGCGTCTGGTCCCCGTGGCCGCCCGGGTAGTCGTACACCTCCAGCGCCATGTCGCGAGCGCCGTCGTGGGTCGTCCCCAGATCCAGCGACGGGCTCTCGAAGTTGTAGTCGGTGTGGCTCACCTTGCCCGAGCAGATCTCCTCGCGCACGTGGAGCCGGAAGATGTGCTCCTCTGCCGGCATCTCCGAGTCAGGCGACACGTAAGACAGCCCTGGCCCGCCGGGCAGGTCGCTGGCGACAGTGGAGTCGTTGGTGATGTGCAGCACGTGGCCGTCGGGACTGTGCTCGAAGTGGTGGTAGTAGCCCTCCTCCTCCAGCAGCCGGCTGACGAAGGCCCAGTCCGACTCGCGGTACTGCACGCAGTAGTCCCGCTCGGGCGGATCCTGGTTGCCGCGGGAGCGAAACTCGTGCTTCACCTTGACCCCGTCCAGCACCTTCTTGATGATCTTGCGCGCCCCCATTTTCTGGAAGATGCGGCAGTCGAACCGCCGGGTCAGCCGCCACGCCGCGGGGGCCAGCGTGGCCGCGTAGACCGTGAACCGCCGCCCGCTCTCCCGCTGCTCCAGCCGGTGGACCAGTCCGTGGAAGTACCGCGCGTTGCCGCCCGAGGTCACCGTGAGCAGCCCCTGGCTTCCCACCACCGCCGACAGGTCCACGGAGGCCGATTCGCAGGCGATCAAAAGCTCGAACTCGAACAGCCGCGACACCTCCTCGACGCCCGAAAACGAGATGACCCGCCACGCCTGGTCAATGCCCTCGACGGCAAATATCGCCTGAACCGCGTTGTCCCGCCCTGTGGTCATGCCATGCTCTCCTGTGGCCGGCGGTGGCCCCGTGCAAAGAAGCATTCCCGCCTTGCCCCGGGGACTGACGTTGATTCCCTGTGAAGGGGTTCGATATTATCGCATTCAGGCTGAACAATGGAAGAACTGCTCCGGGCAGTGATAAGAGGGGCGTATTCGGGAGTGCGCAGTTGTCTCACAAGCCATCATTGTGCTGACGCATGCGTGCTCACCTAACAGCAGGCGACATGCTGTAACCAATTGAAATGGGCCACGAAAGTTAATCTTCTCCGGGTGTCAAAGTCCGAGGAGGTCAGCCCCATGACCCAGTTGAGTTCTACCTCGCTTCACAGCTGTCTGACCAGAGTTGTTCCACGCGACGACCTTGAGGCCAAAGAGCGGCGACTCTGCGTGGTTCGCTGTCAGCGCAAGGTGGACGTCTTCGTCCTGGTATGGGCTCTCGTGATCGGCTTCGAGTCCGACAATCGGCGTACCTTGCAGGCCCTGCGTAAGACCAACGAGAATGCCGCAAGCCACACCGTCGCTCGCTCCGGATTCCATTGAGAGCAGTCGCCCGGTGGACGGTCTTTCTTGCGAGTCGATGGCCCGCTGGATACGAGCCTTCAGTGAGCGCAACCTGCGGTCGATCATGTTGTTGGTTTCCCGCAGGTCGACCGGGGCGACCACGCGCCAGACGGTGGCCGTCTGCCGCCTCGCCTGCAGCCGTTCTTCTGCGGCATAATCCGATGAAGTTTGATCATCCTCAGAGGTGTAGATTTGGACTCAGCCGAATTCAGGTGTTCTCGGGGCTCCTGCCCCATGGCGCAAGTCTCCCTTCCAGAGCCCGCTGCGGCATCCATGAACTTCATCTGCAACATGTGCGGAGGTGAGTTGGTCGCTGACCGCGCGGATCAGCTCGGGGGGAGCCGCCGGATCTTCCCTGATGGCCTGGACCCCGTGGCCATGCCTACCTTTCTGTCCAGCCCTGCTGCTTCGTTTCTAGACGAGACACACCCGGGCGCGCGTCTCCACCTGCTGGTGGACTTGGCAGAGCTTTCGGTTCGGTGGTCAGTGGCGCTGTGCTTGGCCGAGGTGCTCCACGCCAATGGAGGCTCGCTACCGGAGGCACTATCCTCCCGCATCCGGGATCACGTGGAGCGCCCCACCCCGGGCCGCTGGCTCGGGATCCTGTGTGAGCTTTGCTCGGCCAAACCCCAGGCGCCGCTCCTTGCGTCTGGCGCTTTCGAGCTCTATTCAGGCGAGTTTGAGCCCCTGTTCATGGGAGACCGCCGCACCGCCGCGAATGAGTTGGAGCGGTCGTTGCTGGCTCTGAGGAACCGATTGGCCCACGGGGGAGGCATGAGCAGTGGCCAGGCCAGGGCCATGACCGATGTCCACCTGCCGGGCCTGGAGAAGGTCCTGGCTGCAGTTACGTCTGCCACGGCGGAGTTGAAGGTGGTAGCCCTCAGCAACGGCAAGGCGCACCACCTGAGCGGGATCGACCCCGCGCCCATGGCCACGCCGGCGCCCCTGGAGGGTTGCACCGACGGCATATGGCTACTGGGTGATGGCGGGGAGTTGCCCCTCCTGCCCCTGGCCACATACGCGCCGGTCTTCCAGGTCAACATCCATGGCGTTCTGGAGGAGCAGAGCGATGGGGAGGCGGTGCAGGTCTACGCGCGGGGAGATCTCCGCAGACTTTCCTATACCCCTCTGGGCCGGGACGAAGCCAGCTCCGAGGTCCTGGACGAGGCCGAGGTGAGCCGCTTTCGCGAACTGTTTGGGCTCCACGACAAAACGGCCCGGAGCCACTCATCGTCTGGCGGCCGCGCCAACTGGGAGGGATTCATCAGGGAGGCCCGCCTGATGGCTGAGGACATGGTGGGACGGGCGAATGAATTGCAAATCGTGAAGGCCTGGCTCAGATCGCGGGAGCCGAGGGATGAGTCCTCTCCGCGGTTGGGCTGGATCTCCGGTGGTCCGGGGGTGGGCAAGTCCATGCTCATGGCCAGGCTTGCAGTGGACTACAGCAATACCCCCCGGGACAGGCGGGGAATATTCTTCCACCGCTTCCAACGGGGCGATTCCCGCAACAACCGCCGGTCTTTCCTGCAATCCCTGCAGGCCGCGCTTTCTGCCTGGCCTCCCCTGGCAAACAAGATCGAGCAGCCTCGAGAAGAGGCTCGACACGGTCCGGCCCTGGTAGAGGATGCCAGGCAGCGGCTTCAGGTGGTGGCCAGCCTGGAGGCCGCGGATCCCCGCGAGCGGGCGCCCGAGTTCTGGGTGCTGGTCGACGGACTGGACGAGGTGGTCAGCGTCGACCCCCGCCTGGCCAACCTGCTGCGGCAGCTGGCTGTTCCGGGCACGGTGTGGATCCTGGCGGGCAGACCGGAGCATGGCCTCAACGAGGTGTTTTCCGCTCCGACCTGTCATGCCCTGTTCCAGGACGGCCTGCCTGCCATGCACAGCACAGATATCCGGGCCATGCTCCTGGATGGCTTGGGCAACGCACGTTACGCGCTGCTCAAGCGAGACGAGGACCGTGGGGACGAGGTCCACAACGCGTTCATCCATCGGGTGGTGGAGCGCGCAAGGGGCTTGCCGCTCTACGTGCACCACCTGCTCGAGGATCTTCTCTCGGGGCATCTCTCGGTACAGGACGAGGACAAACTCCCCGACGGGCTGACAGCCTACTACGACGCATTGATGGAGCGGGTTGGGCTCAGCGATGTCAAGGCTGTGCTCCCCCACCTTGTTTGCCTGCTGGCCATGGCCAAGGAGCCCCTGGACTCCGAGGCGTTGACCATGCTCATCGCCGGAGAGCCGGACGACGCGAATCTCATGCGCGCCCAGGTTGAGGCTGCCCTGCGGGTTGGCACGGCGCTGCTCCGTTACAACGAGACACCGGATGGGACCCTGGGCTGGTCTCTCTACCACCAGAGCTTTCGTGATTATTTCGACGGAAAATGTGGAGAGGGCGACGACGCAGGTGCGGGTACGCTCCAGGGCACAGCCAGCATGGCCCGCCGCAAGCTCTTCCGCATGGCGGCAAGATGGGCGAGCTTGCCACCGGGAAATCTCAAGAACCACCTCTTCCGGTGGGGCACAGAGTATGCGCTCGGGTGGCAGGGGGAGGATGGCGTGGCCGCGGCCCGGGACCGGCTAGCTGACTTCTCGTACCTGCAGGCCAGGACCGCCGCTATGCCTTCCTCGGAGGTGACCGATCTGGCCAGAGAATACAAGGCCGTGCTCGGGAAGCTGCGCGAGGGACCGGGCAGGACAGAGTTTCTGCTGTGGGAGGCGTTCATCCGGGAGCAGGCCCATGTCCTCAGGCGCGGGGATGAGGCCTGGGGGGCGCACAAGATCTTGCTGCAGTTGGCCATGGAGCACGCGGACGACAGTCCGGTGACCCGAGCCGCCGAGGCGTGGTTGGCCAGCGGGGCGTGCGACTGGGTGTGGCTACGGAGGGCCCGGCGGCCAGCCAGGGCCGCGCCCAATCGCTGCCTCAGGGTGTTGGAGGGCCATGATGGCCGGATTGAGGAAGCTTTCCAAATCGATGACAGTAGGCTGGTCTCCTGGTCGGTTTCAGGAGACATCCCCGGCGACGGGACCATCAGGATCTGGTCCATGCACGACGGAGAGTGCCTCGCCGTCCTGAACTGCCACGAGGGGCTGGCCGAGGTGGGCAAACTGTCAGGAAACCGGCTCATGTCCCGCTCACGCAATACAGTTCAGCTGTGGTCAACGGAGTCGGGCGAGTGCCTGTCCGTACTGGATCCGCTAGTCCCCTATATCTGGGCCTCCTTCATCCTGGGCGACGAGCGGATCCTGACGGTGGGAGGGACGTCCATGTGTCTCTGGTCCTCCAGGACCGGGAAATGCGTGGCCATGTTCGAAGGGCACAAGGACTCGATAGAGACAGTCCAGCGGATCTCCGGGGACAGGCTGCTCTCCTGCTCCAGGCGGCACAGCCTCCGCCTCTGGTCGGAAGCGACCGGTGAGTGCCTGGCGCATAAAGTTAGTACCGGGAGCGGTGACTTGGATGCCCGAGAGCTCCAGGATGGCCGTATCCTCTTATGGTCCAGAATCGGTGGCCTGAGGATTTGGCCCGTGGAGGGTGCAGGCAGCGTGGTTCACATGCTGGGACACAAGGGGAGCGTGAGAGGCGCGCTCGAACTGTGGGATGGGCGAATCCTCTCCTGGTCCGATGGTCTCATAAACGAAATCTTCCGCGAGGGCGATAACCTGAAGATCTGGTCTGCCGAGGACGGCTCGTGCCAGGTCACGCTGAACGGGCACCAGTGCTGGGTCTCGGGCACCATGGAGTGCCGGAATCACAACATCGTATCCTGGTCCGGGGACGGCGCCATCCACCTCTGGTCTTCTACCTCCGGGGAACTCATCGCGTCTCTCCAATGCCAGAACGTCGATAGGCTATTGATTGGCGAGCTTACTGACGGCAAGATCTTCGCTTGCTGTGGCAACACCCCCATCCTCTGGTCCTCCGAGACGGGAGAGCAACTGGCGGTGCTTGAAGGCCACAGGGGCGAGATCTTAAGGTACATTTTTTTACCCACCGGTGAACTGCTCACGGACGGTGGTGCCACCATCCGTCTCTGGTCCATCGAGACGGGCGA
>CAZITQ010000359.1:0-5735 GCA_964542165.1 uncultured Rickettsiales bacterium
GTGGGGGTCCTGGTGCTGGGGCTCGGGCTGGGGCTCGGGCTCGGGCTCGGGGTCGGGCTCGGGGTCGGGCTCGGGGTCGGGCTCGGACTCGCCCCCCTCCCCGTCCGGCTCGGCCAGCGCCGGGGTCTCGGCGGTGTCCCCCACCTCGACCTCGTCCTCGCCCGGGAAGCCCGAACGGGCGGTCGCGCCGTCGCCGGAATCTCCGGCAGCGTCGCCGTCTCCGCTAGCGGATCCTCCGCCCCCCGAATCGCTCTGGGGCGAACCCGCGGAGAACACCGGCGCCTCGGGTCCCTCGGTGACTCCGCTGTAGCTGATGTGGGTCCGGTCGTCGTTCGCTGGCGCCGACGGATCGGTGATCTCCGCGGGGCGGCTGACCTCCTTGCGTCTCGGGGCCCGCTTGGGCTTGCGGTCCTCGCTCGCCGCCTCCTCCAGCTCCGGAGACGCAGCCACGTCCCCCTCGACCTTGAGCGAGGGCCGGTTGATCCGCATCGCGAACCGGGTTCCACACTGCTTGCAGGCGAGCCGAAGCTTGCCGCGCCCGGCGCGACGCTTCTCGTCCACCTCGACCATCTCTGCGCATTTGGGGCATTTGACGGTGATCACGGCGACTCCCAGAGAGGTTTCCGAGGAGGCATTCTATCAGTGGATTCCGAGCCATGCTGGGCGCGCTTCTTCACTTCCGCGGCACTCGTCGCCGGGTCCTCTGCACGACGTCACCCATCCGTGGTCCGCGCCCAGTCAGGAAACGGCCCGGCGGCTGCCGACCCACCGGGACCTACACGGTGGATTGGGGTCAGATCGACCTGGGCCTGAAGCTGAAACGCGACGGCGAGGCCGTCCTCGACACTCGGCTCGACGGGGAGAGCACGGAACTCGATCTGCTGGTCACCCGGATCGTGGAGGCCGTCGTGGCCGCCTGTCCCGTGGACTGATCCGTTCCTCTTTGCGCCCTGTGCGCCTTCGCGCGAGGTCTTCTCTCCGGGCTTCGGTACCGATGTCCCGGTCCACCGGGTGCCGGCTACGCGCTCGCCGAGTTCTCCAGGGGCAGGTGGCACTTCTTGTACTTCTTGCCCGATCCGCAGTGGCAGGGATCGTTGCGGCCGAGCTTGCGGTGCTCGCGGCGGACGGTGGTCTGCTTGACCTGGCCGGCGGCGCCGGCGCCCTGGGCGATGAGCTTCTGCTTCTGCTCCAGGCGCTGGCGGCGGGCCTCCAGCTGGGAGATGGTGCCCTCGGTGAGGCGGTCGTGCATCATGGGCTGGAAGATCCGGCCCACGGCCCGCTCGTCCCACAGGTCCATCATCATGCCGAACATCTGGAACCCCTCCTTCTTGTACTCCAGGAGGGGGTTGCGCTGGCCGTAGCCGCGAAGGCCGATGCCACCGCGCAGGTGGTCCATGGCCTTGAGGTGGTCCCGCCACAGGAAGTCGATGCCCTCCAGCAGCATGTTCTGCTCGAAGGACTCCAGGAGGCGCTCGGCCTCGATGGTCAGCTCCTCCTCGTCGGTGCGTCCGGCCTCCTGATGGTGGCGGATCACCGACTCGGTGAAGATCCGGCTGTGCTTCTCGTAGGCCTGATCGACCTGGTCGACCAGATCGTTGACGAACCCCTCGCGTCCCAGGTCGGCGAAGCGCTCGGCGTCGGCCTCGAAACCCCGGCCGAAGATCCGGGTCAGCTCCTCGTTGAGGCCGGCGAAGTCCACGTCCGCGGCGGCGGCCTTGGGGTCCATCCACCCGCCACCGACCGTGTTGACCACGTTGGCGGCCATGTCGAGGATCATGTCCCGCACGTGATCGCCGTCCAGGATCCGGCGGCGGATCCCGTACACGGCGTCGCGCTGCTGGCTCATGACGTCGTCGTACTCCAGCAGGTTCTTGCGGATGCCGAAGTTGTGACCCTCGACCTTCTTCTGGGCGTTCTCGACCGACTTGTTCAGCCACTTGTGCTCGATGGGGACGTCGTCCTCCATGCCGAGCTTCTCCATCATCCCCATGATCTTCTCGGATCCGAAGATGCGGAGCAGGTCGTCCTCCAGCGAGAGGTAGAACCGCGACGATCCCGGATCCCCCTGGCGCCCCGCGCGACCGCGCAGCTGGTTGTCGATGCGCCGCGACTCGTGGCGCTCGGTGCCCACGATGTGCAGCCCGCCGGCGCCCAGCACGTTCTTCTTGTACTGGGCGCACTCGATGGCGGCCTCGTCCACGGCCACCTTCAGCCGGGCCTGGAAGTCCTCGTCCTCCTCGCCCTCGCGCTTGGGCTCGATCCGGGACCGGCCCAGGTTCTCGGGGTTGCCCCCCAGCAGGATGTCGGTGCCGCGGCCGGCCATGTTGGTGGACAGGGTGATGGACCCGGGCGCGCCGGCCTGCGCGACGATCTCGGCCTCCTTGAGGTGGTGCTTGGCGTTGAGCACGTTGTGGGGCAGCCCGCGACGCTTGAGCAGCTTGGCCAGCAGCTCGGACTTCTCCACGCTCACGGTACCGACCAGCACCGGCCGCCCCTGCTCGTGCATCTCCTCGATCTCGCGGATCACCGCCCGGAACTTCTGCTCCTCGGTCTTGTAGATCTGGTCGTCCCAGTCGTCGCGCACCGTGGGCTTGTTGGTGGGGATGACCACCACGTCGAGCTTGTAGATCTTCTCGAACTCGGCGGCCTCGGTGTCCGCCGTCCCGGTCATCCCGGCGAGCTTGTCGTACTTGAGGAAGTACTTCTGGAAGGTGATGGTCGCCAGCGTCTGGTTGGGATCCTCGACCTTGACCCCCTCCTTGGCCTCCACCGCCTGGTGCAGCCCGTCGCTCCAGCGCCGTCCCGGCATCAACCGCCCGGTGAAGGGGTCGACGATGGTGACCTGGTTGTCCTTGACGACGTAGTCCTTGTCCCGCTTGAACAGGGTGTGGGCCTTGAGGGCCTGGTCCATGAGGTGCAGCAGCTCGATGTTGGTCGGGTCGTAGAGGTTCTGTACCCCCAGCATCCGCTCGACCTTGTCGATGCCGTCCTCGGTCAACGAGGCGGAACGGGCCTCCTCGTCCAGGACGTAGTCGATCTCCTTCTGCAGCCGGGGGATGCAGGCGTTGATCTCGTCGTACCGGGACTCTGATTCGTTGGACGGGCCGGAGATGATCAGCGGGGTACGGGCCTCGTCCACCAGGATCGAGTCGACCTCGTCGACGATGGCGAAGTTGAGCTCCCGCTGCACGATCTGCGCGAAGTCGGTCTTCATGTTGTCGCGCAGGTAGTCGAAACCGAACTCGTTGTTGGTGCCGTAGGTGATGTCCGAGCCGTAGGCGATCTGCTTGGCCCGCCGCTTCTGGCCGTGCAGCACGGTGCCCACCGACAGCCCGAGGAAGTTGTACAGCTTGCCCATCCACTCGGCGTCGCGGGTGGCCAGGTAGTCGTTGACGGTGACCAGGTGGCAGCCCTTGCCGGTCAGGGCGTTGAGGTAGAGCGGCAGGGTGGCGACGAGGGTCTTGCCCTCACCGGTCTTCATCTCCGAGATCATGCCCTGGTGCTGGACCAGCCCACCGATCATCTGCACGTCGTAGTGACGCATCGTCAGCGAGCGCCAGCCCGCCTCGCGGACCACGGCGAAGGCCTCGGGCAGGATGTCCTCGAGCGTCGCCCCCAGGTCCAGGCGTCGCCGGAAATCCCAGGTCATCGCCTTGAGTTCGGCGTCCGACATGGCCTGGAATCGCGGCTCCAGGCTGGCGATGTGGGCGACGACCGGCTGCAACGCCTTGATCGTACGCTCGTGCTTGGTACCAAAGAGCTTGCGGGCCACGCCGCTGAACGCATCCAGCGCTCCCATGTTCCCTCCGGAGACAGACGCGGGTATCCCCCACCCACGTCGGGATCCGCCCCATCATGAGCACTGGAGGCGGATTGTCAATCGCCGGGCCGACAACCCTTCCTCACCATCCTTTCCGGAGGGCGGCGGGGAGGGGTGGGCGGTAGGGACTCAGGGCCCGGGAGGTCGGATGATGTCGCCGACCAGGTAGCCCTCGGGGTTGACCGGGACGCCGTCGCGCAGGACCTCGTAGTGGATGTGGGGTCCGGTGGCGCGGCCGGTGCTGCCCAGGCGGGCGATGACGTCGCCGCGGCTCACCTCGTCCCCTTCGGAGACCAGCAGCCGCGAGCAGTGGGCGTACAGGGTGCCGATGCCGAAGCCGTGGTCGATCTCCACGGTCCAGCCGTAGGCGTCACGGAAGCGGGCCGAGGTCACCACGCCGTCCGCGGTGGCGCGGATGGGGGTGCCGTAGGCCGACGCGATGTCGATCCCGGTATGGAACGGCCGGGACCCGGGCAGCGGGGATCGGCGGAAACCGTAGCGGCTCGTGACCCAGCCGTCGGTGGGCCAGGCCGTGGGGTAGGCGTCCAGCAGGGCGTCGCGGGTCACGAGGTAGCCGCGCACCTCCTGGAGGCTGATCTCCTCGGTGGCCAGCTCCTCGGCCAGCCGGTCGACCCGTTCCTCCAGACTGGTGGAGGCCTCGATCACCACGGCGGTGCGGGAGACGCCCGTCGGCAAGGTGGCGTCGGCCCCGGCGCGCAAGGTCTGGATCTCGAGCTCGTCGAGGGGGCCGATCCCGTAGGGCCGGACGCCCTCGTCGGCGTGGGTCAGGCTGCGGAGCTTGGCGTCGTGGGCCTGGATCCGGGCCAGCCCCCCCTCGGCCAGCTCCACCCGCCGGTCGAGCCCCTCGAGCCGCTGGGACAGCTGCAGGTTCTCCTCGGTCAGGGCGCGGGCGCGACGGAGTTGCTGGATCCCGAGTCCGCCGGCGACCAGCAGCAACACCAGCGCCGTGATCCCCAGGGCGAGCCCCACCTGGTGCGTGCGCCTGCGATCCAGGGCCACGCGCCGCGAGGGCACGTCGGATCCCTGTCGCAGCTCGAAGATGACGTAGCGGTCGTTTTTCTTCATACCGGGTTCTCGCGGGCCAACCAGAGGTACGTGATGATTCGCCGTCGTGTCAACAGGATTCACGGCTGTACGTCGGCCCTGGCGGGCCCCATCGGTGGCTATTCCACCGCGTCCACGCGGGCGATCACGCAGGTGATGTTGTCGTCCCCGCCCCGCTTGTTGGCCAGGTCGACCATCTTGCGCGCGGCCTCCTGGAAGCTGTGCTGCTGGAGCAGGTCCATCAGCTCCCGATCCTCCACCAGGTTGCTCAGCCCGTCGGAGCACAGGACGTAGAAGTCCCCGCGCTCGAGCTTGAGCACCGCGGTGTCGATCTCCACCTCCTCCTGGTAGCCCAGCGAGCGGGTGATGATGTTGCGCAGCTTGTGGCTCTTGGCCGCGTCGCGGTTGATCAGGCCGGCCTTGATCTGCTCGTTGACCAGGGAGTGGTCCTCGGTCAGCTGGACGACCGTGTCACCCCGGACCCGGTAGGCGCGGCTGTCGCCCACGTGGGCCACGTAGCCCGCCGAGTCGCGCATGTACAGCACCAGGGCGGTGGTCCCCATGCCCCGAAACTCGGAGTCCTCCTGGGCCCGCTCGTAGATCCGCTTGCCGGCGAGCCGGATCGCGTACTTGAGCTTCTCCTGGACGAGCATCTCGCGCATGGCGTTGCCGTCGTGCGAGACAGCTTTCTCATCGCGGATGTTCGCGATCACCTCCTCCACGGTGGTGACCGCGATCTGGCTGGCGTACTCGCCTCCGACATGGCCTCCCATGCCGTCCGCGACCACGTACAGGCCCAGCTCGTCGTTGATGAGGTAGTTGTCCTCGTTCCGCTGCCGCTTCATGCCGA
>CAZITQ010000360.1:0-5721 GCA_964542165.1 uncultured Rickettsiales bacterium
ACGATGCCGACAGCAAGCGCCGTGCCAGATCCGGGCCGACGATTATGGACTTGACAGGACACCACCAAGGTGGCAGGGTCGGAAAGGCTATTCGCCAGGTCCCAGCGAAGATGGCCGTGAACCATTCCACGCCACTACTCCCATGAGGAGCCCGCCATGAGTCCATCCTTGGTTCTGTTCGCACTGGTCGCCACCGGAAACGCGGCCACTCGACACCCCTGCACTGCTGCAGAAGATCTGGGTCCTGGACGCTTCGCACGCCTGTCCATGATCGTCTTCCCCATGCAGATGGAGGAGAGAGAGTACGAGAAGACGGTCTCCTACAAAGCCAAGGACCCAACTGGATCCAAGCTGTCCAATGACCGGGAGCTGATGCTCTCCGCAGCGCAGGGCCTCTTCGCCGTGGATTACCCCCTGGAGCGCTTCGACACTTGGCTGAGCGCCTCCGATCCGGTGTTGAGCGGAGACGAGCTGCTGCTCAAGGGCTCGGCGGCAACGACTGAGGCTCTGGGCTGCGCCGATGCGGCTGCAATCCCACGCATCGTCAGCTACGAGGCCGAGCGCAAGGAGTCCAAGAGCAAAGACGGAAAGTCGTCGGTGAGCACCTCCATCAGCCTGGGCATGGAGCTCATGGTGTTCCAGCGCGAAGACGGACGCCTGCAGCTGAGCGACGAACTCAGCACCAAGGTCCCGGGCGTGGTGGACATGGTGGAGGACGTGATGGTCCAGGCCCGCGCCGCCACGCTCGACAACCTCAAGCAGCAGGTCCCCCTGGCAGACAAAGCGGTGGACAAGGCCGCAGAGCTGGAGGCCCTGCTAGAGCAGCTGCCCCTGGAGCAATCCCAGGCCGTTGCCTCGGCCCTACACAATGTGCGCCTGTCCGTCAACCGGGTGGCTTCCATCGCGCGCCCGGCGATGATGGTGCCCATGCTGGAGGCCGGGTCCCACCCCGGGGCCCTGGGGCTGGCCTGGCGCGCGGTCGAAGATCTCTGCTACCTGGACACCCCCAACAAGGAGGACGACGGCTCCAACTACGAACGGCGTGAGACCGAGTGCGAGGCGCTAAAGCGCGCACGCCAAGCCGTGCGCCAGCTGCAGCTGGAGACGCGCAAGGTGGACGAGTTCCGTCTCTACGGCCCCCTCGCGGCCTGGAGCGGCGAAGGCAAGGCGGCGCGCCATGGTGCCTTCCCCCTGGGCGTCGAGGAAGGTGTCCGCGTAGGAGACGGCTTCTGGATGAAGCGGGACGGCGATCGAGCCGGATACGCCCGCGTGCGCTCTCGGGGCGTCGGGGGCCTGGAAGGCGAGGCCGATCCCTCCCGGGTGCAGGTCGTCTACGGAAGCACCCCGGGCGAGACAGCCATGGTGGCCCAAGAGAATCCACAGCTGGGCATCGAGGTGGGCGGCATGTTCGGCTACACCGCGGCCGATCGACCGGCGGCCGGCCTGCCACCCGATCCCCAGGGGGGGGAACGCAGCATCGAAGAGGGCAAGGGCGCCCTGGGCTTCGATCTGCGCTTCGACGTCAACCTGGGCCGCACGGTGGGCTGGTACGAGTGGTACGAGACCAATCGCATCCAGCGCAGCTTCGCCGGAGAGTTGGCGCTCTACCAAACCGCCTTCGGTGTGGAGAAGCGCTTCCTGCTGCTACCGCGTACCTACCTGGCCGGCGGCGCTGCCTTCGGCATGCAGATCTGGAGCGTGCCCTCAGGCAAGGCCTACACCGACGACGACGGCGAGGACCACGAGATCTCCGCCAGCGCCATCCGCTTCGGCGGCGTAGCCAACGTGGGGATGGTGCTGATGCTGCACCCTTCGGTGATGCTGCGGGCGGAGGTGGGCGGTAGGCTCTTCGGTGGCGTGGACGAGTTCACCTGGAAAAACGATAACCACTCTGAAAAGGAGGGCACCGTGGTGCCCGACGCCGCCAAGGGCAGCTTCCACCTACGAACAACCGGTCTCGCCGCGGGAGCTTCGGCGGTGTGGGTCTTCTGAGGGGGGAGAGGGCTCCCCTGTGTCTAGCCAATAACCGATCCCAGGCGCACGATGCCGGATATCCACGAGGTGCATGGCAAGGCCTACCGCTGGCTCGAATACCGGGCTCAGCTGGAGTAGTGGCGCAGGTGCCAGCGAGATCCCGTCTTAGATCGTGCTGGCTGTCGAGCACTGGACCGAGGGTGTTTTCCGAGCGGGCCCCCCCGGTCGGAAAACCGGCGAAAACGCACCTTCTATAGGTGTTTCGTCAATGAAAGGTGAATTCCAGGAAGGTGCTTTTCAAAGTGCCGGTTGGAGGATGCCGAGCGGCACTCTGTCAGGCCTGCGGTCGTCGGTTTGAGGCCGGTAGGATATTGAAGAAACACACGGATCCGGGGATTCGGGCGGGACGAGGTCCCTGCCCGAAGGAGGGCGGCGGTGGCCAGCACTTGGCCCTGGTCCAGAAGGTCATCGCGCTCCTCCAGGGTCGAAGGCGAAGAATCTCCGGGCAGAAGGCTGGTCTACAGCAGGTCCAGAACCACCTGGTTGTGGAGTGGATGTATGCGCATACATGACATAAGTAGCATTTATGACGAATGCTCCTACTTTGCCCGACACCCTCCGAGCCATCCGGGCTGCCCTGAACCTCACGCAAGAGGAGCTGGGCGGCCGCATCGGCGTCTCCGTGGCCACCGTCAACCGCTGGGAGGGCGGTGGACGGAGGCCCCAGAAGGCCGCGCGCGCCGCCATCGCGGCTCTCGCCGAGGAAGCCGGGGTCGACAACGGCGCCGGAGGCGAGCCCGTCGTGCCCCGCAAGCGCAACGCCCCCAAACACGCGGATTGGGCGCGATGGACGCGAAGAGAGCCTTCCGGATGCGCAACGGAGGGCAGGAAGGGATGAGGACAAGCCCCGGGCGGGCCCCGCCAGCCGCATCGCCGCGCCTGCACCGCGAAACGCCGCCCGGTTCTTGGACCCGTTGGCGAAATGCCGCCTTTGCGGCTATACTTCGAATATCCTGCTAATCCCCCCTATCCCCTGGACGCCGAGGCGCTTGATGGTGGCCTTGATGAGCGTCTTGGGAAAGAAGTCGTGGACAGTCTTGCGGAGCGTGGTAGCATCCATCAGGCGCCTCCTGGAGGTGTAGCTACCGCCTTGAATACCAGGGCACTCCGGCTGGCGCCGCCCTTCTTTTCGGACCCGCTACTTTTTACCGTCCTTCGCCTGATACCGGGCTAACTGGACACGGATGGGCCATCCTCTTGTTCTTCACGCTCCTCCTTCTCATCGTCGCGATGCTGGTTTCGCTGCACTTCCTCGGATGAGCCCACAGGGGCTGGTCCACAAGCAGCGCAGACGCCGAGCAAAGATACGGGCACGGTTTGCGCAACCCCAAGGGGACGCGAGAGAAAGGGATGAGCCCGGCGGACGCAGCCATCTCTGGCTGGCCTCCTGACAGACATCGCCAAAGGCGTATACTCGGAAACCTGAACTGGAGGATGACGTGCTGCCATTCGTTCTACTTGCTCTCGCGGCCAGCACAGCGGCTCACGCTGAGTGCGACCTGCCCATCAGCACCGCCGACATCCAGTCGATCCTCGAGCGCGCTGAGTCTACCTACACTGCGCTGGACGTGCCCGCGTTCCAGGAGATGACGGATGAACTCTCCGCCGGGCTCGCCTGCCTCCAAGAGCCCGTGCCGCGCTACCTGGCCGCATCGGTTCATCGGATGATGGGGCTGCGTGCCTTCATCGAGCGAGAGCCAGAACGCTCCACCAGGGCCTTCGCCGCGGCGCGGAGTATCGAGCCAGCCTACACCTTTCCCGAGGCCATGGTCCCTGCGGGCAACCCCATGCTGTCCACCTACGCCGCCATCCCCATCGAGACAGGCTCCTACGAAGAGCTTCCTGTCTCAGCCGAGGGGCACTACCTTATCGACGGCCGGGCAGGAACGCAGCGCCCCACCGCGTGGCCCGTGATCTTCCAGCGCGTTGGAGGCGACGGTCAGGTCCAGCACACCACCTACGTCTGGAACGGCGAGCCCATACCTGGACTCGAGATTCCGTCCCCGACTCCGATAGCCGCTTCAGAGCCTACCCAGCCGCCCCTGCCAGCGACACCGTCGGCGCCTCTGGCAGCAGGCGAGAGGGTCGGCCCCCGGTGGGGTCTGCTGGGCTCGGCAGGTGCCTCCCTGGTGGCCGCCGGGGCCTTGTACGGGGTCGCATCGGCGAGCCATAGCAAGTGGAGCGATCCCGACACCGACCCGATGGACAAGCCCTCGCTCCGCACCTCCACCAACGCCTGTTTCGTCGGTTCCATCGCGCTCGGCGCCGCAGGGCTGGGCCTGGGCACAGCCGCGTTCCTGGAGGTACGCTGGTGAGCGAGGCCCGGCGATACCGCTTGATCGAGACCTTGGGCAAGGGGGCCTTCGGGACCGTCTACCGCGCCGAGATCATAGGCCCAGGCGGCTTCGCCAAGCAGGTGGCGCTCAAGGTGCTCAACCGCGACGACCGGATGCCCGAAGAAATGGCGCTGCGCCTGCGGGACGAAGCACGCATCCTGGGGCTGATCCGGCACCGGGCGGTGGTCGGCGTAGACAACCTGGCAGACTTCGGCGACGCCTGGGGCGTCGTGATGGAGTACGTGGCCGGGGTCGACCTGGCCATCGCAGCCCACCACGCGCGCATCCCCGCGCGCGTCGCGTTGGAGATCATCGAAGAAATCGCGAGCGCGCTGCACGCGGCCTGGGCTGTACCTTCGGACGTCACCGGAGAGCCCCTGCGTCTGGTCCACCGGGACATCAAGCTCTCGAACATCCGCCTGACCGCACAGGGCGAGGTCAAGGTGCTCGACTTCGGGGTCGCGCGGGCCGACTTCCAGGAACGCGAGGCCGCCACGAGGTCGCTGCTGTTTGGCTCCATGCGCTACATGGCGCCCGAGCGGCTCGACGGCGTCGACGGCCACGAGACGGACATCTACGCCCTGGGTGTAGTGCTGGCTGAGCTGCTGGCGGGTGACTCCTTCGATTCGCCCCCCACCAACCCCAAGCGGAACCGCGCCTGGCTCGACAGCGTACTTTCCGATGTGCGCCGCAGCGTCTCCCTGGGTCAGTCGCCCGAGGACGCCTCCGACTACGAGCCGCTGATCCAGCTCATCGGGGAGATGATCGCGTTCGAGCCCGGTGAACGGCCATCCGGGCGCGAGGTCGAGCGCCGGGCGCGCACGCTCAAGGGCGGCTTCCCCGGCCCCTACCTGCGCGAATGGGCCGAAGTGGAAGTGCCGAGGCTCGACGGTCATGTACCCAAACGAGAACTGACCGAGGGAGCCCCCGCCATCCTGGTGGAGAAAAGTGGATCGGTGGCGCTGCACAACGAGCTGGCCGCCACCCAGGAGTTCGCGACCGAGGTGGTGAGGAGCGCAGCCGTGGAGCCGGAGCCGACACCAGCCCCTTCCAAGCGTCATCCGAGGGCTCTCCTGGTGGCTGGCATCGTGCTCCTGTGCTGCGTCATCGGTGGTGGGATCTGGCTGGCGCTGCGACCCGACGCAGATATGCGCGAGCCCGCGACGGCGGTCGAGCCGACCACTCTCGAGCAGCCCGAAGCCTCGACCAACAAAGAACTGCCCGACATGGAGGCTCCCCTGGCCACCGGCGAGTCGGCCCCCCCCACGGAGCCAGCCGTTCCCGACCCCATCCCCGAGCCACTCCCTGGCATAATCCCGCGTCCGATGACGCATGGCCTCGGTCCGCGTCT
>CAZITQ010000361.1:0-5672 GCA_964542165.1 uncultured Rickettsiales bacterium
AGGCCGAGGTGGCCGAAGCCTTCAACGAGGCCATGACCGCCTTCGAGCACGCCCTGAGCCACGACCCGGAGAATTTGGCCGCTCGCCAGGGTCTCGCGGACCTGTACTGGACCCGGTTCCAGGAGGCGGAGCAGCAGGGGGTCGAGAGCGAGGCGGACCACTACCGGCGCCGGCTGGAGACCTACGACGACGGCCGGTACGCCAAGCTCCTGCTGGGCGAGGGGCGGCTGACCATCGAGACCGACCCCGACGACGCCGAGATCTACCTCTACCGCTACGAGGAGCGGGACCGGATCCTGGTGCCCGGGGCGGAGCAGTTCCTGGGGTACACACCGCTACGCAACGAACCCATCGGCATGGGCTCGTACCTGCTGATCTTCCATCGCTCGGGGTTCCGCGACACCCGCTTCCCGCTGCACATCGGTCGCCGGCAGCGCAAGGAGCTCAACGTGGTGCTCTACCGGGACGAGGAGATCGGCGACGGTCTGATCCACGTCCCCTCGGGGCGCTACATCAGCGGTGGCGACCGGCGCTCGATCCTGGCGGCCGACGCCACCGAGATCGTGGTCGACGGCTACTTCCTCTCCAGGTTCCCGGTCACGAACCGCGAGTACCTGGCCTTCGTCAACGAGCTGGCGGCCGGATCCCCCCAGGACGCCGCGGCCCATGTCCCGCGTACGCGCCGGGGCGGGGCCGAGGTGGACAAGGCCTGCTGGCCCCTGGGTGACGACGGCCTGTACACCCTCCCCGAGGGGGAGGCCGCCGACATCCCCTGGCTCGCGGACATGCCGGTGACCTGCATCTCGTGGCAGGACGCGGCGGCGTACTGCGGTTGGCTGTCGGTCCGCACCGGCCTCACCTGCCGGTTGCCCACCGAGGACGAGTGGGAGAAGGCCGCCCGCGGGGTCGACGGGCGCACCTTCCCCTGGGGACAGCACTTCGAGCCCAGCTACTGCAAGATGAGGGACAGCCAGCTGGGCAACCCGGTGCCGGAGCCCGTGGGCTCCTATCCGGTGGACGAATCACCCTACGGGGTGCGGGACATGGCGGGCGGTGTGCTCGAGTGGTGCCAGGACTGGCACGACGAGATGCCTCCGCTGCGGGTGCTGCGGGGCGGTTGCTGGGCCTACGGCGCGCGCCACTGCCGGACGGCGTCGCGCATCGGGGCCCTGCCCCAGGCCGTGGCCAGCTTCTACGGATTCCGCGTCGTGGTCGAGGTCCCCGAGGGGCGCCGCGGCACGGCCCCCCTCGGCGCGCGGCCCCCGTCCTTCCCACGCCGCTAGCGGACAGGCTCCTAGAGGCAGTCCTCGGTGGGCGAGTCCCACTCGAGTTCGTACAGGTGGTTCGACTCCCGGCCTGCCAGGTCGTACATGTAGACCTCGACGTCGTACGTCTCGTCCGCGTCCACGTGACAGGACCCGACCAGCCCGCCCACGGGGATGTCCACGTCCAGGTCGACCTCGTATACGGGGGGATCGCGCTGGATCGTGTAGACCCAGTTGCAACCTCCGTCGCCGAACTTGGTCCTGACCTCGACCGCCAGCCAGTCATCGGTGTCCTCGTCCTTGCCCGCCAGATCGCCGTCCTCGTCGGTGACGGTCCACTTGACGAAGATGTTGCACCCGCCGCTGCCGTCCGAGGCGTGCTGAAGCTGCAGATCGCTGAGCACGGGTGCCAGCGGATCGACCTGGTCGTCGTCGCCGGCGCTGTCGTCGTCGTCGCCGTTGGGGCAGCCGACGAGCAGGAGCGGTAGGGCCAGGGTGGCCACCAGGATCAGCCAGGTGTGGGTTCGCATGAAAACTCCCCGGTGAAGCTCACTCGCAGGTCGCGGACGGGGTCTGGTAACCGCCCTCGGCGAGCTCGTTGCTCTTGTTGTTCGCGCGGTCTTTGATCCACACGTACACGTTGTAGGTGGTCGAATACGCGAGGCTGCTGCCGTCGTGGACCAGCTGGAACGTCAGGGTCGTGTCGACGGTGTCGAGCAGCTCGATGTTGGACTTGAACCGGATGTCGGCGTCGACGCCGCCCGGGTCGCGGAACTCGATCCAGGCCTGGGCTCCGTTGAGATCCCCGTCGTCGTCGTGCCAGACGAACTCGTGCCGGATCAGGCACTGGCCCGAGTCCGGGTCCGGGCCGTCCCAGATCCGCAGCTCCGAGATCTCGGGCGGGCTGCCCACCGGCGGGGCGGTGGAGTCGTCGTCGTCGCCCACGGGCTCCTCGGGTACGCAGAGGGTCTCGAGTTGCTCGACGGCGGTGGGGATGACGTCCACCGGGATGCACTCGAAGCCGTGGGGACAGTCGTCGTCCACCGCGCAGTCGTCGGTGCAGAACGAGCCGAACCCGTCGAGGAACAGGCAGGTGGCTCCGTCGCACTCGTCGGATTGGGCCTGGTAGGCCACCTCGTCGTTGGCCACGCCGCCGACGGTGCAGCTCTCCCCGATCTTGTCGCCGCACCCGGCGAGCATTACGAATCCCAGCAAGGACAGCGGCAGGTAGGGTCGGATGACGTTCACCCCTTCCGGTCCTGTGCATACCACGCCTGTACCCGGTGGGAAAAGGGTGTGCGGACGGCCCGGCCCGGGTCACCGCCGTCGGGGGGACCGGCGAATCCGCTCCGGGTAGAATGGTCGTCCGCCGCCCCGGGCCCGGGCGGCCCTGGAGGCAGGATGAACCGGGTACGAGACCCCCGACGCGTCCCTCTCACCGCGATCCCCCGGTGCGTCGCCACGCTGACGCTGGCGATCCTTGCCCTGGCGGGGACGGCCTCCGCCGTCGAACCCGGGGGGCTCGGATTCCCCGTCGGCCCGCCGTCGCGGCTGCAGGACTACCACGGTGGGATCCAGGCCCGCCTCACCGCCGCCTCGCCGGCGCTGGAGCGGCTGGCGACCCAGGAGGGCGGTGACTGGTACGTGCGCTGGGACGAGGCGCTCCGTCGGCCCCGGGTGCTGTGGGCGCCCGGGGTGGAGTGGGAGTCCGAGAGCGCCCCCGCCGCGGCCCTGGCGTTCGTCGCCCGGCACGCGGGTCTGTTCGGCGTCGCGCCATCCGAACTGGTGCTGGCCGCGGACGAACACAGCGGCGACCTTCGTTACCTGACCTTCGATCAACACCGGGGCGGCATCCCCGTGGAGGGGTCGTCCATCGACTTCCGCCTCCGGCCCGGCCCCGACGGCATCGGACGGCTCGCCATGGTCCGGTCGGACCTCGTTCCCACCGCGGGCGTGAACCTGGCGCCCGGGATCACGGCCGAGGCGGCCCTGATCGCCGGCCTCGCAGACTTGCCCACCGCGGAGGTCCAGGTGCGCGAACGGGGGAGCCTGGTGATCTTCCCCGGGACGCCCGACGGACCGCCCACGCCCAGGCTGGCCTGGCGCAGCCGGATCGTCCTCCCCACCGTCCCCGTCGACCTCGTGTGCTTCGTTGACGCCCGGACCGGCGAGGTCCTCCACCGCTACGACCGGGTCCGGCGCGAGCTGGCCGGGACCGTGACCCTGGAGTTCGAGGAGCGGACCGTGGACGATCCGCTGGTGACCGCCGCCGGCCGGGTCCTGGAGGTGGAGGGGAGCTCAGGGATCGTGGTCACCGACGATCTGGGCGGCTATTCGCTGCCGCTGGATCTGGACGAGACGCTGATCACCCGGATGCGGGGCGACCAGATCGAGCTGCTGGACCAGTCGATCCAGGAGGTCCCCTGGATGGACTACCCCGCCGTGGTCGGCGCCGCCAACGACATGCACTGGACCGATGTGGAGGCCACCCACGCGGCCCGGGACGTGCTCGGTCACTTCCAGATCGTACGTGACTACGTGCTCGACCGAGAGCCCGGGTTCAGCTGGGCCCAGGACGTGGTCCCGACCCAGGTCAACCTGGACGACAACCACTGCAACGCCTGGTACTGGAACGGCACCATGGCCTACCTCACGGCGGACCCGGGGGGGGGCTGCGCGAACTTCGGGCGGATATCCGACGTCGTCTACCACGAGTACGGCCACGGGGTTCACGACTACCTGATCGTGAGCGGAGGCTTCGATGGGACGGTCTCCGAGGGCAGCGCGGACTACCTGTCCGCCACGATCTGGGACGACCCCTACATGGCGATCGGGGCCTACGGTCCCAACACGTGGATCCGGGAGCTGGACACGGACAAGGTCTACCCCGACGACATCGTGGGCGAGGTCCACACCGACGGCCTGATCTGGGGTTCGGCGCTGTGGGACCTGCGGGACGAGATGATCGCCCTGTACGGCTACGACGACGGCGTCGAGACCACGGACCTGCTCTTCCTGGGGTCGCTCAAGGGCGGCCCGACGCTGACCGACACCTTCGACGAGCTCGTGGTCACCGACGACGACGACGGTGATCTGAGCAACGGGACCCCCCACCTGTGCCTGCTCACCGAGGTGATGGGCGCCCACGGACTCGGCCCCGGGGATCTGGGCTACTTCCTGTTCGACCACGCCCCGCTGGACAATCAGGCGGCCGCGGTCACCTCCTACCCGGTGGAGGCCACGTTCCAGGTGGTCGAGCCGGCCTGCTCGGGATTCGACCCCGGCTCGGTGACCCTGCACTACGCCCCGGACCCCGCGGGCCCCTGGGACTCCCTGCCGATGATCTACGACGGCGTGTCGGGGTACACCGAGGAGATCCCCCGCCAACCCAGCGGGACCACGGTCCACTACTACATCTCCGCCACGGACGTGAGCGGTGGCACCGTGTTCACCACCCACGACGAGGATGCCGAGCGGCTCTATCGATTCTACGTGGGCGATCTCGTCGAGATCTTCTGCGACGACATGGAGTCGGGGGAGGGCGACTTCCTCCACGAACTCGGTTCGCCCGCGAGCCCCGAGGGGGCGGGTGACGACTGGGAGTGGGGCGCCCCCACCGGCGGGAGCGCCGACCCCGATCACGCCTGGTCCGGCAGCTCCGTCTGGGGCACCGACCTGGGGCTGGTGGACGACGGCGAGTACAGCAACAACATGGAGCGATTCCTGCTGCTGCCGGAGCGGGACGTGAGCGGTCACGACGGGGTGCGGCTGCAGTACCGTCGCTGGCTCACCGTGGAGGACGGCTTCTACGACCACGCCCGGATCCACGTCAACGGGACGGTGGTGTGGGAGAACCCATCGACGCCCGGCGGGGGCGTGCACTACCTGGACACCGAGTGGATGCTCCACGACATCGAGGTGGACGACCTGGTCGATCCGTCCGGATTGCTCTCCGTGGCCTGGACCCTGGGATCGGACCAGGGCCTGGAGTTCGGCGGCTGGACCCTGGACGACGTGTGCCTGGTGGCGCCGGACGACATCCCCGGGGCGTACACGGTCGAGGACTTCGTGGCCAGCGACGGCGAGGAGGAGCAGTCGACCCTGACCTGGACCCACCCCTACGTGACCCCGCTGTGGGCGGTGATCGTGGTCCGCAACGCCGATCACTACCCCCAGGACATGGCCGACGGCCTCATCGTGTACCTGGATCCCAGCCCCACCTGGGGGGAGGCCCAGGAGGTGATCGACGAGAACCTGGCGCCGGGCACGACCTACTACTACACGGTGTTCGCTGCGGACGAGGAGTGGTCCTTCTTGTCCAACGTGGTCCCCGGGGAGAGCGCGGACACCGCCGAGACGGCCCCCGCAGGTGACGACGACGACGCCACGGGTGACGACGACGACAGC
>CAZITQ010000362.1:0-5617 GCA_964542165.1 uncultured Rickettsiales bacterium
CCCCCCCCCCCCCCCCCCCCCCCCCCCCCCCCCCCCCCCCCCCCCCCCCGTCCGCGTCGGGGGCGCAGCCCAGGCCGAGGGTCAGGACAGCGAACCCGAGGATGGTGATCCGTGGCGCCACCGTTCTCCCGCGGCCCCAGGTCACGTGGACACACGGGGCCGTGAGCGTATTTTGCACGGGCGTGACGGGGGTCGGTGAACGGCATGGTGAACGGGGAGGGAGGGCAGGGGAATCGGCCCACGATCCGCGGGCCTACCTCCAGTTGTCGGGATTCTTGACGAACTCGGTCCAGGCGTACTTCTTGTGCGGGTTGGTCTCCTGGGTCTCGATCTCGGCGCAGAGGAGCTTGACCCCCACGTCCAGTGAGGCGTTCCAGATGTTGATCTTCTTGTCCTTCATCAGCCGCCGGTGGGTCTGGGCCATGAAGGTGTCCAGCCCCCGGGGCTGGCAGCTGCTGGAACGGACGTAGAGCATGGTCAGCGGGCCGCCCCAGATCACCACGTCGCCGGACAGCAGCTTGGTGTTGTACTTGAGCCGCGCCGCCTCGTCGAGCTTGCCGATGTGCCTGTCCAGCACCGCCTTGAAGGCCGCAAGGTAGGCCTTGGGCGCCGACAGGTAGCCCTTGAACATCCGCAGCGGGGTGGCCATGGGCGTTTCGGCGATGGAGTCGGGGAGGATGGTGCCCAGCAGGTCGAAGGTCTCGGTGACCTCCTTGGCCCAGGCATGGCGCTTGCTGGCGTCCTCGATGTCCCCCTGGAAGTCCTTCATGGCCTTGCTGCTGGACAGCTTGGTGAACAGCCGGGCGACGTCGACCACCCGCTTGGCGTCATCGAGGGCCTTGGACGGCCCGCCCGCCCGGTTGGTGTCCTGCAGCGGGTCCGAGAGCTTGGCCCGCTTGCGCATCTCGATGGCGGACTCGATCTTGTTGGTGACGGCGTTGCCCAGGTCGGTGGTCTTCTTGGCCCAGTCCAGCAGGGTCGAGGCCGCAGCCAGCTGGTCCCGGTCGTCGGGCGAGAGGACGTCGGTCCCTGCCTTCTTCAGCGAGAGCGAGATCTTGCGGATCTCGGCGGCGAATGAAGTCACCGCCTTGGCGTTGGGCATGACCCCGGTCATCCCCAGCACGGTGTCGGCGGCCTCCACAGGGCCGTGCTTCTGGTCGGCCTCGAACTGCACGGCGCCGCCCGCCCCGCCCTCGAGGGGATCGGCGAGCATCTGGACGGTGCCCTCGTCCAGGGGATCCTGGAGGGGGTCCCCTCCCCCGGCACGCTTCGGCCGGGCATCTCCGCCGCCGACGCCGGGACCGGACTCCCGGCGCTGGCGCCGCTTCTTCGTGCGGGTCGTCACCTCACCCACGGCACATCTCCCTGGTGGACCGATGCGTCCACCCCACCATCGGGGAGCGTAGCACGGGAACCGGCGACCCCCGGCGGCCGTCCGGCGAGTTGATGCGGCGCACCATCAGTCCTTGCCCAGGGCGCCCCGAAAACGGCGCATCACCCGGACCAGGGCGTTCTCGAAGGGATCGTCGTGGACCAGATAGGTCCAGGTGGCCCCGGGACCACCGAATCCCTGGGCCCCCAGATCCAGCCCGCCGCCGTCCGCCGACAGGGAGACGAACGTCTCGGCCACGCGGTCATCAACCCTGACCAGCAACCCCTGGAAGGCCTCGGTGATCTGCTTGTTGAACTCGTTGAGCGGCCCCCACCCCAGCAGGAAGGGGTTGGTGTTCTGCAGGCCGTAGAGGTGAACGCCCTCGCGGATGTCGGCGATGAGGGACAGCTGATCGGCCCAGGCCCGGTCGATGGCCAGCACGGTCAGCTGCCGCTCGGCCCGGCGGACCTCCGCCTCGCCGACGACCGCCACCAGCTCCGTCCGGTGCTCGGCGCAGCCCTCGCCGGCCAGCGGCCGGTCGGGTCCCTCCACCAGCACCCGCTCCCGCCACTCCCCGAGGATCCGCCGCTGCTTCTCGACCACCGAGGAGTAGCGCCACAGGGTCCTGCGGATGTCGAAGGTCTGGCCTTCGACGATTCGCTGGGTCCGGTCGATCTCCCGGCCCACCACCGGGTCGTCCACCTCCCCGGCCCGCGGGGCAGGCCGGTGGCGCTCGGGGATCAGCTCCAGCACCCCGTGCCGGGCGACCAGGTCGTCGTCCAGGCTCACGAAGAACCGCGACTCGCCCGGATCCCCCTGGCGCCCCGCCCGTCCCCGCAGCTGATCGTCGATCCGCCGGCTCTCGTGCTTGTGGGTCCCCACCACGTACAGCCCCCCCACGGCCACCACCGCCTCGCGGTCCGACTCGTCGGCGCCCCCCAGGCGGATGTCCGTGCCGCGTCCGGCCATGTTGGTCGAGATCGTCACCGCCCCCGGCGCCCCGGCCCCGGCGATGACCTCGGCCTCCCGCTCGTCGTTGCGGGCGTTGAGCACCTCGCAGGGGATCCCGGCCGCGTCCAGGGCCTCCGCCAGTCGCTCGGAGGCCTCCACGCTCGCGGTGCCCACCAGCACCGGACGGCCCACCTCGCGACAGTCGGCGACCTCGGCCACCAGGGCCTCCTCCTTGGCCTCCCGGTGGGTGAACACCCGATCCGGTGGGTCGGCGCGGACGCAGGGCCGGTTGGGGGGCACCACCACCGTGCGCAGGCCGTAGAACGCCTGGAGCTCCTCGGCGGCGGGCTGGGCCGTGGCGGTCATCCCGGCCAGCCGCTCGTAGCCGGCCAGGTAGTGCTGGAGCGTGACGCTGCCCAGCACCCGGCCCTCGGGCTCGACCTCCACCCCCTCCTTGGCCTGCAGGGCCGCGTGCAGGCCGTCGGGCCAGCGGCGATCCTCCCGCACGCGACCGGTGAACTCGTCCACCAGCTCCACCCGCCCGTCCCGGACGATGTAGTCCACGTCCCGGCGGAGCAACACTTCGGCGTGGAGCACCACCTGCAGACCGGTGAGCAGCTCGCGATTGCCCATGTCGTGCAGCGGCCCGCACCCGAGCGCCCCCTCGCACCGGGCGAGGCCCGCGTCCGTGAGGAAGACGTTGCGTCCGCCCTCGTCCAGCTCCAGGTCGCGGCCGCGCTCCAGGCTCCGGACCAGCCGGACCAGCTCTCCGGGGTCGAAGCGCGTCTCCTCGTCCCTCCCCGCGATCACCAGGGGTACCCGGGCCTCGTCCACGAGCAGGGAATCCGCCTCGTCGACGATGGCCGCCGCCCTCCCCCGCTGCACCCGGTCCCCCGGCTCGAGCACCAGCTGGTCCCGCAGGAAGTCGAACCCGGCCTCCCGGGCAGTGGCGTAGGTCACGTCCGCCCCGTACCCCGCCCTGCGCCGCTCCGCGGGGTGCTCCGACTGGACCGCCGCGACCTGCAGGCCGAAGAAGCGGTAGATCGGCCCCATCCAGGCCGCATCCCGCCGGGCCAGGTAGTCGTTGAAGGTCAGCACGTGAATCCCGCCGCCACCCCAGGCCGCCAGGCAGGCCGGCGCCACCGCCGCCAGGGTCTTGCCCTCCCCGGTGGCCATCTCCACCACGGCCCCCTCGCGCAGGGCCAGCCCCGCCAGCAGCTGGACCGGGTACGGCTCCAGCCCGATCCGCCGGCGCGCCACCTCGCGGATCAGGGCGAAGGCCTCCTCCTCCCGCGACCGGCCGAGGGGGCCGTGGGCGGCCTCGGCGGCGATCCCGCGGCCTCGCTCGCGCAACGCGTCGTCGTCCAGGGCCCGGGTGTCGTCGGCGCGGCGGACGATGCGGTCCACGCGGCGCCTCAGCCGGCGCGGCGCCACCTCCACGGGCTGGCCCCGCACCCGCCTCAGCAGCCCCTCGATCAGTCCCGTCGAGCCTTCGCCCACGCGTCCTCCTGCTGCCCCGAAGTCGCGGCGGTCCCTTGCCTACGCCGGCGGCGCCGGTTTATTGTCCCCCCGTGGGGACCCCCGTACCACCCGCCGCCCGGGAGCTGCGCTGCGAATCCTGCGGTGGCACCTTCGAACCGGCCCAGCTGGCTCCGCGGGTCACCTGCCCGTTCTGCCGCCACGCCCAGGACGTCGACCCGGCGCTGCTCGCCCGGCTGGAAGCGTACCGGGACCAGGTGGAGCGACGGGTGGACGCCATCGACGACGAGCGGCGCAAGACCGCCCGCTACGACGCCTGGTACGGGCGGATGCGTCGGGGATCCCCGGCCACGGTGCTGGCGCTGACCTTCGGCTCCATGATCGTGCCCTCCGGCGTGGGCTTCCTGCTGTGGGGCGTGGTCTCCCTGTTCGGCGACGCGGGCCAGAAGCTGATGCCGTTCATGCCGATCCCGCTGACCCTGTTCTTCCTGGCCACGCTGGCGGGTTGGTACGTGTGGATGTACTCGGGCAGGAGGCGTCGGCGAGGGGCGGGGGCCATCGAAGACGCCGCCATCGCCTGCCCCGGCTGTGGCGCCGTGAGCCGCATCCACCCGGGGGCAACGACCACCGCCTGCGACTTCTGCGGATCCTCCCTGCTGGCCTCCGAACCGGTGATGGGGACCTCCCTGGCGGCCGCCGAACGCGCCGAGCACGCCGCCCGCCTGGAGCGCTACCGCGCGGAGCGCGAGGGCATCGTCAAGGTCTACAGCTACTCGATGGGCAGCTACATCCACCTGATGGTCCTGGGGCCCTTCGTCCTGATGACGGGTGGGGGTGCCATCGCGTTCTCGGCGGAGATGATCGCGGGCCGCGAGCCCTTCAACCCCGCGATCTTCCTGGTCTGGGCGATGTTCCTGGGATGCCTGGCCGCCGCCGCCGGCATCTCGCTCTTCAAGCGATCCCGCCGGGAACGCTGGAGGGCGGTCCTCGCGGCCATCGCCCGCGCCACCGACGGGGAGCTCCTGGCGGGGATCGACGGTCTGGCGGGTTGGCTCGACCGGCACTGGGCGGGTCCCTACGACCTGCGGTTCCTCTACGCCGGCGGCTACGCCCACGGCGCCACGGTGTCCGCGGGGGGGTATGCCGGACTGCTCTGGATCGATCCCACCGCCGCCAGCGAGCACCACCCCGCGCGGACCCACCTCTTCCTCGCCGCCTGGATCCCCGGCGTGGCGGACGACGGTCCCCAGGAGCGCTCCCCCGAGGCCAGGGTCCTGCTGGAGGACCTCCGCCGCATCCACGACGTCCAGCTCCAGGAGGGGGGGCTCTTCGTGGCCCTCGACGACACGGACATGGCCCTCCTCCGCCGGGATCCCACCACCGCCACCGAGCTGGCCACCCTGTTCCCCCGCCTGGCCTCCCTCGCCGACGCCCTGGACGCTGCGCCGGTGGCCGCCGACGCCTGAGCGACCCGGGCTCGGATACACTGCCGGGACCGGGGGCCCGTCGCCACCGGGAAGGAGAGTGCATGTCCGCGCGAAGCTGGCTCCCCCTGCTGTCCCTGGTCGCACTGCTGGTGGGGTGTCCCACGGGAGAGGGGGACGACGACACGACCTCGGGGGATGACGACGCCACGGGAGACGACGACGCCACGGGGGACGACGACACCACGGGAGACGACGACTCCACCGGAGACGACGACACCACCGGGGACGACGACACCACCGGGGACGACGACGCCACCGGGGACGACGACAACGGCGACGACGACGACACCGACGCGGCCGACGACGACCACCCGCCCGACGCCGACGG
>CAZITQ010000363.1:0-2687 GCA_964542165.1 uncultured Rickettsiales bacterium
TTCCAGGTCAGGTCCGAATTGAACGTCTGGGTCACCGACACGATGCCGGGCTTGGACGGGATCCTGAGGCTGTGCCGCAGGCGGCGGGTGCTGCTGCCCCGGTTCGCGGTCGTCGACATCGCGATCCAGGTCTGCCGAGGACTGCACTACGCCCACATGTTCCGGGAGCCGGGGGGGGACCGGCTGGACCTGATCCACCGGGACCTGAAGCCCTCGAACCTGATGGTCGACCGGGAGGGCACCGCGAAGATCTGCGACTTCGGCATCGCCAAGGCCGCGTCCAATCTCTACAAGACCACCGCCGAGGGGTTCGTGAAGGGGACGCCACGGTACATGTCCCCCGAGCAGATCACCGGCGACGGGGTGCTCTCCCCGCGTTCGGACGTGTTCTCCCTGGGGGTGGTGCTCTTCGAGGTGATCACGGGGGGGTCGCTGTTCGCGGCCGACTCCCTGGTCTCGCTGATGCACAAGATCCTGTCGTCGGACCTGGGCGGGCAGCTGGAGACCGCCGAGAACGCCTTCCCGGGCAGCGGCGCGGTGCTGGCGCGGGCCCTGGCGCGGGACCCCGCCGAGCGATTCGAAGGCGCCCGGGCCATGGGCGACGCCCTGAGGGAGCTGGGCCGGGCCTATCCCCCCGAGGCGGACATGGCCGAGGTGATCGGCCGACTCATGGGCTCCCTCGACCGGACCGAGACCCGCGAGATCGTCAACAGTAAGGACCTGTCGGTGGACGCGGAGACCGAGACACCCCGGGAGGGCGGTCTGACCTCTGCCGAGCTGGGGAAGCTCACCGACGAGACCCCGATCCCCCCGCCCGAACCCACGTCGGCGGGCTGGGACCGGTTCTCGTCGGTCTTCCGGACCGATCCAGGGGTCTCGATGGAGGCCTTGACCGATTCCGCCGCGGTGTCGGCCGGAGATGCCACCGAGGCGTTGATGTCGGCGCCGGAGTTCGACCCCGCCCCCCCCGAACCCTCGACGGACATCTCCCGGTCCACCGAGGAGCGAGAGGCGGCAGGGGGTGGGAAGAAGTGGGGTGGGGTCGCGGCTGTGGTGCTCGTGGGACTCGTGTTGCTGGTGGGGCTCGGGTACCTGGGGGCGAGGTTGTGGGGGGGAGGCGAGGAAGCTGATCCGGTCACGGTCGCCTCGGACCCGGGGTCCGCCCCGGAGCCGGGAGGCACCGGCGGCTTGCTGCCTGTGGAATCCTCGTCCGAGTCCGAGTCCGAGTCCGAGTCCGAGTCCGAGTCCGAGTCCGAGTCCGAGACCGAGACGGAGCCGGTGGGCCGGCCCCCCGAGTCTGAGGACACGGGGAGCGAGCTCCCCGTGCCACCCCGGAGTACGAACATGGGTGGCACGGGCAGCTTGCTGCCCGTGGATTCCGAGACCGAGCCCGAAGTCGAGGAGATCGACGAGGCCGCAGAGCTTCGCCGTGAAGAGCGCCGGAAGAAACGCAAGGAGCGGGAGGCCGCCGAGGCCGCCGCAGCCGAGACCGAATCCGAGGACCCCGAGCCCGGTTCCATCTCCCTCGCCTCCCGCCCCTGGTCCGTCGTCTACGTGGACGGCGTCTCCCTGGGCAACCGCAGCGTGATGCGAAGTCACGCCCTGGACGGCGGCTCCCACGAGGTCCGGCTGGTCTGCACGGAACGGGAGAACAAGGAAAAGACCTTCCGGGTCGACATCGACGGCGAGCACGTGAACCTGGGCTGCTGGGACTTCGACACCATGCAGAAGTGCGAGCTGTGAGCGGCGCTCCCCCGGAGGCGCCCGACCGTGGCCCCTCCCGCCTGGATTCCCTCGACGAAGAGGCCAGCGTTCGCTTCGCCCGATCCCTGACCGTGGGCCGCCACCCCGACAACGATCTGTGCATCGATCTGCCGCGGATCAGCTCCCGCCACGGCGCGCTGGAGTGGGACGGTGGACGCTGGCGCCTGCGGGATCTGGGGTCCAAGAACGGCACGTCGATCAACGGCAAGAAGGTCAAGGCTGTGGCGCCGTTGAAGGAGGGTGACCTGATCCGGTTCGGCGGCACCTCGAGGTGGCGCGTGGCCGTCCTCCGGGCACCCACGGCCGGCCTCCCCCTCGGCGCCACCGAGACCGCCGCACGTCCCCGGGGCGACGTGGACCTGGACCTCCACCTGCGCTTCGACGGCCCCGCCCATGGGGTGATCCATGGGGTTCATCGGGATCGGGAGTGGCGCGAGCCCGCCGGCCAGCCCCTCGTGTTGCTCGCGGCCCTGGCCTCCCCGGCCGGCGCCTGGATCGACGACGAGACCCTCAAGGTCCGCGTCTGGGGCCGCATCGACGCCACCCAGGTCGCCCCCTCCGCCCTCCACAAGCTGATCCACGACACCCGCACCCTGCTCCAGCGCCACGACGCCGACGGCTGGCTCGTCGAAAAATCCCGCGGCCGCACCCGCCTCAACCTCCCCCCGGCCCGCGTACACCTCGACACCCCCGGCCGAACCTGATCACCCGACTCTCCCTCCCAGTGCGATCGCCAGCGATGCCGCCGCTCCCCCCCGGTGCGATCGCCAGCGATGCCGCCGCTCCTCTCCCGGGGCGAGCGCCAGCGATGCCGCCGCTCCTCCTCCCTTTCTTCTTCTTCGATCCCTCTGATTGGTAGTCGTCGGGGGGGTGGGCCATGTTGGGGGGGGGGGGGGGGGGGCCCCCCCCGCCCCCGCGCGGGG
>CAZITQ010000363.1:2697-5509 GCA_964542165.1 uncultured Rickettsiales bacterium
TTTTTCTTGTAGCATTTTTTTTCGTCGGGGGGGGGGGGGTGTACTTGGGGGGGGGGGGGGGCTTCCCCCCACCCGTCCAAGCGATGTGGGGCTTGTGGTCAGGCGAGCGCGATCAGGCTTGCGGCGGCGAACCCGCTCGCCCTTGGGAGAGACCTCGATGCCCTACACCGGCGCCTGTCCACAAATCCACAGAGCGGCATGATCCACAGCCCCTCGCGCTCTGTTACCCCCCAGAGTTCGACAACGGCAGCACCCGCCCGAGTCTCCCCCGAGAAGACCCATCTCAGCCCCAACGTCGCTTTTCCCGACGTCCGTCTTGAGATGAACGTCCATCTCGCCGCCAACGTCGGATTTTCTGACGTTCGGGTGGAGATGGTTTTCCCCCAGTCCCTCCTCCCGACCATCCTCTTGTTCCTGTCCGGTACCCGGCCAGAGCCCTTCGGATGGACGACCATCACCCTCCTTTTGACCGGATAGTGGCCAGAAGACGAGAGATGGTCATGGCCGTCCGCGGCCTGTTTCCTGCGTCGGCTCCGTGTCTGAGACCATCTCTCCGAAAAGGTCTCCATAGGCGAACTTGGGGTCGAGATGGATGTCCATCTCCCATTGAAGTTCGCCACCGGAGAACTTGGGCCCGAAATGGTCGTGGTGGAGGTGGCTCGGGTCGGGGGAGGGCTGTGGATCATGCCGCTCTGTGGATTTGTGGACAGGCACCGGTGGAAGGAGTCGAGCTCTCTTCCACGGACGAACCGGTTCGGTACTGCTGGCCTGATCGCGCTCGCCTGACCACAAGCTCCACATCGCTTGGACGGCTGGGGCGCGCCCCACCCGCCCACATGGTCCACAGCCCCGACGACTACGAATCAGATGGATCGAAGGAGAAGAAAGGGAGGAAGAGCGGCGGCATCGCTTCGCTCGCGCCGGGGAGGGGAAGCGGCGACATCGCTTCGCTCGCGCCGGGGAGGGGAAGCGGCGGCATCGCTTCGCTCGCGCCGGGGAGGGGAAGCGGCGGCATCGCTGACGCTCGCCCCGGGAGGGACGGCGGCATCACTGCGCTGGGCCGGGTACCGCGGTGCGTAAGAGGCGCGTAACATGCCGGGTGGCAGGGGTGGAATAGCCTGGACAGCGTGGCTGGAGGAGAGATGCACGTCGCTCTGCGATGTACGTGGGTTCGCGTGGGGTTGCTGGTCGTCCTGGGAATGGCGGCAGTGCCGGCGAGTGCCGGGGAGGACGAGGCGACCGCGGACGATGCCACGATGGAGACCGAGGGGGAGGAGCTGGCGCCTGCGGCCGACGCTCCCCGGGTGGCCTACCTGGGGCCGGAGGAGGCCGACGCGGCGGCGCGGGTGGTCGAGGCGCTGATGCTGCTGTCCCCGCCGGTGAGCCTGGACGAGGCGCCGGTGCCCCTGGGAGAGATGCTCCCGCCCGGCCAGCTGGCGGCGGTGGGGGTCGAGGCCTCCACCTCCTGCGCCGGAGAGCCCGCCACGGCCCTGACCTACCAGGCCCTGGTGGACGAGCTGTACCGGCGGAGCATGAACCTGGAGGACACGGCGCCGGTGGAGGCGGACATCCGGGCCGCCCAGGCGTGCCTCTCGGAACCCCTCCCGCCGGCGGCGCTGGCCAAGGCGGCCTTCCTGACCGCCAACATCCGCTTCGGCGAGGGACGGCTGGAGGAGGCCGACGCGGCCTTCCGCGAGGTCTTCGTCCTCGACGGCAGCTTCCCCTGGGACGACGACTACCCCCCCGAGGCCCAGGTGCGCTTCGCCCAGGCGATGACCGCGGTGGCCGCGGGTGCCAGGGCGACCGTGGACGTGGTGGCCGTGGATGCGTCCTCGCTGTGGATCGACGGCACCCCGCGGGAACCCGGATCGGGCCCCTTCGACCTTCCCGCGGGCCGGCACGTGGTGCAGCTGACCGGCGCCGCCGGGGTGCGGGCCGTGGTCGTGGAGTTGGCGGAAGGGGACGCGGGTCTGGTGGTCGATCCTGCGGCCCTGGATCCCGATGCCGGGGCGTTCGAGACCCGGCTCGGTGGCGCCGTGGCGGCCATGCAGGCGGCGGAGACCGCCGGACGAGGGATGGCGCCGGATTACGTGGTCGTGCTCGCGGCCACCCCGTCGATCCTCGCCTGGTCTCCCGACGCAGGCTCCCTACAGGCGATCAAGCTCCCCCGGAGGGCTCTTGCCGCCCTGTCCGGCGCCCCGGCCAAGCCAGAGCGGCGAGGTCCCGGAGCGGGCCCGGTGCTCATCGGGGCGGGGCTGGGAGCCGCCCTCCTGGGTGGCGTGCTCACCGGGGTGTCCGCCGGCCGGATGGACGACATCACCGAAGCCGTGGAGGCGGGCGAGATGTCCTATGCCCACCCCCTGGACCCGGAACCCACGGAGACCCAGATCGCCAACCGGCAGACCTTCCTCAAGGCCCGGAACGGGGCGGGGATCGGGACCGGCCTGATGATCGCCGGCGGAGTGACAGCCGCCATCGGCATCCCGGTGTCGATCCTCGGAAAGCGGGAGGCGACCGTGGGGACGACCTTGCTCTGGGCACCGGCGGCCGGTGACGCACCGCCCGCCCTCGATGGATTCGCGATCACCTTGAGCGTTCGATGAAAGGGCGGATCAGACACTGCCACATCGTCGGGTGCCACGGCGGGCTCGTCCCGCCGTACCGCCTCGGAGTTACGAAGAACACGGCGGGGCAAGCCCGCCGTGGCACCCGGCGTCGTGGTCTTTTGGACCGTTAGCCGGTCGATTGGAGGAATAGATGAACAACACCACCGTACCCCGCCACCCCGGATGGCAGCCAAGGCTAGCCGTGC
>CAZITQ010000364.1:0-5468 GCA_964542165.1 uncultured Rickettsiales bacterium
GGGTCCGCGTCGTCGCAGTCGCCGTGGCACTCGTCCACCCCGTCCCCGTCGGCGTCGAGCTCCTCCGGCGGGACGACGCCGTCGCAATCGTTGTCGATGCCGTCGCACTCCTCGGGGGCGCCCGGGTAGACGAGGGGATCCATGTCGTCGCAGTCCCCATCCTCGACGGTCCAGCCGTCGCCGTCCTCGTCCGTGGCCGACGTCGTGTCGTCGTGGCCGGTGGCGTCGTCGTGTGGGGTGGTGTCGTCGTCGGCGGCGTCGTCGTCGTCGCCGGCGGCGTCGTCGTCGTCCGCGGCGGTGGTGTCGTCGTCCCCCTCGGTGGTGTCGTCGTCTCCGGTGGTGTCGTCGTCCCCTGTGGTCGGGCACCCCAGCAGGGCCAGGGTCGCCATCAGGCAAGACAGGGAGAGCAGGCGCAAGATCGGAAGCGTTGTCATGGGACCTCCCGTCGACCACGGTAGGTCCCCACCGCTCGGAGGGTCAAGGACGGGGTGGCGTGGCTACATCCCCGTTGCGGACCTCGTTGCCCGTGGGGCTGAGGGACTGGAGATGCGGGGGTGTCGCGGAGTTCCGAACGCCCATCTACCGGTCCGGGCGCATGGAGGACGGGGGCACGCGGTAGTACGCCTTGAACCGACGCGAGAAGTGGTCCGGGTTCTCGAACCCGACCCGGTACGCCACCTCGCTGACCCGGTACGCCCCCTCCTCCAGGAGGCGGCGCGCCGACCGCATCTTCACCGCCAGGATGAACTCCCGGGGGCTGCAACCCAGCGCGGTCTTCAGCGCCCGCTGCAGGGTACGGGGGGACACGTGCACCGCCCTGGCCAGATCCGCCACGGACACGGTCCGGTCCAGGTGGGACTCCACGTGCTCCAGCGCTCGCCGGGCCAGGCCCGCGGGGGTGTCCTCGTCGGTGGACCGCCCGTCCAGGGTCCCGAGGATCTTCGTCGCCAGGCTATCGGTGCTCAGCACAGCCCGGTCCCGCTCCCGCGCCGGCTCCAGCCGCGCTGGCAGGCGTGGCGAGACCGTGGTGGCAGCCTCGACGGATGGCTCGGCCGCGGGACGCTCCAGCTCGGCGAGGCGCCGCTGGAGTGCGTCGATCCGCCTGCGCTGGCCATGCCGTACAGACCCCAGGACCAGCCCCGCCAGCAGGGCGGTGACTGCGCACAGGACGAGCGCGACGTTCCACCCCCCATGGCGCCGGAGGAGCCCCTCGGCGAGAGAGGGCTTGCCGACCAGAACGACGGCGGCCCACTCGGACGGGTAGCCGAAGTCCCGGGACCCGGACCAGGACCAGGGTTTGTACTCGCGCTCCAGCCACTCCTCCCGCGCGTCCCAGCCGAGGTTCGCGGGATCGACGGTGACGATCCGGTGCTCCTCCTCCTGGTCGATCAGGCTCAAGGTCCCCGGGTCGTCCAGGTCGATCTCCGGGAGGATCGGGTGATCCACGTCCCAGTCGTTGAACGCCAGGTCGAGCCCCAGGCGTGTGTCCGGGACCGCCTCCGCGAGGCCCACGGCGGCCCAGGGAACGGCCACCTCGAGCCGGTAGCCTCCCTCGTGGACCGCGGCGGCGGTCCTCAGAGCCAGGGACGGTCGCTCTCGCTTGGGGGTTCCCAGCTCCGCGATGCCCTCGGCCAGCGCGTCGCCCTGGAGCACCGCGTGGCGCCCGTCGCAGGCGAGGATGAACTGGAAGTCGCCGGTGTCCAGTCGCGGGCCCCGGTTGCCCTGGGTGTCCAGGTACACCTCCACCGAGTCCCACTGGTACAGGCGCAGGTCGGTGACCTCCTCGGGGGCCGCGTGGACGTCCCGGTCCTCCACCTCGATGGCCAGCCACAGGTACGAGGGATCCCAGGCGATCCTGGCGGTCGCCCGGTTCGCGCCGGGGAGGGAGCGATCCGGCTCCTCCCAGGTGGCCACGAGCGCCGGACCGCCCCAGTCGCGCAGATCGCCGTCCAGGACGCGAGCGCCGTGCCGGTGCGGAAGGGGCAGCTCCTCACCGCCTGCCCCGAGCGCAGGGAGGCCAGCGGCGAGGCAGACGAGGGCGGCGAGGGGGGCGAGGACGTGCAACGGGGCTCCGCCGCGATCAGACCGGATCCGGACGCGACTGTCCACGGCTCGCTCCCCCGGGTTGAGGATGGGCGACGGTTGCGCTTGAATCGGTTCGTGCGTCCCTCCGTCTCCGATGTCCCAGCCACGGCGCCCCCCGGGTGGGGCCCGCTGCTGGCCCTGCTCGGCCTCGCCCTGGCCGTCCGTCTGGCCGCGCTCGTCCTGCTCCCGGACCCGGGGTTCCAGGACGCCCGGGTCTACGAAGAGGCGGGGCGAACCCTGCTCGCCGAGGGTTGGCTGGGCGTCCACAACTGCATGCCGCTGTACCCCCTGCTGTCCGGGGCGACCGGTGGGGGGATCGGGACCCGCCTGCTGGACGTGCTGCTCTCGGTGGCCACGGTGGCGCTGGTGGTCCGACTGGGCTGGAGGCTCTTCGACGACCGGCGGGTGGCCCTGGCGGCGGGCCTGGTCGCCAGCCTCTGGCCGCACCTGGTCTTCGCGTCGATCGCGGGTCTCACGGAGACCTCGTTCACCTTCACTCTCTGCCTCGGGCTCGTCCTGTGGCTCGAACGCCGCTGGGCGGCCGGGAGCCTGGCGCTGGTCCTCGGCGTGCTGATCCGGCCTACGTTCGAGCTGCTGCTGCCCCTGCTGCTGGTGGCCACGGTGCTGGGATTCCACGGAGGGCGCGGGCGAGACCTGCTGCGCCCCCTGGCGATCCTCGCCGCGATCTACGCGATGACCATGGCCCCCTGGTGGGCCCACAACCGCGCCGAG
This sequence comes from uncultured Rickettsiales bacterium, assembly GCA_964542165.1. Classification (GTDB taxonomy): domain Bacteria; phylum Myxococcota_A; class UBA796; order UBA9615; family CAYRNR01; genus CAYTBN01. Next base: position 2,818 of record CAZITQ010000364.1, read on the forward strand.
TACGGGACCTTCGTTCGCCTGAACACGGGGGCGGGGCTCGTGGCCTACGTGGGCCAGCACCCACGGAATCCGGCGGGGGGCGGCCTGGCCACGGCGCCCGATCTGGACCTCGGTGCCTACCGGGAGATCGAGGATCCGGTGGAGAGGGACCGCGCGCTGCGGGATGCGGCCCTCGGCTTCGTCCTCGACGATCCAGCCGCCGCGGCGAGGAGGATCCCGACGCGCCTGATGCGCCTGTGGCGTCCCTGGCCGAACGCGGAGCAGCACCGATCTCCCGCGGTCCTGCTCGTCTCGGCAGCGACCTTCCTCCCGCTGGCGGTCCTGGCTCTGCTCCATCTGGGGCTCCACACACGGCGGACCTGGCGATCTGTCCTGCTCCTGTGGCTCCCCGTCGTCTTCCTCAGCGCCGTGCACGGGCTGACCCTGGCCTCGGTCCGCTACCGCCTCCCGGTGGAGCCGCTGCTCATCCTGCTGGCGGTTCACGCGGGCTCCTGTGCCGCCCGTGCGCCGACCCGGCATGAACGGTGACCGTTGTTCGGCGAGGATCGTTAGGCTACGCTAATTGACCTGTGCGGAAGGGGATCCCATGCGACTGAGGCGAACCGCTGTCCTGTCCTGCGCCCTCCTGGGCTTCGCCGCCACCGGCGCGCGCGCCCAGACCCTCATCTACCAGGAGGTGATCACCGGAGGCGTGGCGGTGGACGGCAACGGCGTGTCCACCCCCTACAACGGCGATGCGGTCTGGTACCCGGCCGAGGAGGACTACGACATCGTGGTCCCGGCCACGGCCACCGTGACCGACGTCTACGCGGTCCTGTTCGCCAACTGGTACGGGTTCCACGACGACATCGAGGGCGCGGTCGCCATCAACGGGCTGGACCTGACCGGGGCCAGCCTGGTGGACGACGCGACGTACACCCGGGTCTACGCGCTGGACCCGGTGTCCTACGGAATCACGGGCGCGGGGCCCGTGACCTACGAGGAGACGGGGTCCGCGGACACCGGCTACCACGGCGGCACGGGCGTGGCGGGGACGACCCTGTTCGTGGTCTACGAGGACGAAGCCCTGGCCACGCCGCGCCAGGTGACCCTCGTGGTCGACGATCTGTACAACAACGAGACCCTCACGCTGACCGGCTTGCCGACGGCGTCGGCCGACAACGCGGCCATCCTCTCGGTGGGCATCCTGTGGGAGTGCTCTAACGAGCAGAACGGGGCCACGACGGTCGACGGCGTGACCCACGCCTACAGCGGCGGCCGCGACGACGGGTTGACCTTCGACGCCAGCTGCGGCTCCCAGGACTGGAACAGCCTCTACACCCAGGGATCCTTCGGTGTGGACGACTCGGACACCCTGGTGGGCGCCGACGAAGACGACCCCTACACCGAGCCCGCCAACGGCAACACCACCAACTCCAGGCTCTCGGACGAGGTGTGGGAGGTGGTCTACGACGACAGCGGCGAGATCGAGGTCGCCTACTACGAGGCCACCGCCGACTCCAGGATGGTCTGCTTCGCGGTGAGCATCGACCTGCCCGATGCCGACGACGACGGGATCCAGGACGCCGACGACAACTGCCCCGGGGACGCCAACCCGGGACAGGAGGACCTGGACGGCGACGGTGAGGGGGACGTCTGCGACGAGTGCACCGACGTGGACGGAGACGGTTTCGGCGCACCCGGCTACCCCAACGTCTGCGAGGAGGACTGCGACGACGGTGACGCGGCCGTGAACCCGGACGCCGTCGAGGCCTGCGACGGGATCGACAACGACTGCGACGGCGACGTGGACGAGGAGGACGCAACGGGTTGTTCCGAGTTCCTCTTCGACGGGGACGCCGACGGCTACGGACTGGACGGCGACGTGGCCTGCCTCTGCGCGGCCGCGGCCCCCTACGACGGGGTCCAGGGGGGCGACTGCGACGACGGGGACGCCGCGGTCAACCCCGGGGCGACCGAGGTCTGTGACGGGGTCGACAACGAATGCGACGGGGCCGTGGACGAGGGGTTCGACGCGGACGGCGACGGCCTGGCGGACTGCTTCGACACCGAGGAGTGCGACGGGCTGGACAACGACGGCGACGGCGATGTGGACGAGGGGTTCGACGCCGATGGCGACGGCGTCGCGGACTGCTTCGACGCCGAGGACTGTGACGGCCTGGACAACGACGGCGACGGGCTGGTGGACGAGGACTTCGACCTGGACCTGGACGGCTTCACGACCTGCGCCGGGGATTGCGACGACCAGGACCCGGCGGTGAATCCGGATGCCGAGGAGGTCTGCAACGGCGTGGACGACGACTGCGACGGCACCATCGACCAGGGCGCGGTGGACGGCGCGGACTGGTACCACGACGGCGACGGCGACGGGTTCGGAGACCCCGGGGACTCCGTGTGGGCCTGCGAGCCACCGCCCGGGTACGTGGCCGATGCCGGCGACTGCGCGGACAACGCCCCCGCGGTGAATCCGGACGCCGAAGAGATCTGCAACGGCGTGGACGACGACTGCGACGAGTTGACCGACGAGCTGGGGGACGTGGACGGCGACGGCTACACCATCTGCGACGGCGACTGTGACGACGCGGACGACGGCGTGAACCCGGACGCCGATGAGATCTGCAACGGGTTCGACGACGACTGCGACCCGGCCA
>CAZITQ010000365.1:0-1348 GCA_964542165.1 uncultured Rickettsiales bacterium
GTGCTTTCCCTCGTCGACGTTGCCGTTGCAGTCGTTGTCGAGGTGGTCGGGGTACTCGGGGGCGTTGGGGCTGGCTTCGGGGTGGGCGTCGTCGCAGTCGCCGTCGGCCTCGGTGTAGCCGTCTCCGTCGTCGTCGTAGTAGTCGGTGCCCTCGTCGACCTGGCCGTCGCAGTCCTCGTCGATGTGGTCCGGGGTCTCCGGGGCGCCGGGGTGCACGCCGGCGTCCTGGTCGTCGCAGTCGCCCTGGTCCGGGGTGTAGCCGTCGCCGTCCTCATCGTTGTCGTCGCCACCCGGCGGGGAGTAGCCGCCGGTGTAGCCCTCGATCCACGGGATGTGGACGTCCGTGCGGGTGTTGGCGCCCATCTGGGAGCAGTTCTGGTCCCCCCACGACGTGACCCCGGCCACGGCCCAGCTGCCGTTGTGGTCGGTGAAGGCCGGTCCGCCCGAGTCGCCGAAGCAGGTCTGGTGCTGGTTGTCGTAGTAGTACAGGAAGTTGGCGTCGGAGTTGTCGACGGCGATGTCGACCTTGCGCTTGATCCCCGAGTCGTTGGACCAGCCGCTGGTGACGCCAAAGCCCACGAAGGTCAGGGGGTGGTTGTTGCCCGTCCAGTTGGCGTTGGGGGCGTCCTCGTTCACGGGGTGGGGATTCCCGGGGGCGGCGTGGGGCAGCACGATGACCGCGATGTCATTGGCCATCGTGCCCGGGTTGTACTGGGGGTGGGTGTGGTGGTCGGACGACTGCATCCACTCCCAGTTCGACTGGTAGACGTTGTGGGTCCACACCACGTCCACCGAGCCCCAGAAGCCCTGGAGGCAGTGGGCGGCCGTCAGCACCACGTCGGGTGAGATCAGGGTGCCCGAGCACTCGCCGCCGTTCATGGACAGGTAGACCACCGACTCCCAGCCCGAGGTCACGTTCTGGCCGCCCACGATGGGGCTGTCCAGCTGGGCCAGGATCTCCGGCAGCCCCCCGTCGCCGTCCAGGCCCGGGTAGGTACAGGCCGGCAGCAGGCCGCCTGTGACCAGGAGGAGGGCGAGGGGCAGGGTTCGGGTCGCTCGACGCATGGGTGTTCGTGGATCTCCGCCGATCCACAGTCTAGGGGCGGCCGAACGCCCTCGATGAACCCGAAGATGAACGCCCGCGCAGGGCTCAGGCCCAGGACTGGATCTCGACCAGGTTGCCCTCGGGATCGCGGGCGTACACGAAGGTGAGCTCGCCGACGCCGGGGACGGAGCGGGCGGTGACTGCCCCGGCCAGCGAGCCACCGTGGTCGAGCAGCACCGCCGCCGTGGCCTCCACGTCGTCGACCTCGAAGGCCAGGTGGGCCAGGCCCCGGCGGTTGGCGGG
>CAZITQ010000365.1:1358-5412 GCA_964542165.1 uncultured Rickettsiales bacterium
CCCCCCGGCCCGGGGGCCCCGGCCCCGGGGGGGGGGGGGGGCGGGGGGGGAGGGGTTCGGATCGTGCGTAGGTGTAGATCTCCAGCGTCGGACCGTCTGCCCCGTGGCCGGGTAGGCGCAGATGACAGCCCTGGAGCGCCGCGCCGGGCACCCCGGTCCCCGCCGCCAGCCAGCCCCCGGACAGATCCCGCTGCGGCGGCACGCGCACGCAGCCGAAGACGACCTCGTAGAACCCGGCCAGGGCCTGCCAGTCGTCCGCCACGATGCTGGTGTGGGCGTAGCGCAGGGGATCAGCCTCCGAGCACGCGGCCCAGATAGCTCGCGGCGGTCTCGGCCGGGGCACCGGAGAGCTGACGGACGTGGTCGCTGACGGCCTCGAACTCGCCGTTGTCCACGGCGTGGTACAGGGAGGTCAGGATCGGGATCAGGTACTCGGGCACGTTCTCGTCGCCTTCGCGACAGATCTGGGCGTACCTCTCGTCGGAGATGGACTCGAAGCGGATCTCGGCGCCGGTGGCGGCCGAGACGGTGGCGGCCAGCTCGTCCATGGACAGGGCCTCGGGGCCCGTGAGCTCGTAGGTCTGGTTTGCGTGGCCGTCGTCCATCATCGCGGCGGCGGTGGCGCGCCCCAGGTCGTCCCGGGAGATGTAGGCCACCCGGCCGCGGCGCACCGGGTAGGGCAGCTCGCCCATCCGCACCAGCTCGGGGGCCCAATCGGCGATGGGGTCCAGGTACATGCCGTTGCGCAGGATCGTCCACGGCAGGCCGCTCAGCCGGGTGCGGGACTCGGCGTAGAGCATGAACGGGGCGACGTGGAACCGCGAGTCGGTGCGGCCCGAGCCGAAGCTCGAGAACAGCAGCCGGCCCACGCCCGCCTCCGCCGCCGCGGTGCACGCGTTGTCGTGCTGGACGGCGCGGGCTGCCGGGGGCATGAAGGTGGGGATCAGCAGGGCCGCGTCGGCGCCGGCGAAGGCCTCGACCATCGACGCGGGGTCGTCGTAGTCGCCCCGCCGCACCTGGACGCCTTGCTCCGCCAGGTCGGCCACCCTCTCCGGATTCCGGACGCAGGCCACGACGTCCCCGGGGGCCGCCCCCCGGTCCAGCAGCCCCTGCACCACCTTGCGTCCGAACTGCCCGCCCGCTCCCAGGATCTGGATCGTCATGTCCCGAGCTCCTTCCTTCTCGTCGCCTCCGCGAGCAGGGTGCCACGGCGGGCTCGTCCCGCCGTGCTGTTCCGGACCTTCGAAGAACACGGCGGGGCCAGCCCGCCGTGGCACCCCACCTGGTGCCTCCTCTAGCGTCTTCGCCTCAGGGCGAACGCCAGCAGGGCGAGCCCCAGGCCCGCGCCGAGGGCGGGCGCCCCCGATCCGCCCGAGAGCCGGCAGTTGCAGCCGTCCCCGTCGTCGTCGTCATCGTCGTCGGCCGGCGGGGCGGCGATGTCGAGCTCGGCCTCGAGCGTCATGTCCACGGCCGCGCAGTTCCGGTGGATCAAGGTCAGGTAGTAGGTGGTGTCCGCCCGCAGCTCCAGATCCTCGTCGTCGAGGGCGATCACGATCTCGTCGGGGTTGTCGTCCAGCTCCCGGTCGTGCTCACCGGGGACCGGGGTCTCGAACTCGTGGCCGTTGGGGGATTCGATGAGCTCGTAGTCGAACTCGACCATCTCGCCTTCGCGGATCAGGAAGGTGTAGTGCAGCTCGTCCTCGGCGAAGCCGGCCCCGTCGTAGCGGTCCATGTCGATGGAGATCTCGAGCTCCTCCAGCGTCCCCTCGCTGGCGGGCGGGGTGGTCAGCGCGAACTGGAAGGACGGCACGAGGTTCATCCCCATGTCTCGCATCCGCTCGCACCACTCCTCGTCCATCTCCTGCATCCCCATGAACAGGGGCAGCCCGAACTCGAAGGGCTCGTCCGGCTCCATGGGCAGCGAGCGCCCGCAGACGCTCATCCCCCGGTCCTCCAGGGAGGCCTGGATGGCCTCCAGATCGTCGGCGCCGAGGTCGCCGTCCTCCTCCAGGTCGCCGGCGGCCTCGAGCAGCGCCTCGGCGAGCTCCGCGAAGGTCGGGGCATCGCTCACCCGCAGCAGGGCGCCGTAGACGATGTCGTCCGCGGCCTCCTTGCCCACCTGGAGGTAGATGTCCCAGGCCGCGGCGCCCACGATCATCCCGTCCTCGTGGGACTCGCCGACCAGGTCGTCCGGGCAGGTGTGGTCGTTCTCCAGATCCCGACCGATGGGCACCCAGCTGCTGACCTCGGACCGGCCGTGGTAGGTGCCGGCCCAGTAGTCGGCCAGCCCCTCGTGGATCCCGCCCGGGGCGTTGTTGGTGCCGTACTCGTCGTAGATCATCCAACCCAGCTGCATGTCGGTGGTGGTCTGGACGATGGAGTGGCCGAATTCGTGGGCGATCACCCCGGCGTCGTAGGCGAAGTCGTAGGTGCCCTGGCCGAAGCACAGCACCTGATTGCCCGAGGCGTCCGTCGTGTAGAAGGCGTTGTCGTACCCGGTGCCGTCCTCGTAGACGTAGTTGGTGGTCACCAGCGCCGGGCCGTCGAATTCGTGTCCGTGCACGTCCTCGAAGTAGTGACTCAGCGCGGTCACGTGGTGGTAGGCGTTGACCTCCACGAAGGGGTCCTCGGTGGTGTTGGCCTCGGGCTCGAACAGGAAGTCGCCGCTCTCGTCGGCCTGGGCCAGGTGGGTGTCGGAGACATCCTCGCCCTCGACCACCATGCTCCTCACCAGGGCGTAGGTCCCGGACATCACGTCCATGTCGCCGGTCAGGTCGGTCAGGGTGACCTCGACCGGGTCGTCCAGGGCCGGGCTGATCTCGTAGACGTTGCCCTGGGCCGCGAGGCGGAGGTCGGTGACCCCGCGGATGGCGCCCGTGGCCGCGTCGACGGTGACCCGCCAGGAATCCAGGCCCCCCCGGGCGGACAGGTGGACCTGGTAGACCAGGGTCCCGCCGCGGGCATCGGGCCGCACCGCGAGGTGTGCGGCGGCCTCTGCGGTGTCCGGGAGCTCGACCGCCGAACGGGCCGCGGCCGTGGCCGCGTCGGGACCCACGGCGGGCGTCGTGGGGACGCGCAGGTCGGGATGGACGGTCGCGTTGATCCGGGTGGCGTGCCCTTCGCGGTCGAACTTGACCACGGCGCGGCCGCCGATGACCGGGACGCCCCGGTGGACCTGCGCGAGGTGGACGAGGGTGCGTCCGCGCCAGGTCGTCGTCCGGTGGTGGGACCAGGTGGCGGCCCCGGGCGAGAGCCCCAGGTCCGGCCCGGCCGCGTCGACGGCGAAGAGGGCGGCCTCGTCGGGGGACCGCGCACCCGGATCGATGTCGAGGTCCAGGGCGAGTCGCCGGGATCCGTCCGCGGCCGCGGGCAACGCGAACCACGCCATACTCAGCAAGGGCACGCGCACGCGTCCGGGAAAACTCATCATCGTCAGTCCTCGGGGATCGGCCGGGCGGCGCGGTCCCACGCGCTGGGGCGCGCACACGCCGGCGGAGACTGTCTAACACCGGGATGGGTCGATGGCCACCTTCAGATCGCGTCGCCGCTGGCCTCGCACTCGAAGGAGACCTGGCCTCCCTGTCCCCCCTGCCAGGAGCCGTGCCAGAACAGCCGGAACCCGTCCTCGGAGAATTCGCCGGTCACGTCGAAGGGGCCGACGAGCTGTCCGTTGGGCGTGGTCAGGGTGGCCTGGGCCGCCACGGTGCCCCCTTCGTCCACCTCACCCTCGAGGGGCACGTGCATCGGGCCCATCCGCAGCTCGAAGATGGCCTCGCCGCCCAGGACCCCGACCTCGGACACGACGAGGTGGATCGGGCCGGGGATCTCCCCGGAGCCCATCGGTCCGTCGATGTACAGCATCGCCTCGCCGGCGTAGCTGCCTTCCCAGGGGGATCCCGTGGGGGTGTCGTCGTCATCGTCGTCGTCGCCCGTGGCGTCGTCGTCGTCGTCGTCGTCGCCGGTGGCGTCGTCGTCGTCATCGTCGTCGCCCGTGGCGTCGTCGTCGTCGCCCGTGGCGTCGTCGTCGGCCGAGATCAACACGCCGCTGTGCTCG
>CAZITQ010000366.1:0-5394 GCA_964542165.1 uncultured Rickettsiales bacterium
CCAGCCTCGGCCAACAACAGGCATCGGTTCTCCTCGCCTCTTATCCCGCTCGTTGCCGACGATAGTTCATCTCCCGACGGGCTCGAAACAACATCGCACATCGGGCTTCCGCCCGGATTCCTGCGGCTGCGTTGACAACCTTCCGATGGCATCTTCTCGATAGCAACCGGCCATCTTACCCAGCGGCTACGACGGCGCCGCGGACGCGATGGACAGGGATCGTTTTCACAGGCAGGGTGTACAGGATGAGGATCTCGAGTCGAAACTGGCTCGGCTCTTGGGTCGCTGCCTGGGCAGTCGTCTGTTCTGCCGGGGCGGCCCAGGAGGTGCTCTCCGACGCGCAGATCGAGGCGCTGGCCGAGTGGATCGTCGAGGGGGAGGTGACGTCGCTGGAGACCCGCTGGGCCGCGGGGGGCGAGGCCGGCATCGAGACCGTGGTCTGGGTGTCCGTCGACCACACCCTGCTGGGTGTGCCCACCGACACCGTGCAGGTCGTCCTGGCGGGCGGACGTATGGGCGATGACGCCACGTGGGTCTCCGACGAGCCGGTCCTGATCGCGGACGCGCGTTACCGCTTGACGCTGGTCCGGGACGACCGGGATCGGCTGCGGGTGCTCGGCGGCGACGCCGGAGCGGTCCCCCTCGGCCCGCTGCCCGCCTACGACCTGACCGGGGCCGACTGGTCCCACCACGCCCACCCCGTGGAGGAGGACTTTCAGCTCAACGTGGGCACCTTCGACGACGGCATGGTGTCCGACGAGCAGCTGGAGGACGCCTTCGAGGTGGCGCTGAACATCTGGAACGTGGAGGGCGGCGCGGGGGTGTACGTGCCCTACGGCGGCACGACCAGCAACAGCCAGTACGCCTCGGACAACGGCGTCAACCTCACGATGTTCTCCAGCTTCACCTGGGGCTCGACCCTGGCGCTGGCCACCTGGCACACCTCCGGCGGCGGCCGGCTGAGCGACTGCGACATCAAGTTCTACGGTGCCAACGGCTACGGCGCCCTGAACTGGTCCTTCGACCCGGACGATGGCGCACCCGGGGGGCAGTACGACTGGGTGCAGGTGGTCGAGCACGAGATGGGCCACTGCCTGGGCCTGAGCCACTCGTCCCACTCCACCGCGGTCATGTATGGCAGCAGCTCCCCGGGCGGCGGATGGGAGCGGCGCCACCTGCACTCGGACGACAAGGCCGGACTGCAGGCCATCTACGGGCCGGCCCAGGTGGACATCGCGGTCGCCACCCACTGGTTCGAGGTCGCCACCGACACCGACGACGGGGACGAGGCGCTGGACCCGGGGGAGGTCCACGAGCTGCACGTGGTCCTGCGAAACGACGGCAACGCGCTGGCGGCGGATGTGACCGGAACGCTGCTCGTGGACGGAATCGACATCGCCGGCGGCGGTCACACGGCCGTGATCGGCGATCTTCCCCCGGGGGAGAACAGCGGCACCGCCGAGGACCACCTGGTCTTCGCCCTGTCCATCGGCCCGGGCTGCGCTGGCGACGGCAGCGCCTCGATGCATGTGGAGATAGAGAACCTGGCGGGGACGGTGTGGACCTCCGACAGCTGGTCCCGGGAGTACCAGTGCGGCGGGTCCGCCGGCGACGACGACGACGACGCGGACGACGACAGCGAGTCGGACGACGACGACGACGGCGGAGGTCGACGACGGGGAGGGGGTGGTGGGTGCGAATGCAGCTCCGCCCCGGCAGGCGCCGGTCACCTGGTCTTCCCCCTGGGACTCGTGGCCGCCGGCCTTCTCGCGATACGCCGGAGCCTGGCCCGTGGTACATGGATCCGATCCCAGGGCGGACATCGAAGGAGATACCGAGCGAATGCACAGCGAAGAAACGAGGGTCGACGGTCGCGGCAACCCTGATCTCGCCACACCCGGCGGGGGACAACCCCGCTTCAAGGCGCTCCTCGTCCTCCTCGGACTCCTGTTGCCGGCGCTCCCCCCCGGATCTCCCCGCGCGTGGCTACCCGACACCCCCCTCGAGGACGCGGACGCGTCCTACATCGGCGAGGGCCAGAACGACTACGCCAGCCGGAGCTTCGCCCGGGCGGGGGACGTCAACGGCGACGGCTACGACGACTTCCTGGTCGGCGCCTGGGCCAACAGCGAGTACGGATCCCAGACGGGACAGACCTACCTGATCCTGGGCAAGGCCTCCGGATGGACCCCCGACCTGAGCCTCGCGGACGCCGACGCGTCCTTCATCGGCGAGGAGGTCATCAGCTCGACGGGGCGCTACCTCGCCGGGGCGGGGGACGTCAACGACGACGGCTTCGACGACATCCTCATCGGCTCGCCCTACTGCAGCCAGGTCGGGTACCGCAGGGGCAAGGTGTACCTGGTGTTCGGCAAGGCCTCCGGATGGGTCATGGACCTGGATCTGAGTCAGGCCGACGCCTCCTTCGTGGGGGAGGTGGACGAGGACTACGCCTCCCGCGTCGCCGGGGCGGGGGACGTCAACGGGGACGGCTTCGACGACATCCTGATCGGGGCGCCGGGCAACGACGACAACGGTGAGGACGCGGGCAAGGCCTACCTGATCCTGGGCAAGGCCGCGGGCTGGGCCAACGACGTGGACCTGGCCGGGGCCGACGCCTCCTTCCTCGGGGAGGCTAGCGACGACTACTCCGGGATGACCGTGGCCGGGGTGGGCGACGTGGACGACGACGGCTACGACGACTTCGGGGTCGGGGCGCCGTTCCGCGACAACGTCCTGGGCTATGGCACCGACTTCGGGATGGTGTACCTGGTCCTCGGCAAGGCCGCCGGATGGAGCCTGGACGTGGACCTGGGAACCGCGGACGCCTCCTTCCTCGGTGAGGGCGGCGGGGACGAGGCCGGCGCGGCCATCGCCGCCGCCGGGGACGTGAACGCGGACGGCTACGACGACTTCGTGATCGGCGCCCCGGAGGCCAACGTGCTCGGGTACGCCAGCGACGTGGGCAAGGCCTACCTGCTGCTCGGCAATCCGGTGGGCTGGGCCATCGAGACCGATCTGGAGACCGCGGACGCCTCCTTTGTCGGCGAGTACGGGGACGACACGGCGGGCGCGTCGGTAGCGGGGCCCGGCGACGTGGACGGGGACGGCTACGACGACCTGGTGATCGGCGCGCCCCACAACAGCGACATCGCGGACAGCGCCGGCAAGACCTACCTGGTCCGCGGCAGAGCGTCGGGGTGGGTGACGGACGAACCCCTGGAAGACGCCTACGCCTCGTTCCTGGGTGAGGCCGAGCACGATCGCTCCGCCGAGGCCCTGTCCGGGGCCGGGGACGTCAACGGGGACGGCTACGGCGACTTCCTGGTCAGCGCCGCGGGCCACGACGACCACCTGCTCCGGGTGGGCAAGGGTTACCTGCTCCTGGGGTGCGCCGATCTGGACCTGGACGGCTACACGGCCTGTGGCGGCCCGGCGGCGGATCCGGACTGCGACGAGGGGGATCCCGCCGTCCACCCGGAAGCGGACGAGGCCTGCGACGGGATCGACACCGACTGCGACGGCGTGGTCCCGGCGGACGAGGTGGACGACGACGGAGACGGCTACGTGGAGTGCACCGACTGGACCGGCACCGAGCCGGGTGTGGTCGGCGGCGGCGACTGCGACGACGGCGATCCGCTGGCCCACCCCGACGGGGTGGAGGTCTGCGACGGGGTCGACCAGGACTGCGACATGGAGATCGACGAGGACTTCGACGGGGACGGCGACGGGGTGAGCACCTGCGGGGCCGACGGCGATCCGGCGACCGCCGAGGACAACGACTGCGACGACAACGACGACCAGATCCACCCCGGCGCACCGGAGCTGTGCGACGGCCTGGACAACGACTGCGACGGGGTGGTCCCCACGGGCCAACCCGACGGTGAGTTCGACGACGACGGCGACTCCTTCCCCGAGTGCCTCGGGGACTGCGATGACGCCGATCCCCTGTCCTACCCCGGGGCCACCGAGCTGTGCGACGGGGTGGACAACGACTGCGACGGATGGGTCCCCCTGGACGAGGCGGATCACGACTTCGACGGGCTGAGGCTCTGCGACGGGGACTGCGACGACGTCGATCCACAGACCTACCCGGGCGCGCCCGAGCAGTGTGACGGCGAGGACAACGACTGCGACGGCGTGGTGCCCGTCGACGAATCGGACGACGACGGCGACGGCTGGAGCCCCTGTGACGGGGACTGCGACGACTCGGATCCCGCGCGCAACCCGGGGCACGCCGAGGACTGCGACGGGGTGGACAACGACTGCGACCTCGTCGTGCCCCCCGACGAGGCCGACGACGACGGAGATCTGCAGCGAATCTGCGACGGGGACTGCGACGACGCCGACCCGACCGCCGGCGAGGGATTCCCCGAGCTGTGCGACGGGGTGGACAACGACTGCGACGGCGCGGTCCCGGCCGACGAGGCGGACGACGACGCCGACGGGTTCCGGGGCTGTGATGGAGACTGCGACGACGCCAACCCGGTGTCCTACCCCGGCGCCAGCGAGGGGTGTGACGGCCAGGACAACGACTGCGACGGCGTCACCCCGGCGGACGAGGCGGACGACGACGGGGATGGCCACCGGCTCTGCGACGGAGACTGCGACGACGCCGAGGCCACCGTGTACCTGGGCGCACCGGAGCTGTGCGACGGACTGGACAACGACTGCGACGGCGTCGCGGACGAGGACGTGGCCGTGGACCTGGACGGGGACGGATTCACCCCGTGCGAGGGCGACTGTGACGATGGGGACCCGGACGTGTGCCCCGACGCCCTGCAGTGCCCCGAGATCTGCGACGGCCAGGACAACGACTGCGACGGCACCCTGCCGCCGGACGAGTCGGACGCGGACGCGGACGGACACCCCGAGTGCGGGGACTGCGACGACGGGGATCCGGGCGTCCACCCCGGGGCCGCCGAGGTCTGCAACGGGATCGACGACGACTGCGATGGAGCCGTCCCGGGGGACGAGGTGGACGACGACGGCGACGGGTACCGGGTCTGTGACGGGGACTGCGACGACGCCCACGACGCGGCCCATCCGGGGGGCGTCGAGGTCTGCGACGGGCTGGACAACGACTGCGACCCCCTCACCGACGAGGACGGGGACGAGGACGGGGACGGGATCAGCGACTGCGACGGGGACTGCGACGACGGCGATGCCACCGTGTACATCGGCGCACCCGAACTCTGTGACGGGCTGGACAACGACTGCGACGAGGCCACCGACGAGATGGCGGACGACGACCTGGACGGGCTGAGCGAGTGCGACGGGGACTGCGACGACGGAGACGACTGGACCTACCCGGGGGCGCTGGAGTCCTGTGACGGGGCGGACAACGACTGCGACGGCACGTTGCCGGCCGACGAGGCCGATCTGGACGGGGAC
>CAZITQ010000367.1:0-5366 GCA_964542165.1 uncultured Rickettsiales bacterium
GCCGGTGTGCCGGACCACCGAGCCCGAGCCGGTGTGCCGGACCACCGAGCCCGAGTCCGAGTCCGAGTCCGAGCCCGATCCCGATCCCGATCCCGATCCCGAGCCCGAGCCCGAGCCCCGATCCGAGCCCGAGTCGGCGCGAACGCGCCGCGCCGCCCGTGCGCGGCAGCGGACCTGAGAGATCGCTGGAGGACGTCCCCTGCCCGACCGCCCTCTCCATGACCTCCCGGACCGCTTCGGCCCCTACGAGGTCGTCTCCCTCCTGGGCGAGGGCGGCATGGCCCGGGTGTACCGGGCGGTGCGGCGGGGGCCGATGGGGTTCCGCAAGGAGGTGGCGATCAAGGCCATCCGGACGTCGGGGGGCGAGGAGCCGGAGGCGCTGGCCCGGTCCCTGATCGACGAGGCACGTCTCGGCGGGCAGCTGCGGCACCCCAACCTCGCCGACACCTACGAGTTCGGCATGGTGGGGGACCGGTTCTACATCGCCCTGGAGTTCGTCAACGGCCCCACCCTCCGTGCCCTGTTGAGCGGCGTCCGGGCGCGGGGCCTCCGCTTGCCGTGGGGGGCGGTCCTGGACCTGGGTCTACAGGTCTGTGACGCGCTGCACTACGCCCACACCGCCCGGGGCGATGACGGCGAGCCCCTGAACCTGATCCACCGGGACCTCAAGCCGGGCAACGTCATCGTGTCCGCGGCGGGTCCTGCCAAGGTGATGGACTTCGGTATCGCCCGCTCGGCCAGCGCCCTGTTCTCGACCCGCGAGGAGGGCGGCATCCGCGGCACTCCGGGCTTCGTCTCCCCCGAGCAGCTCGAGGATCCCGAGGGCATCGACGCCCGATCCGACCTGTTCGCCCTGGGGGCGATCCTCTTGGAGTGCGCGACCGGCGAGCCCCTGGTCCCCTCCGCGGACCTGGAGAGCATGATGGTCGCGGTGGCCGCGGGCCAGTACCGCTCGCGCCTCGGTCTGGTCGACGAGGCCCTGCCCGAGATGGCCCCGGTGCTCTCCCGCTGCCTGGCCCACGACAGGGGTGCACGACACCCCGACGCCCTGGCCCTGGGAGAGGACCTCCGGGACGTGCGCGACCGGCTGGGCGACGACCTGGGGTGTCGGGAGCTGATGCAGCTGCTGGGCTCCTTCGCCCGCCGGGAGACCGGGTCGCTGATGGCCGACGGGGACCGGGTCGTCGAGCGTGCCGGGAGGGCTGGCCGAGATACGGGCTGGGAGTCCCTGGTGGATTCGCTGCTCGCCGAACCCGGGGGGGAGGCCGAGGAGCTTCGCCTCGGGTTCCATCCCCCCCTGGGCGAGATCGACGCGGCCCGCCGCGAGACACACCTTCCCGGGGAGTCCCCCACGGTGGTGTGGCAGGCGGACGACGCGGCGACCGTGGCCGAGGTGGAGTCCGAGAACGAGACCGAGCCGGTGCGCCGGACCGGCGAGACCCCGCCACCCTCACACCTCCGCCGCGCCGGCTGGTTCGGTCTGGGGTGCCTGGTGGGGGCGCCCGTCCTGCTGGGATCGCTGCTGCTGCTGTTCGACGATCTGCCCCGCGTGCTGTCCCATGGCGGCCCCTTCATGTGGGGCATCTCCGGTGCGGGCCTGCTCGCCTGCGGGATGGTGGGCCTCAAGGGGCTGGGCTGGCGGCGTCGCACCGTGCCCGTCGTCGGTCTGCTGTCCCTGCCGCTGCTGACCGCATTCCTCGGCAGCCTGGCGACCGTGTCCGGGGGCACCATGGCGCTGCGGGCTCTGGAGGTGTGGAACCACGACGCCCACCCGGACATGTACCGCTTCGTGAACAGCGCCCTGGCCATCTCCCTCTACCCCGACCTCGCGGGGCTGGTCCTGATGGCGGCGCTGTTGCTGGCCGCGGCCGTCGCCATCGCCCTGGGTCAGCGGGCGGTGGCGGGGGGGGGCGGCTACCGTACCGCCCTGACCCAGCTCGGACTCGCCCTGGTCGGGGGTGGGGTCCTGTGGGTGGTCCATCCCCTGCTGACGGCCCGGGCGGACGCGGAGGGACCGGCGCCGTTGTTCGTGCTGCTGGTCCTGGTCGCCTGCTCCCTGGCCTGTGCCGCCCTGGCGGGCCCAGCGGACGACGATCGGGCGGCCCGCGCCCGCTGGCTCGTGGCCGCTTGCACCGTCCTGGCCGTGGCCGCCGCCGCCCGGGCGGTGGACGTCCAGCGGCAGATGCACCTCTTCGAGGAGTTCAGGGACCAGGAGGTGGTCGAGGGTCTGGCCATGGCCCGGAGGTTCTCCGACGCGGTGATCTTCGAGACCCCCTGGAGCGTGGTGGCCTGGACGGCCCTGGCCGTGGTGGTCGCCACCCTCACCATCGCCGGCCGGACCCGCCCCGCCGTCCGGCCCTGGCGGCTCGCGCTGCCGCTCCTCCTGGCGCTGGCGCTTCTGGGCGGCCGCACCCTGGCCAGCGGAAGGGTCCAGGAGCTGGTGGCCCTGGTGACGCCGTCCTACCTCAACGCGTCGGTGCGCTGGCACCTGGGGATCGAGCTGGAGCAGGAGGGCGGGCTCCCCGGATCCCCGGGCCGCGTGGTGGTCAGCCGATCATCCCAAGCCGCCCCGGTCCAGCCCGGGGACGTGGTCGTGGCGCTGAACCGATACGCGGTGACCGGCGTCTGGGACCTGGCCGAGCGCCTGGGGGACTGCCGTTGCGAGCGTGACGCGACCTGCACCCTGGGCGGCGGCTGCTTCCAGCAGGGTGAGGTCCTGTCGCTCGACGTCGTCCGGACATCCGACGGGGCCACCGGCGGAACGCTGGAGACGGTCCAGCTGCCCTGGCTCGGCGGAGAGGACACCGGCAAGGTAGATTGACCCAGCCTGGGGAATTCAGTCCCGGTCGTATCGCTGACGACGGATGCCGTGCAACTGCATCTTGTGGGCCAGGGTGCGCAGGGGGAGGCCCAGGTCTCCGGCGGCACGCCTGCGGTCCCAGCCGGCGGCTTCCAGCGCCTCGAGGATGAACCTCGCCTCCACCTCGGCCAATCGCTCCTTCAGCGAGCCCTCGCTCGTGACCGGCTCGGCTGGACGGGGGGCCGCCACGTCCGACCGTTGCACCTTCTCGGGCAGGTCCTCGACGGTGATCCGCTCGTCCCGCGCGATGACCACCGCCCGCTCGATCACGTTGCGCAGCTCCCGCACGTTGCCGGGCCAGCCGTACCCGTGGAGGCGCTCGAGGGCCTCTCCATCCACCCCCTCCATCGACCGCCCGGCAGCCTCGCTGGCCTGGTCGAGGAAGCGTCGGAGCAGAGGTTCGATCTCCTCGATCCGCTCCCGCAGGGGGGGCAGCCGCAGGGTCATCGCCTCCAGGCGGTAGTACAGGTCCCGTCGGAAGCTCCCCTCGTCACACATCGCCTCCAGGTCCCGGTGGGTGGCCGCGAGCACCCGGACGTCGGCCCGGATCTCCTCGGTGGAGCCCACCCGGCAGTAGCGCTTGTTCTCGAGGACGCGGAGCAGGGCGGCCTGGGCGCCGGGGGGGAGCTCGCCCACCTCGTCCAGGAGGACCGTGCCCCCTCGGGCCGCCTCGAACACGCCCTCGGCGCGGCGCTCGGCTCCGGTGAATGCGCCTCGCTCGTGGCCGAACAGGGCGCTCTCCACCAGCTGCGAGGGGATGCCGCCGCAGTTCACGCAGACCAGCTGGCCCTTCCGGTGTCGCCCCCCCCCGTGGATCGCCCGGGCCAGGACCTCCTTGCCGGTCCCGGTCTCGCCGAGGATCAGCACGGGGATGTCCGCTGCACCCAGCCGGCCGACGACGTTGAACACCTCCCGCATGGCGGGACTGCGCACCACCGGTCGCTTGCCCTCGCCCCCCGGATCACCGCTCGGGTCTGCCGTGGCCGTGGACACAGCGGAATCGCTGGTGCTGTGGGCCATGGCCCCCCGTGCGGCCGCCAGGAGTGCCTCGGAGGTGGTGGCGTGGTCGGGGAACACGGCCACACCGGCCACGCCGCCGCCGTGGGCCGCCCGCTTCGCCATCGCCATCGCCCGGTCCACGTCTGCCTCGGGCAGCAGGACCTCGACCGTGTCGCCGCTGTAGAGGGCGGCCCGGTCGAAGGGGCGGAGCTGCTCGCCCACGTTCGCAGCCCAGTGGCTGGCGTGATGGCCGGGTCGACGGAGCATCACGAGTGCCAGGCTCCGCCGGAAGCTCCGGGCGCGTTCGATCTCGGTCTCCAGGTCGTGGACCAGCCGTTCGTGTCCCACGAGGGCGCGCGCCGACTCCCCCGCATCTCCAGCGGCGTGGACCACGGCCACCACCGCGCCCAGCATCAGCTCGGCCCCGGGCTCCAGGAGGCTTCGATCCACCGGCGTGCCGTCGATGCGGGTCCCGTTGGTGGAGCCCAGGTCCTCGACCCAGACCTGGCCGTCGCGGCGCGTGATCGCCGCGTGTTCAGCCGACAGGCTCGCGTCGCGGACCGTCACGTCGGACGGTGGGAAGCGGCCCATCACGATCCGCCGTCCCTCGTGGAGGGGGATCGCTTGCACGCCGTCACGGGGGTAGATCAGGAGGGAGATCCGCTCCCCTGTGTGCTGCTCGAGCAGGCGTTCGCGGATCCGCTGGAGCGCCTCTTCGGAGAGGCGCGCCGTGCGTCGTGTCCCCGTCCGTCCCTGGTCAGCCATGGTCCGCCCCGGTCCTTCGTCCGACCATCATAACGACAACCTCGATCGCGGCGAGCCCTTGCTCCGCGGCGCAAGTTCTCGCCGCGCCGACGCCGCTCCTTGGAACCCGTGACCGCCATCGATTCGTCCGTTCCTCAATGATTACAGGGTGATGCGGATCCTGCGAGCCAGCTGGCACGCCCCGTGAATCCTCCCCTGGCAACCGTCCGCGAACGAGCGCCCCGGGAGCGGACACCACCCCGCCGGCCCAGCCGGCGAAACGAGGTACGAATCATGTTGGAGATGTTCCGAGTCGGCGGTCCGTTCATGTACGCGGTGGTCTTGTTCGGCCTGGGGGCCCTGGCCTGCAATGTCCTGCAGCTGATGCGCCGAGACCGCAACTACACCGCCTTGATCGTCGGGCTCGTGGCCGCGACCGCGCTCGTCGGTGTCTGCGGGACCAGCGCCGGCCTGTATCAGCTGACCCGCGCGGTCCTGAGCGTCGATCCCGACAAGCAGTTCCACCTGTACATGTCCGGCCTGGGCATCGCCCATACCACCACGGGCATGGCGGCCGCGCTCGCGTCGCTCAACGCGGCCCTGGGGGGTCTGGCCGTCTGGAGACGGACGTAGGGTCAGCCGGCGGTGGGCAGGTGGGGCCGCATCATCAGGGCCACGTCGCCGATGCAGTCCCGGTCGAGCTTCCTCGCCAGCAAGGTGATGTCGAGGATGATGTGGTTGGTGGCCACGTCCACCAGGGAGG
>CAZITQ010000368.1:0-5366 GCA_964542165.1 uncultured Rickettsiales bacterium
GCTAGTCCCGGGGGGCAGGGGGAGCGGACCCCGTCCCTACTCGGAGTCGTCTTCGCCGAACGCCGCAGCTTCGGCGGACTCCAGATCCACGATCATCGGGGTCTTGTCGTCGCCGAGGCTCTCGATGGAGGCCCGCGGGACCATGCCGCGCTTGGCCACCGGTCCCTGGATGTGCACCTTGCCCAGGGTGAAGCCGACCACGTACCCGGTGTCGTCCACGTCGATGTCCCCGACGGTCCCGATCTTGGTCTGGCGCGCCGTCTCCATCTCGCGACCGCGGAGGTCGCCGCAGAGGATGAAGGCCTCACCGCCGCCGAGTTCCTTGAGATCGGTCACCTCGGAGCCACCCGCGGTGAGCCAGGCGTCCACGCCCATCACCCTCACCTGATCCTGGAGGACCACCAGGGTCTTGCGGGTGAACACGCCCTCCTTGCCCAAGAAGACCGCGGACAGCCGCTTGGCCTCGCCGTCCAGGTACAGGTCCTTGATCTCGCCCAGCTTCTTGCCGTCGCTCAGCCGGTAGAGGGGTTTCTTCGACAGCTCCTTGGCCTGTGTCATGTCACCATCCTGCGTCCGGATCCGATCCCTGGAACTTCGGATCGATCGTACTCGAATTATGCGTGGAACACCCCGGTGGGGGGAAGCCCTCCGCCGATCGGCGGACGGCGGTAGTTCACCAAAATCATGGAAATTACCTCCCAGGGGTGTAACGGTTCCCCGGGGCGACGGACTCCACCTCATTCGAGGGCAGCGGCTTGCCGAACCGTGGAAGTCGAGGTGGCCCGGCGTCGTGGGAAGAGACGAGAAGTGGAGGTGGGGAATGGTGGTGCGTCTGCTGTTGAGCATGCTGGTGCTGCTGGGCGTGTCCGGGTGCGGCGAGGCGGAGTCGGTGGAATCCGCGAGCGCCAGCGTGGAGGACAAGGCCCCGGCGGGTTCGGCCCAGGTGGCGCCGTTCGATCAGGGCCACGTCCTCTTCGATTCGGTCCTGCGCACGTACGTGGCCGAGGGCCAGGTCCGCTACGGCGACCTGGCGGCGGATCGTGGTGGCCTGGACAGCTACCTCGCGGGCCTGGCGTCGGTGACGCCCGAGGAACTGGCGGCCTTCGACCGTCCCCAGGCGATGGCGTTTTGGATCAACGCGTACAACGCGGCGACTCTGGCGCTGATCCTCGACAACGGTCCCCTGGACAGCATCCGGGACATCGAGGAGCCCTGGGATCGCCCCACGTTCTCCCTGGCGGGTCAGGAGGTCTCCCTCAACCACGTCGAGCACGAGATCCTGCGCAAGCAATACCCGGACGCGCGCCTGCACATGGTCCTGGTCTGTGCGGCTCGCAGCTGCCCCAAGCTCCAGTCCTGGGCCTACGTCGGCGCGTCGCTGGAGACGCAGATGGACGAGGCCTCCAGGGGCTTCTTGACCGACATCGAGCGCAACCGCTTCGACGCGGGGGGCAAGGTCCTGCACGCGTCGCGGATCTTCGAGTGGTACGGCGGGGACTTCGTGGCCCAGTACGCCCAGCGCGGCGGCGGCGGTGACGAGCAGGCGGCGATCCGGGGGTTCTTCGCGAGCTATCTCTCCGACGAGGCGGTCGCCTCGCCGGACGTCCGTATCGAGTGGCTGGAGTACGACTGGGCCCTCAACGGGTCCTTCTGAGCCGACCGGCTCGGGTGTAGCGACCGGAAACACCGGTCTCGAGAGGTCAGGCATGAACGGGGACAGAGAGAGACGCGTCCGTGGGGACACGAGCGGCCTGCGGGCGCTGGTGTGGGTCGGGACCTTCCTGGCGGCGCTGGCGGCCGCGCCCGCCGCCCAGGCCGGCCCCTGGACCAAGGGTGGCGGCGAATTCTACGTCAAGGGCGGCGAGAGCTTCTTCGCGGCCTCGACCTTCGTGGACAGCACGGGCACGGTACGCGAGGGCGTGAAGTACCTGGGGGCGTCGACCTTCGCGTATTTCGAGGTGGGGATCTTCAAGGGCTTCCACGTGCAGGGCTACCTGCCGTACACCGTGGCACGCAACACCTTCCCCGACGGGGCGGGGTACCTGCACACCGGGGGTGGAGATGCGCTGGTCGCGATCCAGTGGTCCCCGCCGATCCCCAACCTGACGTCGGCGATTCGTCTCGAGTTCAAGGTACCGATGTACGACGTGGGCGGGATCAAGGGCAGCTACGCGACGCGCTTCCCGGCCTTCGGCGACGGGCAGCTGGACGTCACCCCATGGCTCTCCATCGGTGGGGGCATCCCGAAGACGCCCATGTACGCCTGGGCCGAGGCGGGGTACCGCTTCCGCACGGAGGGGTACGTCGGCGAGGGGGACTCGCGGGCGTTCCTGGACAGCTTCGTGTTCGCGGGACAGCTCGGCGTGGGGCTGGGGGCCCGGGGATGGGCCGGGTTCACGGTCTCGGGAGTGACCCCATTCAAGCGCGACGAGGTCACCAAGGCCTATCTGGTCCTCGGGCCCTCGATCGGGATCTTCGTGTTCAAGAACTTCGCCCTGGAGGCCTCGTTCGACCCCATCGTGTGGGCTCGGAACAGCTCGCAGGGCATCGGCTTCTCGGTGGGTGCGTCGATCAAACGGTGACCGGAGTGGGCGCCTCGCCCCGGGAGACAACGATGAGTGGAATCGGTTGGACGTGGAGTGCAGCGGCGGTCGTGGGAACGGCCTTCTTGCTGGGGGGATGTGGCACCTGGGTCAAGTACCCCGACGATCTGGAGCACGGGGGGGTCTCCGAGCTCCCCGACTTCCCCGAGGTCGATCGCTGTGTCCACCTGCTGTGGGACGCCCTCCTCGGCGAGCACGTCGAGACCAGCGCGGAGGGTGTCTACGTGCTGGTGGACTACGACGGCCTGGCCGAGGAGGGGGAGGCCAGCTTCCTGCTTCATCAGTACGTGGCCATGGTCAACACGGTGGATCCGGCGGGCCTGATCGACGAGCGCGAGCGGCTGGCGTACTGGATCAACGGCTACAACGCCGCCGTGGTCCTGGGCGTCGTCCAGCAATACGGCGGCGATCACGGATTTTCGGTGCTGGACAGCGGCATCTTCTTCGACGATCCGATCTACGGCTTCGGTGGCCAGCTGCTCAGCCTCAACCAGGTGGAGCAGGGGGTGCTGCGGGGGGACTGGGATCACCCGTCGGTGAGCAGCGCCGACGCCGACGTTCGCGCCTACCTCGAGGCCGCGCACGCCGACGTGTTCCCGGACGGCAACGTCGACTCCCGGATCCACGTGGCGCTCAACTGCGCCTCGCTGGGCTGTCCCAACCTACGACCGTCGGCGCCCTACGCCTACCGCCCCGAGGTCCTGGACGAGCAGCTGGACGAGATGTCGGTCGCGTTCGCGAACAACGACGTCAAGGGCGCCGGCCCCGACGGCATCTCGAGGCTCTTCGACTGGTACGGGGAGGACTTCGTGGCGGAATTCGGCTCCGTCGAGGCCTTCATCGAGACCTACCGCGACGGAGGTGCGGGGGACGTGGCGCTCGACAGCTATCTGACCTACGACTGGTCGCTGAACGTCACGCCGTAGTCGTTTGCGTTGCCGTGGTGCCGGCTGCTACCAAGGAAGGCACGGGACGACGGATGCACACCGGGAGGCGCGCTTGGACATCGTGATCATCGGCAACGGCGTGGCCGGCATCACCTGTGCGTTCACCGCCCGGGACCGGGACCCCGGAGCCCGGATCACCGTGGTCAGCGGCGAGACCGACTACTTCTTCTCGCGCACGGCCCTGATGTACGCCTTCCAGGATCGGCTGAACCGCCGGGACCTGGAACCCCACGAACGGGCCGTCTACGACCGCAAGCGCATCTCCCGGGTCCGGGACTGGGTGGTGGACCTGGATGCGGGGGCAGGGCAGGTCCGGCTGGAGGGGGGGGCGAGCCTGCCGTACGACCGGCTGGTGTTCGCCGTGGGCGCGCGCCCGCGGGTGCTCCACTGGCCCGGGGTCGACGCGGTGCGCGACGGGCTTGTGCACTTCGTCTCGATGCAGGACCTGGACGCCTGCGAGCGTCTGACCCCCAGCACGCGCCAGGCGGTGGTGGTCGGCGGCGGGTTGATCGGCATCGAGCTGGTGGAGTGCCTGGCCTACCACGGTGTGCAGGTGACGTTCCTGGTGCGCGAGCCCTACTACTGGCCCGTGGCCCTGGGGCGTGAGGAGGCGGAGTTCGTCGCCCGCCACATGCGGAGCCACGGCGTCGACGTGCGCCTCGCCGACGAGATGGAACGGGTGGAGGTGGACCGGGCGGGGCGCGTGGCCGGTGTGGTCACCAGGTCGGGGGCGAAGTTGCCCTGTCAGATGCTGGGGATCACCGCGGGGGTCACCCCCAACGTGGACCGGTTGGCCGCCTTCCAGGACGCTCCCGCGGTGGGCCGGGGCGTCCTCGTCGACGAGACCCTCGAGACCGGGCTGCCCGGCGTGTTCGCCTGCGGGGACTGCGCGGAGATCCGTCGGCCCGACGGGACCACCTTCAACGAGCTGATCTGGTACTCGGCCAAACGTCAGGGCCAGGTGGTGGGACACAATCTGTTCGGCGATCGGCGGCCCTACCACCCGCCCACATTCTTCAACAGCAGCAAGTTCTTCGACATCGAGTACACCACGGTGGGCGAGGTGATGCGCGCACCCGCGGGTGCGCGGTCGATCTACTTGCAGATGCCCGGGGCGGACATCTCGGTCCGGGTGGTGCACGACGGGGACCGGGTCCTGGGCTTCAACATGCTGGGGTCCCGCTGGAACCACGAGGTGCTGGAGCGGTGGGTCGAGGAGCGCCGCGCCCCCGAATACGTGATGGCTCGCCTGGAGCAGGCCCAGTACGACGTGGAGTTCGGCCGGGTGCGGGTCTCGGCCATGGCGCGGCAGGACACGCCGGTGGACGCACGGGTCCGCGGGGAGGCGACGCCATGAGGCGCCAGACCACCGCCGGCTACGTCCTCCACGACCTGCACAATCGGGGCGCGCTGGCCTGGGTGGTCTTCGTCCTGCTCTTCGTGTTCTACGTCTTCTTGTACTCGGGCTTCTACTCGTCGTCGTGGACCCCGCTGGACCAGGTGCTGTTCGGCAGACCGCTGCTGGACGAGTGGGGGAGGGGGCTGTTCGATCTGTTCCTGCCGGCCTCGGCAGTCGAGGCGATGAATCCGGGCCGCTGGAGCCTCTACGGACTGCTGTACACGGTGGCGATCACCGCGGGCGGCCTGTGGATGATGCGCAAGTACCGCCACAACCGGTATCAGATCGTCCGCACGGCGGTGGTGATCGTCGTCCAGGCGACGTTGGCGTTCTCGATCCCCCACCTGCTGTCGTTCTTCCATCAGCCGGACTACTACTTCAGCTACATCTGGCCCCTGAAGATCGACTACCTGGACC
>CAZITQ010000369.1:0-5313 GCA_964542165.1 uncultured Rickettsiales bacterium
GGGGCCCCTTAACCGGCCCCTGGGGGGGGTTTTGGGTGGTTAACGGGGCGGGCGGGTTTTTTTTGTTTGTTTGAGGCCGGGAGGGTGGGGGCGGTGAGGGCCGACGACGGGAGGGCAAATCCTGTATCGCCCACCACTCCCTCATCTATGTGTTCGTACCGCAAGCATTGCCCCCGTCCGTCCCCGCCCGCCCTCCGCAGAGGTTTGTTTTTCAGCTCGGCCCGGGTCCACGGGGCTGGGTGAAGCGGCGCATCAGTGCGGGGACCACCACGAGGTTGAGCAGGGTGGAGGTGATCAGGCCGCCGAGGATGACCAGGGCCATGGGGGCCTGGATCTCGTTGCCCGGTTCGTCGAGGGCCAGGGCGAGGGGGATGAGGGCCAGGCCGGTGCCCGCGGCGGTCATCAGGATCGGGACCAGGCGCTCCATGGAGCCGCGGCGCAGGGCCCCCAGCAGCTCCTCGCCCTCCTCCCGCATCAGGTGACGGTAGTGGGTGATCAGCAGGATGCCGTTGCGGGTCGCGATGCCGAACAGGGTGATGAAGCCCACCAGCGACGCGACGCTCAGGATCCCGCCCATGGCCAGCACGGCCACGGCACCGCCGACGAGGGCCAGCGGGAGGTTCACCATCACCAGCGCTGCGTCGCGGGCCGAACGCAGGGCGACCCAGAGGATGGCGAACATCGCCGCCACCGCCAGGAGCGAGAGCGCGAAGATCGTCCGGCTGGCGCGCTGTTCGCTCTCGAACTCGCCGCCGTACTCCACGTGGACAGCGGGGGGCATCTCCACAAGCGCGCCGATGTTGCGCCGGATGTCGCGGACCACCCCGGTGATGTCGCGGCCCTCGACGTTGGCCATCACGACGATGCGGCGCTGGACGTTCTCGCGGTTGATGAGGTTGGGACCCAGGGTGGCGTCGACCCGTGCCACCTGCTCCAGCGACACGAAGGCCGAGCCGTCGGCGTCGATGGGTGTCTGCGCCACGGCCTCGAGATCGTCGCCGAAGGACTCCGGATACCGCACGACCAGGTCGTAGGCCCGCTGTCGCTCCCACCACTGGCCGACCACGTGGCCCAGATAGGCGGTCTCGATGAACTCGGAGAGCTCTCCCGGGCGAAGACCGAGCTGGGCCAGGGCGGCGTAGCGGGGCCGCACCACGATCTGGGGAATGTCGGTCTGCTGCTCCACGGCCAGATCGACCACCCCGGGGACCGTGGCCATGGCGCCCTCGATCTGGCGGGCCACGGCCCGGAGTATGACCAGGTCGTCCCCGTACACCTTGACCGCCACCGAGGTCTTGACCCCGGACAGCATGTGCTCGATGCGGTGGCCGATGGGCTGGCCCACCGAGACCACCAGTCCCGGGACCTCGCTCACCTCGCGCACCCGGCGCGTGAGCTCGGCGCGGCTCAGCCCGCCGGGCTCCACGGTGACCTCGAGCTCGGAGAACTGCACGTCCTGGGCGTGCTCGTCGTTCTCGGCGCGGCCGGTGCGGCGGATCACCGAGGTCACAAAGGGTAGCTCGACCAGCGCGTCGTCCAGCCGGTCGACCATCCGGTCCGAATCCGTCAGGGTGGTCCCGGGGGCGGTGGCCGCGGCGATGGTGTAGCTGCCCTCGTTGAACCGAGGCAGGAAGCTGCGGCCGAAGGAGAGGAACAGCACCAGCGCCGCCAGCACACCCACCAGGGCCCCCGCCAGCACCCGATTGGGGCGGGCCAGCGTGGCCTCCAGGATCGGTCGGTACAGGCCCTTGACCCGGCGCACCAGCCAGCTGTCCCGCCGCCCGCCCCCACCCGCGACGTCCCGCAACAGCAGCGAACACATCGCCGGCGTGATGGTGATCGCCACCAGCAGCGACGCGGAGATGCTGACCACGTACGCCTTGCCCAGGGGGGCCAGCAGCCGCCCCTCGAGTCCGCTGAGGAAGAACAGCGGCAAGAACACCACCACGATCACCGCGGTGGCGTAGACGATGGAGCCCATGATCTCGCGGGATGCGTCGAAGACCACGTCGAAGAACGGCGCCCGCTCCTCCGGGGGAAGATCCGCCCGCTGTCTCAGCCGTCGGAAGACGTTCTCCACGTAGATGATCGCGTCGTCCACCAGCGCCCCGATGGCGATGGCGAAGCCCCCCAGGGTCATGGTGTTGAACGAGTCGCCCATGGCGGCGAGCACCAGGACACCGGTCAACAGCGACAGGGGCAGGGCCACCAGCGAGATCACCGTGGTGCGCCAGTTCATCAGGAACACGGTGAGCAGCAGGACGACGAGGAGCGCGCTCTCGACGATGTGCCGCTGGACGTTGCCGATGGCGGTCTCGATGAACCGGGCCTGGCGGAACCCGTGGCGGTGCAGTGTGATCCCCGCGGGGAGCGTCGCCTCCACGTCGTCGAGGGTCGCGTCGATGGCGTCGGTCACGGCCAGCGTGTCGGCGGCGGGTTGTTTCTGGATCGCCAGCACCACCGCCGGCTCGCCGTCCACCGCGGCGGTCCCCCGGGAGGGCGCGGGACCGGGGTGGACATGGGCCACCTGGCGCAGCAGCACCGGAACCCCGTCCCGGTGGCCGACGACCACCATCTCCAGCTCCTGCAACGACGCCGGTCGGCCCACCCCGCGCAGCAGGTACTCCTGGTGCCCCGACTCCACGAACCCGCCGGGGGCGTTGCCCGACGCGGTCCTCACCGCCTCCACCAGGGGCCCGTGGCCCACGCCGAGCTGACGCATGGCCTCGGTGTCGGCCACGACCTGGATCTGCTTGAGCGCTCCGCCGATGGGGCTGACCTGGGCGATGCCGGGGATGCCCAGCAGGCGCCGGCGCAGGTCCCACTCCGCCAGGTCACGCAGTTCCATCGGGTCGACCTGCTCGTCGCCGGTCAGGCCGATGAACATGATCTCGCCCATGATCGACGACATGGGCGCCATCAACGGGGCGGCCACGTTGTCCGGCAGCGACCCCCGGGCGACCTGGATCCGTTCGGAGACCACCTGCCGGGCGACCCACGGATCGGTGTCCCAGTCGAACTCGGCCCACACCACCGAGATGCCGATCCCCGACGAGCTGCGCAGACGCCTGAGCCCCGAGACGCCGTTGAGGCTGGTCTCGAGGGGCAGCGTCACCAGGGTCTCCACCTCGTCGGGCGCCATCCCGTGGGCCTCGGTGATCACGGTGACCGTGGGGGCGTTGATGTCCGGCAGGACATCCACCGGCATCCGGGCGGCCAGGGCCGCGCCGTAGACCAGCACGAACGCGGCGACCGCCAGGGCCGCGACCCGGTTGCGCAGGGACCATCGGATCAGCGCGTCTCCCACGGTCGCTCCTCAGTGCCGGTGGGACTCGAGTTCGCCGCCGAGGGAGGCGACGTAGACGTCGAAACCCCCGCGGGACACGATCCGCTCGTCAGCCCCCAGACCCGACCTGATCAGCACCCGCTCCGCGTCGGCGGGTCCCAGGTCGACCCTGCGGCGGCTGAAGGACTCGCCGCTCATCACCACGAACAGGTACGGCCGGGTGTTGATCTCCACGACCGCCCCTCTGGGTACGGTGAGGCCGACCTCGCCGTCGCCGGTGCCCAGCGTCATCTCCATCAGGTCGCCGAACCGTAGCTTCCGGTCGTTGCGGATCCGGTAGGCCACCGGAGCGGCCAGGGTGGTCGGATCGACCACGGCCTGATCGGTGAGCAGCTCGCCCCCGAGGGTCTCCATCGGCAGCGGGGCGTCCCAGTCCCCCCGCTGGAGCGTGGCCCAGCGGACGTCGGTCAGATCGGCCAGATCCAGCTGGAAGAGATGCCCCTGGACCAGGACCGCTGCGTCGTCGGCCACCTCCACCAGCACCTTGCCGGCGTCCACGTCCTCGCCGTGGTCCCGGTGCAACGCGGTGATCACACCGTCCCGGGGCGCCCGGACGGGGACCGCCGACGCCTTGCCACCCAGCAGCTGCGAGGAGCGGCTCGTGGCCGCGTCCAGCTGGGCCTGGGCCTTGGCCAGCTCGGCCTGGGCCTCGACCAGCCGCCGCTCCGGCAGCAGGCCGAGGTCGAACAGGTCGGTGGCGCGCTGTTCCCCCACGGCCGCGCTGTCGCGGTCCACGCGTGCGCGTTCCGCGTCGGCCCTCAGCTGGGAGACGTGATCCGACGAGGCCCCCGGCACGACGTGTCCCAGCAGCTCTCCCTTGCTCACCCGTTGACCGACCACGGGTACCCGGTCGATTCCGCCCCACAGGACGTGTCCACCGGCGGTCGCGGCGGTCACCGCGGTGAGCCTCGGATCGGGGACCACGGTGGCTGGCACCGTCAGCGGGGAGGCCACCGAGGCCTCCTCCGGGAGCTCCGTACGGAAGGGAATCTGCCACTGGGTCTCCTTGAGGAACGCGATCTCACCCTCCGGGTCCGGAGTCACGCCCGGGGACTCCCCCGGCGCCGGGCCCTCTCCCACCGTCACCGTGCCCACGTTCCAGCGCGCCATCTCGTCGCCGTGCCGGTAGCGGAACTCCAGCTGGTACTCGCCGGGGTCGGCGGGCACCTCGGCGCGGGACGAGAAGATTCCGGGCCGGGCCTGGTGGGCAGCCTCGTGGCCCGAGGCGAGGGTCTCGTCCGCGAAGAATCGGATCGTCAGCGTTCCCTCGGCGGCGGCCCGATGGTCCGCGAGTTGGGTGACGTGGGCGTGGTACGCCATCGGCTGGCCCGCCGCGGGCGCATCCAGTTCGACGAACAGCTCGTGGGTGGCGGTCCAGCGGGTGAAGGCGAGGGAAGAGCCGTCGGGGGATGGCTCGTCGTCGCCGTGGCCGCCGCGGTGGCCGTCGCCGTGACCGTGGCCGTGGCCGTGACCGTGGCCCGAGACAGGGCTGTCGTCGCAGCCCGCGAGCGCGGCGGCCATGATCCCGGCGGCGAGGGCGATACTACGGATTGTAGTAGCGAGGTGGGTACCTGTCCGTGAACGGATCATGGGCTCCTCGGATCAGAACAGGGTGTTGATCAGGTGCTCGAGGTTGTGGTGCAGCCAGGGGCTGAGCACCAGGACCACCGCGGGGATCGAAGCGGCGACGGCCAGCAGCCGGACGTCGAGGTCGGACCTCGCGGGCCGCGCTCGCGGCGGGTCGGCCAGCAGCGCCGTGACGCGCCGCTCCAGCCCCGCGGCCGTCCAGGCCATCGCCGGCTCCACGGTTCCGGTCTGCACGCGCCGCTGGCGAACGAGGACCTCGGCGCCCCGCCGGGGGGGGCCGCCCCCCCCCGCGGGCGCGCCCAGCGCCTCCACCGCGGCGGGGGCCCCCCCCGCCCCCCCCCCCGCCCGCGCCGCCGCCCGCGCCGCCCGCCTCGCTGAGC